>JANMNE010000013.1:0-26332 GCA_031373785.1 Ilumatobacteraceae bacterium
CCCTGGAGCTCTACGAGCCCGACGGTGGGCTCAACGCGGTCGAGACACTGGCTGGTCGAGAGATTGCCAACTACATCCCCAACATCAACGGTGGGGTGGAAGACATCAGCCCGGCGAGACGGCTGTTCATGCCCCAACAGGTCCTCGAGCCGCTCCTGCTGCAACGGGCCCGCGAGTTCGGCGCCAACTTCCAGTACTCGACCGAGCTGGTCGGCTACCAGCAAGACGACGACGGCGTGACGGCGACCGTGCGCAACGTCAACGACGGTACCGAGGCATTGATCCGGGCCAAGTACATGGTGGCGTGCGACGGCAACCGCAGCCCGATCCGAGAGAGCCTCGGCATCACGATGATCGGGCACGGCTTGATGTCGCGCAGCGTGACGATCTACTTCCGGGCCGATTGTTCGGCCGCGCTGCGCGGCCGCAACCTCGGCGTGATCTACGTCAACAACCCGCGGGTGCGCGGCTTCTTCCGGTTGGAGAAGACCGGTCTCGGCGGGTTCCTGGTGGTCTTCACGGTCGGCGACATCCATCAGCCCGGCGCGCGATTCGTGGCCGACACCGTCACGGACGAGTTGGCGGTGCAACTGGTGCGCGATGCGGTCGGCGACCCCGAACTCGGCGTCGACGTACTCGATGTCGACAAGTGGCGCGCTGTTGCCGAAGCCGCCGACACGTTCCAGAAGGGGCGGATCTTCATCGCCGGCGACGCAGCGCACACCATGCCCCCGACGGGCGGGTTCGGCGGCAACACCGGGATACAGGACGCGCACAACATCGCCTGGAAGTTGGCGCTCGTACTCGACGGCAAGGCTGGGCCCGCACTGGTCGACACCTACGACCAGGAGCGCCAGCCGGCGGGGATGCAGGCGATCGAGCAGGCCTACAACCGGTACGTGCTGCGATCCGACCCCGACCTCGGTACCGAGGGGATGCACGAGGCGATCCCCGACATGCACGTGGAGTTCAACCGCTACCGGTCGACCGCGGTCGTCCCGGATCCCGGCTACATCGACGACGGCTCACTCGACATCGACCCGCGCCAGTCGCGCGGGTTGCCCGGTACCCGAGCACCGCACGTCGAGTTGAGTCACAACGGCACGTCGATGTCGACGCTGGACCTCTACGTCGGTGAGTTCGTCTTGATGGCCGGCCCGCAGGGCGCGGCTTGGGCCGACGCCGCGGCGGCCGCAGCCTCGCAAGTCGGCGTCGACGTGGTGTCGCACATCGTCGGCGGCGACTTGGTCGACCGATCGGGCGAGTTCGCCGCAGAGCCATTCGCGACGGCGTACGGGATCGGCCCGTCCGGCGCCTCGCTGGTGCGCCCTGACGGGTACGTGGCCTGGCGGGCGAGCGATCACACGCCTGACGCGGCCGACCGGCTGACGACAGCGCTACGCCACGTGCTCGCTCGCTAGATTCGCGGGAGTCACTGCGGACGTCCGGTCTTCGAGGCGGTGTCCGTCGCCGTGGCGGAACTCGTTCAACGCCACCTTTCCGACGCCGAGGATCGGGCCGGCCATCAGCGCCCCCACGAAGCCGGCGAGCGCCCCGGCGAACAGCGCCCCGATCAGCAGCACCAGCGGTGGCACGTGTACGACGCGGCTGCCGATCAACGGTTGGATCACGTGGTTCTCGAACGCCTGATAGGTCACGAACACGACCAATGCGATGACCCCGGGCCATGGGCCCTGGCCGAAGCCGAGCGCGACCAGTGGGAGGGCTCCGACGAAGCCGCCGATCTGGGGGATGAAGTTCCATGCCGCGGCCCACAGACCCAACACCGGCGCCAGTGGGATGCCGAGTGAGATCGCCAGCAACATCACGACGGTCCCGTTCACCGCAGCGACGAACGCCGCCGCGGCGACCACATTCGACAACGCGGTGTACGCGGCGCGTCCGAACCGAACCATACGAGCCCGCTTGGCCGGCGCGACCCGGTCGCGCACCGCGCGTACCAGCCGCGGACCATCCCACAGGATCGCCAGCATGAAACTGATCGTCCAGAACGCACCGCCCACTCCGTCGCCCGCGGCCTTGGCCACGCGCTCGACGGCGTCGGAGTTGCGCAGCCGGTCGGGGAGCGACCCGACGAAGCGCTCGACCTTCTCCGGTGCGCCATTCCTCTCCAGCAACCGACCGACGATGGGCAGGGCTTCCATGGACCGGACGGCCTCCGGCGCGTCCTTCGTGACAGTGGCCGCTGAGTTGGTGATCGACGGTCCACCGAGGATCACGACAGCGCTGACGAGTGCGACCATCGCACCGAGCACCACCGTGGTGCCCGCGACGCGAGGGAGGTGCCACGAGCGGTGCATCGCCGAGATCGGCCGGTCGAGACCGACTGCGATGAAGCCGGCGACCGCGAACCAGACGATCAACGATTGTGCGGTCATCGCCATCTCGAACAAGGCCACAGCGGCCGCAACGGCGATGGCGGCCGTCGCTGCGGTGCGCCCCGAAAGGCGGAGGCGGATGTAGCTGTCCGTGCCATGGACCTCGGCGACGACCGGTTCGTCGACGGGCGTGAGTCCAGCGGCATCCGGCACCGCCCGGTCGTCGGGGTCCTCGACGAGATCGGTGATCGCTGCACGGAGGTTCCCGTCATGGCTCGCCAAGGCGCTCACGAACGCCACGACGAACAGGCACAACAGCGAGCCCGAGACGCCGATCAACGACAGGCCGCCGGCGATCCCGATGAGGGCGACGAGCGGACCGACCCGCAATGCACGGTGGACCCATCGAGCCCTCGCCAGGCGATCGCCGACGATGCACGTGGCCGCCAGCAGGATTGCGATCGCGGGCGGCACATCGTTGACGACGGCCAATCCGACGATCGGCAGCCACGCCAGCAGACCACCGAGAATGGGGATGGTCGACGCGACCGCGACCCAAGCGGCGATCGAGATCGGCCCGGGAAGTCCGAGCGCCCATGACACGAGTGCGGCGACGAGGCCGTGCACGAGACCCACGGCGAGCGTGCGACGCAGGTATGCGCCGGAGCGCGCAACGGCTGATCCGATGGCCTCGTGCAGCTCCTCGCGTATCGAAGTGCGGCGAACGAACCGGATTCCGAGATCCACGACGCGCCGACCACCGGCAACCATGAACGCTGCCAACACGCCGACCACCACGACCTTGGCGACCTCGCCGGCCACCAGCAGCGGGTCGTTGCCACCGACGACCAGGCGGGCGGCGGCACCGTCGAAGACATCGTCGATCCGGCTGTCGAGCTCGAGGTCCGAAGCTGTCTGGGCGGCGCTGCTCCCCGCAGGGAGATCGGCAAGGGCGCGGTGCAGCGAGTCCGACAACTGTGTGGCCTGGCGATTGAGGTCCCAGGCAACCGTTCCCAGGACCGCGACCGTGCCGAACATTCCCACCAGCGTGACGATGACGATCGCCGCCGCCCGAGGCATCCGTCTCGTCAGGGCGCGCACGAGTGGCGCTGCGATCACCGCCGCAGTCGCCGCGGCGCCGAGGAGTGCGAAGACCTGCGCGGCACGCAGCACAACCATCACCAAGATCAAGGTCGTCGCAATGAGGAAGCCGAGGAATGCCAGGCCTCGTGCCGACACGACGACCGCGTAGTCGCGATGTGGACGAGCGTCGCGTTCGCGAGACGGTGCTGAAATCACGCCCCGGCTGTACCCGAAGCGCGACGGCTTCACACAGGCGTCGTGTCCGGCGAGTTCGCCTGGCATACTCCGAGTATGTCGACACAATCAAGCGGTGCCCGCTCGGTGCTGGCGACGCTCGTCGGCTACGTCATCGTCGCCATCGTGGTCCTGTTCTTGTTCCACTTCATCATCGGCACGATCCTGTGGTTGTTCCGCACACTGGTGATCGTGGCGGTGCTGCTCGGCCTGTTCACGATCTACCTGAAGCTGAAGTCGCCGCCCGACTGAGCGTGCATCAGTGGTACAACCCGGCCACATCCGCGACGACCGGTTGGGTGTCTGGATTCGGACAGGTTGCATCGACCGTTCCGCCGCGCACCACGGGCATGGGGCACGGCTGACCTTCGACGTAGGCGATCCACCGGGAGATGTAGTCGGCCACGCCAAGTGCGCCGTCGAGGGTGAGGTGGATGCCGTCGCGGCTGAGCCAGCCGTTGTCCGACGGAACATGTGGGTACCACTTGGCCAGCAATACGTCGGGAAACGCGCCGGAGGCCACCTTGTCGCGAAGCGTCTGGTTGTTCTTGACGAACGACTCGTCGGCGGGCTCACCCGTCAACAGCTTGTAGGCCACGCCCTCGCGATACGTGAGCCAGATGATGCGTTGCGAGCCCTTGGCGCGGGCGGCCGCGACGACCTCGTCGAAGCTGTCGGAAAACGACGTCCACCACTCGTCGTAACCGGCCATCACGACGACGTAGTCGAAGTCACCATCGCCCTTGCCGATCGCCTCGACAGCGTTGGGCGGGAGCGGGCGCTTCCCGCACGATGGAATGCCCAGTGTGCGGCACGACTTGGCGTCGAACACGTAGTCGAACCCGCGTAAGGCCCGGTAGCCGTTGTACCGGTCGACGGCGAGCAGTGTGGAATCGCCGATCAGCAGCACGCGAGGCTGCCGTCGAGGTGCCGTGGTCGAGGCGCTGGGCGCTGACGTGGCGGCCTGGGCGAGCGTCGTGGAGGGGGATGCGGTGGCTGTAGTAGGTGTGGCCGACGACCGTTCACCCGATCCGCAAGCGACCAGCGCGAGAACGAGGACCACCAGGATCACCAGGATCGACGGCGGGGTTCGATGCGTCAGCGGGCGCCCCAGACGAAGCGATGGGTGTGGATGCCGAAGTACGTGAAGCTCTCCACGCTGCGAACGCCGTCGATGGCGCGGATCTCGCCGTCGATCACGGTCAGCAATCGTGCGGAGTCCTCGCACACGACTTCGACCAGGAGATCGAACGAGCCGGAGGTGAACACCACATAGATCACCCCGGCGATGTCGGCGATCCGATCGGCAACATCGCGCACGTGGCGCTCGACGCGCACGCCCAGCGCGGCCATCACGGGATAGCCGAGGGCCAGTGGGTCCGTGACGCCGACGACCTTGACGACGCCCGCGTCGAGCAGGCGTTGCACTCGCAATCGGGTGGCCGCGGGGGAGAGGTTGACGAGTTCGGCGAGATCGGCATAGCTGGCCCGACCATCGTGCTGCAGTGCCTCGATCAGCAGGCGATCGGTGTCGTCGAGCGGGCTGGTCATGTGATGCCGGCCGAGAGTCCGAAGTCGATGGAGATGTTGGCGCCGGTGATCGCCGTCGCCGACGGTTGGGCCAAGAACCAGATGAGCTCGGCGATCTCCGCCGGTTCGATGAACCGCGCGGTTGCACCCTGTGGATAGCCGCGCAACAGCTTGTCGAGATAGGCGCGCGGGTCCGAACTCGCCGCGGCTTGACCGCGCAGCATCGGCGAATCGACATCGCCGGGGCAGACGGCATTGACGCGTATGCCGGCTGGCGCAAGCTCCAGTGCCAGGGCTCGAGTGAGGTTCGACACGCCACCTTTCGACGCGCAGTACACGGCGGCGCCGGCATTGCCCTGCACGCCGGCATCGGACGACATGTTGACGATGCAACCACGTGTGATCGCCAGATGCGGGATGGCCGCCGAGCAGACGAAGTACAGGCCCTTCAGATTGATGTCGATCACATGGTCCCACTCGTCTTCGGTGGTGTCGGCGCTCGGCCCCTCGGTCCACACCCCGGCGGCGTTGACCACGGCGTCGAGGCGGCCTGCCCAGGCGATTGCCTCGGCAACGACGCGGCGGCACTGCTCGACATCACGAAGGTCGGCCGCGACGCGCAACAGATCGGCGCTCGACTCGCCGGCATGAAGATCGGTCGCCACCACCCGCCAACCGCCGGTCACGAAACGCGCCGCGGTTGCCCCGCCGATGCCGCCGGAGGCACCGGTGATCAGCGCGACGGGCGCCACGAACGATCCTCCGGCAACGAGTTGCCTCCGTCGACCACGATCTGCTGAGCCGTGATGAAGCTGGCGCTGGGGTCGGCGAGGAAGCGAATCGCTGCGGCGACCTCGCCGGGAGTGCCGCTGCGCCCGAGCGGTGTGTAGCTGCCGGCGGTCTGCTCGATCGTCATCTGCGTCCCGGTCGAGATCCAGCCCGGTGACACGGCGTTGACCGTGATGCCGGCCCCGGCAACTTCGAGGGCGATCGCCCTGGTCAAGCCAATCATCCCCGCCTTGGCCGCGTGGTACCCGGGATCACCGAGGAAGGCTTGGACGGGCCCGGAGGTCGACGCAACGTTGACGATCCGTCCATACTGCCGCTCGCGCATCGGCGCGATGCAGGCGCGGGTCACGGCGAAGCAGGTGGTGAGGTTGCGGCGCAGGCTGTCGTCCCACTCCGGGTCGGTGACCTCGGTGGTCGCCCGGCTGACGGGCTCGATGCCGACAGCGACCATCCCGGCGTTGTTGACGCAGATGTCGATGCGGTCGGCGATGCCGTGCGCCATGGCGACCAGGTCGTCGGCCACGCCCGCTGCCATCAGGTCGCCGACGAAACCGGTTGCTGCGTACCCCAAGGCGCGAAGGTCGGCGACGCGCTCGTTGATGCGGTCGGTCGTCGAGGCCAACACGACGTGTGCGCCATCGGCTGCGAGGGACGTCGCGCTGGCGAAGCCGATTCCGCCGGGGCCACCTGCCCCGGTGACGATGGCGACCTGCCCGGCAAGGTTCACGACATCAATGCTTCCACGGCGGCAGCGAACACCTCGGTATGTGCCTCGACGTCGGCCGACGTGTGGTGTGGCGACATCAGCGCCATGTTGTGGAACGGTGTCAGCAAGATGCCGCGGTTGACCGCCCACAGGTGCATGAAGGCATCGAGCTCGCCGTCGACCGCTGCCGCAGCAGCCGCGCCATCGCGTGGCGGTGGGCAGAACCAGTACTCGGCCCGGCCACCGAGTTGCTGTACGTGCCACGGCAGGCCGTGGCGATCGATGGTCGCCTGCACGCCTGCGGTCCATGCGGTTGCCAGCGGGATCATGTGGGCGAAGTCCTCGTCGAGCAGGGCGGAGCTGAGCGTGGCGCGCACCGCGGCAAGGGCGAGTGCGTTGCCCGTGAGCGTGCCACCGACACCGCTGACGTCGACGGCACTCGACCCGATGATCGGCCCCAGTGTCTCGGCGATCTCGTGGGTCATGCCGTAGGCCGCGGCGGGCATGCCGCCGCCGATGGTCTTGCCGATCACGAAGAAGTCGGGCTCCAGGCTCCATGCTGCCGTCGCGCCGCCGGGCCCGACGCAGATCGTGTGGGTCTCATCGATCACCAACAACGTGCCGTACTGGCGCGTCAGCCGGCGCAGCGCCTCGTGGAACCCAGGGTCGGGCATGACGATGCCGATGTTGGTCAGCGCAGGCTCGGCGAGCACGCAGGCGATGTCGCCCACGGCCAGCGCCGCTTCGAGCGCGGCGAGGTCGTTGAACGGCACGACGACCGTGGTCGACGATGGGTCGAGGGCCGCGCCGATGTTGCCCGGCCGTTGCACCGTGCGACCGTCGGCGTCGAGGGTGGCCAATGCCTCGTCGACCGAGCCGTGGTAGCACCAGTCGAAGACCAGCACCTTGGGCCGGCCGGTGAGGTGGCGGGCGAACCGCAACACGAATCGGTTGGCGTCGGTGGCAGTCATCGCCATCTGCCAGACCGGCAGGCCGAATCGCCGGGCCAGCTCGGCGCCGACCCACGCCGCGTCGACCGACGGCAACATCGTGGTGATGCCCCGGCTGGCCTGGGCGTGCAGCGCGTCGGCGACCTGGGTGAGGCCGTGCCCGGTCATCGCTCCGGTGTCGCCGAGGCAGAAGTCGATGTAGTCGAGACCGTCGGCATCGGTGAAGTGGGCACCATAGGCGGTGTCGAAGAACACCGGGAACGAGCCGGGCCAGCGCGTCATCCACGCCATGGGCACGCCGCCCAGCAGGTTGGCCTGGGCCTCTTTGGCCAGCACCGCTGAGCGGGGATGGGTGGCGATGAAGCGCTGTTCCTCATCAGCGTGTCGGGTTCGAAGCACTTGTCGATCAATCATGAAATCTAGTATCGACGATTGAATCGCTCGTTGTCCAGTAGATTTACTCAGAATTGGCTAGTTCTCGTGAGAAATGTCTAGTCAGCCAGCTTGGCGAGGCCGCGGTAGGCAAAGCTCAGCGTGAGGGCGCTCATCCCCACGATGGCGACCAGGCCGCCCCAACTGTCGTGCCACGTGATGTCGCCCAGCCAACCCTCGCGAGCTAGCCGCAAGATGTTGGTGAACGGGTTGATGCGGGCCACCGAGTGCAGCCATCCGGTCATCACGTTCAGCGGCGCCTGCGCGTTGCTGAGGAAGATCGCGTTGAACAGGGTCAGTTGCATGAGGGCCGCGGCGCGCATGTCGCCGAAGCGGTAGGCCAGCGCGAGCCCCCACCCGGCGGCGATCGTGGCCACGCCGAGACCGGCGATGTACAACGTGACCAGGCCGAGCAGGCCGTCGGTCAACTTGGCCCCGAACAGGAAGCCGACGATCAGTGAGCTGCTGATGACGATCAGCACACGGATCCACGCGGTGAACAGCGGACCGATGATCAGCGACAGCCGCGGCGACGGCGCCATGCGGAGGCGGTCGAAGAAGCCACTCTCGATGTCGCGCACCGTGCTGAAGCCGAGACCGACACCGCTGAAGCCCGAGCCCATGCAACACGCGAACGGCAGGTACCAATTGACCGAGCGGTCGGTGGGGAAGCCGGGGATCTTGGTGATGGCGAAGAACGTGCCGCTGAACGCGATGGTCTGGAAGATCGGCATCGCCAGGGCGGGGAAGAAGGCCGACGGCAGCCGGCGGATGCTGCGCAGGCCGCGCAACGCCAGCCCGCGGGCCGAGCGCAATGTTGCGCCGCCACGAGCCTGGCCGGGCGTGCTGTCGAACGAGGTCGTGACGAGGCTCATCATGATGCCAATCGTGAGTAGAGGGTGCGCATGGCCAAGGTGATCGAGACGACACCGATCGCCGTCGGCACCAGCAGGGCAGCGGCGACGTGCCCGGCCGTGAAGCCATCGGTCACCAGCCCGCGGATGCCCTCGACCAGGTGCGAGACCGGGTTGATGTTGGCGATGACCTTGTAGGCGCCTTGCATGGTCTGACGGGGGAAGAACGCGCTGGAGAAGAACAGGGCGATGAACAGCAGCGGGAAGCTGCCCTGCACGGCTTCCGATGAACCGGTCTTCAACGCCATCGCCGCGGTGAAGCCGCCGATCGCCATCCCCGTGAGTCCGCCGCAGATCACGATGATGATCACCCCGGGCACGCCGGCGGCGATGCGGACGCCGAACGGGAGCAGGACGAGGATGAAGAACAACGCCTGGAACGCCCCGAACAACGCTGCACCCGCGAGGCGTCCGACGAGGATGCTGACGCGCGAGGTCGGGGTTGCCAGGAGCCGGTCGAAGAAGCCCTGCTCGATGTCGGTGGCCAGTGCGGCGCCACCGGTGACGCTGCCGAACAGCACACCCTGCACGACGCTGCCGGCGAGTGAGAAGTCGAGGAAGTTGTCGACCTTCGGGAAGTTCGGCAGGTTGATCGCCCGCCCGAACGACGATGTGCCGAGGGCGGCGAAGAACAGCGGGAAGATCAGCGACGGGATGACCAGCGCCGGCTGGCGCACGATCGCGATCACCGACCGCTTCGACATGGCGACGGTTTGCGACCACCACAAGCCTCTGGTCTGCACAGGTGGGGCAGGGGTCATCGGCGTCGAAAAGACTGCGGCGGTCACTTGCGGCGACCCTTCCTCGGACCGTTCTTGGCATTCGGCGCTGGTCCACCTGCGTCGGACATGGCGGTGGATGCGCCTTCGAGTCGATAGCCCGTCGATTCGGCGAACACGTCGTCGAGGCTCGGCTCGTTGAGTTCGAGGTGTTGCACCTTGATCCCGGCCTCGTCGAGGGCGCGCACGACATCGGTGACGGCTCCGGCACCGCCCGCCAGGCCGACGCCCAGGCTGCCTTCTGCGGTCGTGCGCAACTCGCCGAAGCGAGCCAGCACGTCGCGAGCCGTGAGGGCCTGGGTCGCGGGCACCGAGATCAACAGTGTTGGTGCGCCGACCGCAGCCTTCAACTCGGTCGGGGTGCCTTCCTTGACGATCTTGCCGTGGTCGATGATGGCGACGCGGTCGGCGAGTTGATCGGCCTCTTCGAGGTACTGCGTGGTCAGCAGCACCGTGGTGCCCTCGTTGTTGAGGCGGCGAACCTCCTCCCACAGGGTGATCCTGCTCATCGGATCGAGCCCGGTGGTCGGCTCGTCGAGGAACAGCACCGTCGGCTGGTGGATCAGGCTCAGGGCCAGATCGAGCCGGCGGCGCATCCCGCCCGAGTAGGTGCCGACGCGCCGATCCGCCGCGCCGATCAGCCCGACTCGTTCGAGCAGTTCGTCGGCGCGGGGCTTGACCTGCGACACCGGCAGCCCGTACAACACGGCCTGAAGGTGCAGCAGCTCGTTGCCGGTCATCAACGGATCGATCGCCGCGTCCTGCAGGGCGACACCAATGTTGCGGCGCACGTCGTTGGCCTGGGTGACGACGTCGAAGCCGGCGACCTGAGCGCTCCCCGAGGTCGGCTTCAGCAAGGTGGTGAGCATGCGGATCACGGTGCTCTTGCCTGCTCCATTGGGGCCGAGGAAGCCGAAGATCTCACCGTCGTGCACCTCGAGATCAACACCATCGACCGCCTTGACCGTGCCGAAGTGGCGGACCAGGCCGTGGGCGACGATGGGTGGTTGCTTGGAGATCATAGATGGTCAGCTTGCACCAAATATCTGGGTATGTCAAACTTGTCGCGTGCCGGACCCCGAACGCATTCCCACCGCGGCGCTCGACGAGGCGCTGGCACTGGTCATCGCCCGAATGCGCGACATCTGGCACAAGCGGATGCGGGCCATCGACCTCACGCCGCCGCAGTCGATCGCGATGCGCAAGTTGCTCGACGGGCCACTTCCGATGGGCTCGGTCGCCGAGGTCCTGTCGTGCGACGCGTCGACGCTCACGGGCATCGCCGATCGCCTCGAAGAGCGCGGATTGATCGAACGCCGAGTCGACGCCGGCGATCGCCGGGTCAAGTTGCTGGCGCTGACCACGACTGGTCGCGAGCTGGTCACGTCGATCGACGGGCCGTTCACTGCGGAGATCCCAGGCTTCGCGTCGCTCTCGGAGGCTGAACGGGCCGAATTGACCCGACTGTTGTTTCGACTGTTTGCCTAGCCCTGCGGGCGAGCCGCTTGGATGGCGTTCCACACGCGCTCGGCCGTGCACGGCATGTCGATGTGGCGCACGCCGAGATGAGCGACGGCGTCGACGACCGCTGACTGCACGGCAGGTGTCGAACCGATCGTGCCACTCTCGCCAATGCCCTTGGCCCCCAACGGGTTGACGAACGTCGGCGTCTCCATGTGCACGATCTCGAAGCTCGGGAGCTCGGCCGCGGAGATGAACGCGTAATCCGCGAGGTTCGACGTGATCGGGTTGGCGTCGCTGTCGTAGCGAACTTCTTCGAGCAGCGCCTGGGCGGTTCCCTGGGCAACGCCGCCGTGGATCTGGCCCTCGAGCAGCAACGGGTTCAGCACGGTCCCGGCATCGTCGCAGGCGACGTGGCGAAGGTGGCGTACCTGACCCGTCTCGGTGTCGACCTCGACCACCGCGACATGGGCGCCGAACGGGAACGTGGGGCTCGACGCCTGGAAGTACGTCGCCGCCTGCAGGCCGTTCTCGAAGTCGCCATCGGTCTTGGCGGCCACCGATAGTTCGGCCCACGACTTGGCGACCGCTGGCGTGCCGGCAACGTGGAACGACGCCGAGTCCTTGTCGAGCACGATGTCGGCCTCGTTGGCCTCCAGCATCTTGGCGGCCAACTTGCGTGCCGTGTCGACGAGCTCGCCTGATGCAGTCCACACCGCGGCGCCGCCCTGTTGCAGCGACCGCGAGCCCATCGTGCCGTACCCCGTCGGCACGAGATCGGTGTCGCCCCAGACGAGGTCGATCTGGTCCATCGGGATGCCGGTCTGCTCGTGGGCCAGCATGCTCCACGCGGTGACGTGGCCCTGGCCGTGCGGCGACGTGCCCGTGTACACGATGGCCCGGCCGTCGTCGAGCACCTCGATCTTGGCGTGCTCGCCGAACGGGTCGACACCACCGGTGATCTCGACGTAGACGCTGACACCGATACCGAGCTGCCTGCTGGATCCACTTGCCCGCCGCGCAGCCTGCTCGGCTCGCAACGCGGGGTAGTCGGCAGCCTCGAGGACCTTGTCGAGCGCCCCTTCGAAGTCGCCGACGTCGTAGGTCTGACCGATGACGGTGGTGTGCGGTTCGGAGAACTTGGGGATCAGGTTCCTGCGACGCACCTCGACAGGATCCATGCCGAGCTCGGCGGCGAACATGTCCATCAGCCGCTCGGCCGCGGCGGTTGCCTCGGGTCGTCCGGCCCCGCGGTAGGCGGTGATCGGTGTGGTGTTGGTGACGACGCTCGTCGTTCGGCACTCGATGTTGGGGATGTCGTAGACGGCCGACGACATCGGTCGGGTCATGAACGGAGCCAGGATGGCTCCGATCTCGACCCATCCGCCGCAGTCCTGGATGGCGTGCAGGCGATAGTGGGTGACCTTGCCGTCGCGGTTGCCGCCCATCGTCACGTACTGGATCTGGCCACGTCCGTGACCGAGGGCCATCATCGACTCGGTTCTGTTCTCGCGCCACCGCAGCGGTCGACCGACTCGCTTGGACAGCGTGCCGAGGAGGACCTCCTCCGGGTAGCACGTGATCTTGGCCCCGAAGCCGCCGCCGACATCGGGGGTGATGACCCGCAGTTGCTCGCTGGTCAGGGCGTTGCCGGCCATGATCGTGTCGCGGGCGCCTTGCGCACCCTGGGTGCTGAGCCACTGGTACAGCCGGGTCGTGCCGTCGTCCTCGGTGACCCAGGCGACGGCCGACCCGCGGACCTCGAGTGGGCATGGGGCGACGCGCTGGTTGACGAACCTCCCGGTGACCACGACGGCGCAGTCGGCGAAGTACTCGTCACCGGTGTTGTCGGGCATGCCGAGCGCCATCGTGTCGAACACCACGTTGCTGCCGGCGCCCTCGTAGAGCAACGTGGTCGAGACCATTGCTACCTCGGGGTCGACCAGCGATTCCAGCACGTCGTAGTCGACAACCACCTGTTCGAGGGCATCTTCGCCTTGCTGACGATCCTCGGTGACGATCGCGGCGATCGGCTCGCCGACGAATCGCACCGTGTCGATCGCCAACATGCCGCGCGTGACCGCCGGGTTGAACGCCGATGGCTCGACCTGCAGCCCGAGATCCGCGGCGGTGAAGATTCCGAGTACGCCCGGCAACGCCAGCGCCGCCGACGTGTCGATGCCGAGGATTCGACCGTGACCGACCGACGATCGCACGTACGTCACATGAGCCGCGCCGGCCAGCAACGGCTCATCGAGGTCGTCGACGTACTTGCCTCCGGTGGTGAGGAACTTCGGGTCTTCCTTGCGAAGAACCCGGTTGCCGAGAATGCTTCCAGCCACGCGTTGGACCCCCTGTGAGTGCTGTGGTGCCGTACAGAACGTGAGATCGTTCCCGGCGGCCGACACTAGACCGCGTCGGGTGGAGGTGCAGCTACGGCGTGGCGGCGGTCGTGGGGGGATCGGCGGGCGCGATGACGACCGGCGCGATGACGACGGGCGCGGTGATCGGCGCGGGCGTAGTGACCGGGGTGTTGCGCACGGCGACGATCTGAGCGATGGCGTCGTACGGCCAACCCGTTGGCAGGGTCAGGGGAGCGTTCGGGGTCGCCAACACCGAGATCCGTTGCTCGCCGATGCCGACGTAGCCGACTTCTTGACGAGCCGCCTCTTTGATGCCGTCGGGCGTCTGCAGGCGGGTGACGTCGGCAGCGAGTTGGGCGTTGGCGTTGTTCAACACCGCCAGCTCGTTCTGCTTCTGAGCCAAGTCGTCTCGTTGCTGCAGCCAACTCTTGACCGGCAAGACGAACAACGAGGCGATCAATGCCGCGGCGATCACCAACGCGACCAGCGAGAAGACGAGCCGCTTGCCGCGACCTTTGACCAGCCGCTTGTCCTTGGCGATCGGCCGGGTGAACTCGGCGAATCGTGAGGAATCAGCTGATTCAGCCGATCGGGCGCGGGCCGACGCCTGCGTCGCGTCGCGAGGACGCTGAATGCAGGTGGTTCGGTGTCCGTCGCTCACGGTCGACATTCTCGCAGGCCCGCCCGCCAGAACGTGGTCAATGGGTCGCTCTGGCACTCGCCAGCGTCTCGTGCGTCACGTTCAGCGCGGGGCGAGTGCCTTGCGGCCACGATAGGCGGCGGCTTCGCCGAGGGCCTGCTCGATGCGCAGCAGTTGGTTGTACTTGGCAACCCGGTCGCTGCGCGCCGGTGCTCCGGTTTTGATCTGGCCGCAGTTGGTTGCCACGGCGAGGTCGGCGATCGAGACATCCTCGGTCTCGCCGCTGCGGTGGCTCATGACGCTGGAGTACGCGTGACGCGAGGCCAGTTCGACCGTGTCGAGCGTCTCGGTCAGCGAGCCGATCTGGTTGACCTTGATCAGCACGCTGTTGGCCACCTTGCGATCGATGCCCATCTGCAGCCGGGTGCTGTTGGTCACGAACAGATCGTCACCGACGAGTTGGATCTTCGCGCCGAGCGCCTCGGTCAGCGCCGACCAGCCGTCCCAGTCGTCCTCGGCCATGCCGTCTTCGAGACTGACGATGGGATACAAGCCGGCGAGGCGATCCCAATATGCAGCCAACTCGCCCGACGACAACACCTTGCCTTCCCCCGGCAGGTGGTAGTTCCCATCGCGGTAGAGCTCGCTGACGGCGGGATCGAGGGCGATGGCGATCTCGTCGCCGACGGCGTACCCGGCTTTCTCGATCGCCTCGACGAGCAACTTGATCGCATCCTCGTTCGTGGCCAGATTGGGGGCGAACCCGCCCTCGTCGCCAACCGCGGTCGACAGGCCACGATCGTGGAGGAGCTTCTTCAACGTGTGGTAGGTCTCGGTGCCCCAGCGCAACGCCTCGGCGAAGCTCGGCGCGCCGACCGGCATGATCATGAACTCTTGGAAGTCGACGGAGTTGTCGGCATGCACGCCGCCGTTGAGGACGTTCATCATCGGCACGGGCAAGACGTGTGCATTCGGGCCGCCCACGTATCGGTAGAGGGGAAGTTCGAGCTCGGCGGCCGAAGCCTTGGCAACCGCCAGGCTCGTGCCGAGGATGGCGTTGGCGCCGAGTCGCGCCTTGTTGTCGGTGCCATCCAGGTTGCCGAGCTCGGTGTCGATCAGGCGCTGCTCGAGGGAATCGATGCCATGCAGCGCCGTGGCGATCTCGCCGTTCACGTAGCCGACCGCGGTGCGGACGCCCTTACCGAGATATCGGGACCCGCCATCGCGCAGCTCGACGGCTTCGTGCTCGCCGGTGGATGCGCCCGAGGGCACCGCGGCGCGGCCGATGGCGCCACTCTCCAACTCGACTTCGACCTCGACGGTGGGGTTGCCGCGCGAGTCGAGGATCTCACGGCCGATGATGCTTACGATCTCGCTCATATCGCGCCGAGGGTACTCGCTCAAGCTCCGACGGAACCTGCCGATGATGTGGACGTGGATGTGCAGCAGTGTCAACCGTCGTGGCCCTCTCCCTCCTTGGCACCGCCGCCTGCCGAGTCACCGGTGAAGGCCGTCTCGCTGTCGTCCGTGCTGGACCCGGTGCTGGACCCGCCGCCCGCAGCGTCGTTCGTGGAGCCGATCCCTACCCCCTCCACGAGCCCCTCCACGAGCCCCTTCACGAGCCGCTCGCCGAGTCTGCCTCCGGCGTTGGAGCATCACGAGCCCGAACTGCTCATGATGCCCGTCGTGACTCGGGCGTACGAGCACACAGCGCACCCCGGGCCTGCGCTCGTGGGAACCGCTGGCATCAGGGTGATCGCCGCGACTGGTTGGCTGGGCAGCGCGGTCGTCTACACGATCGCCGCGGTGGCCTTGTCGAAGTCGTATCGGCACCTGACGGCCGACAACTGGCGCGCAGCGCTGGACGAGATCAACTGGTTGATGCCGTTCGCCATTTCGGTGTTCGCGATGGCCTATCTCGGATGGGTGGTCTGGACGACCTTGGCGGCGATCAATGGCCATCGGGTTGCTCCGCTGGCCTCGTCGCCACTGCTCCCTCCGCTGGCTTACCTCGCCGGCCCCGCAGGGGCTGCACTGGGCGCGATCTACAAGCCAGAGGTCAACGTCTGGTGGCTCGCCGGCTGTGCGGCCTGGGTGTGCATCGGCCACGGTTTCGTGCTGCTGTCACTGCGGAGCTCGGCCCGCCGAATCGGCGCCGACGCGAATCAGTTCACCCGGTTGATCTGGTTCCCCTTGGCCTCGTTGGGCTACCGGGTGATTGCCACGATGGTGCTCCCGGAGACCAGTTTCAACAACTCCACCTGGTTCGCCATCCTCGTCGTCATCGACGTGACGTTGATGATGGCGACGGCGCATGCCGTGTGGCGGGCGATGCATTCGTTCGACCAGGCCTGCTCCCGCGATCGCTACCGCTCGGTGGAGAACCAACTGCCCGCGTTCATGGCCTCCGCGCACCGTTGACCCCGTAGCTCGCCCGCCGATCACGCGGTGATCACTCGCTGAGTTTGACCTCGTCCCACAGGGCGTCGAGCGTCGCCAGATCGGCGTCGCCGAGGGCGATGCCGCGTTCGTTGGCGCGCAGCTCGACCTGTTCGAAGCGACGACGGAACTTGTGCGTGGCCACCCGCAATGCTGCTTCGGGCTCGATGTCGAGATGGCGGGCGACGTTGACAACGGCAAACAGCAGATCGCCGAGCTCGGCATCGATGTGCCGGCGGTCGCCGCTCTCCAACGCTTCGTGCAGCTCGGCCGTCTCCTCGGCGATCTTGGGGAGCGCGCCGCCGACGTCGGGCCAGTCGAAGCCGACCTTCGCCGCCTTGCGTTGCACGTGGTACGCATAGCTCAGCGAGGGCTGCGACGTGGCGATTCCATCGAACACACTCGTGCGGTTCTTCTCGGCGTGCTTGATCGCGTCCCAGTTGGCCACCACCGTGTCGGCATCGTCGGCGGTGACCGAACCGAACACGTGCGGATGGCGGCGGACCAGCTTGTCGTGGATGCCCTCGACCACATCGACCATCGTGAACCGACCCTGCTGCTCGGCGATGGTGGCGTGGAACTCGACCTGGTACAGCAGGTCGCCCAGCTCCTCGATCAGCGCCGTGTCGGTCGACGGCTCGTCGAGGTCGAGCGCCTCGAGCGCATCGACGACCTCGTAGGTCTCTTCGAGGAGGTACTTGATCAACGACTGATGGGTCTGCTCCTTGTCCCACGGGCATTGCTCGCGGAGCGTGCGGGCCAGTTGGTGGAACCCCACCAGCGCTGCACCGACCGGTGCACCGAGCCGAGGGATGTAGATGCTCGTGAGGTGATCCGCCTCGACGGTGCGGTCGAGCTCCGCCCACGTGGTGTGGACGATCTGCTCGTCGGGCGTGCCCAGCCGCTGCAGGATCACGACCGGCTCGTCACCGGTAGCGCCCTCGACGGCCAGCTTGATGTCGCTGAGCACCCAGTTGGCATGCGTGTGGGCGACGAACATCGGTCCGTGATCGCCGGCGGCCGCCGTGGCGAACTCGTGGCCGTCGATCAGCCGTACGCCGGCCTCGACCGGATCCACGCCGAGGCGGGCGAAGGCGACGTCGAGGAACGACATCGCCGGCAGGATCGTGCACTCGACGCGGCTGTCGTTGCCGAGGTGACGCACGCTGCGCTCCAGCACCAGCGGCGAGCCCGGCACGGCATAGAGGATGTCGCCATGTGTCGTCGCCGCGGCAACGATGCGTTCGGTGATCTCGGCGTAGACGTCGGCGAAGGTGTCGGCCGATTCATAGATGTCGTCGAACGAGGTCGCCTCGCCGACGAGCGGCGCCGAGGGGTGTCGTGTCGTGCGGAGGTACCGGTGGGCCGTCGAAGCGATCGCGTCGAGTGTCTGCTGGGTGACGTACTGCGGTCCGCCCGGGCCGAGCCCGACGATCGTGACGTGAGGCCGACGCTGTTTCACGAGCTGGGGTTCACGAGCTGAGCGTGACGACCGAACCGCTGGCCGGATCCCAACGTCCATAACGCGGGTCGACGTAGATGTCGGCCCCGTCGACGATGGCGCTCAGTTGCTCCTGGGTGACGCTCGCGCTCGCGATCGAGTTCTGCGACTCGGGGAGCAGCTCGTCGTACGGCCGCAGCATCAAGACGGCGGAGAACGTGTCGAGGTCGGCGGCGATCGGTTGCCCGACCGGAATGTCCTTCAACGCCGCAGTGACCGCCGGGTTGACCGTCGTGGGATCGATGCACTCGTTGCCGTTGGTGTCTTTCACCACACCACCCGCTTCTTTGATGACGGCATCGGTCGAGAACTGCTGTGCCGCATCGGCGAACGATGTGCCCGACTGCAGCGACGTGAGCACGTTGTTGGCTTCGTCGATCGACGCCACGGTGATGGCGGCGAGACAGATCAGCGGGCTCCCCCCGGTACCGGCCTCGTAGGCGGCGCGGGCGCTGTCCCGGCCGATCGCCGCGATCGCCTTGGTCAACCGGGCGTCGAGGTCGCCGGGCGTCGAGGTCGTCGCTGGCTCGGCGGTGCCCGACGACGTCTCCAACACGGCCACGCGGATCCATGTCGTCAACTCCTGGCGGAGTGCGTCACCCGCGGCTGCGGTGCCACCTGTTGCGGTCAGGGCCTCGACCTCCTTGCCGCTCAGGCTGCGGTCGCCCACCTTGGCGGCCATGTCGTTGCGATTGAACGTGGAACACGAGGTCAGCGAGATGAGCACGACCAGTGCAGAGGCGATGACCGGAGCGGTCGAACGACGTCGATTCACGGCACGACTCTACTCACCGGGTCGCGGCGGATCGCCTTGCTTGCTGTCCGGCTCACTGCCGATCTCGACGGCTGGCGGCCTCGTTGCCCCGGTCACGGGGATCTCCTCGGTCACCCATCCACCGGCGGCCCAGTCGTCGATGGTCCACTCGTCGTCGTCCCACGCTTGGCTGACGACCTCTTGCTCACTCGGCAATGGGGTCAGCACGTCGCGTACGTACGAGGTCACGGCTTCGCCGAGACCGACATCGTGCCCGGCGGCCTCGGACATGAACCACAGATGCTCCAACACCTGGTGGTAGAGCTCGGCCGGCTCCAGCTTGCCGACGAGGTCGGGTGGCACACCGTCGATGGTCGGCTCGAACCGCTCGTCGAGCCACCGGGCGGCGGCCACGGTCTCGGGGATCTTGCGCAGCACCTGCCGTTCGAGCAGGGCGCGATACCGGCTGATGTCGTTCAGCAGCCGGCGGGCCTGGTTCTCACCCGTCTCCAGGCCGGTCAGCGTCTTCAGGCGTTGGCCGTGGAAGCCGTGCTCGACCACGCGCGGGATCAGGCGCAGCTTCGAACCGTCGGCCGTGGTGTAGAGCTCCAGCTCGGCGGCGTCGAAGCCGAGCTCGTGCAAACGCTGCAATCGGTGGTCGATGCGGAACGTCTCGTTGGCGGCAAACTCGTCGGTGCCGGTCAGCTCGGCCCACAACTGCTGGTACGTCGTCTCGATTGCGAGCGCGGTCGAGATCGGGTCGATCCCGTCGGCCAGCAGACCTCCGGCCTGCAGATCCTCGAGATCTCCGGCGACGTTCTCCGTCGCGATCGTCAGGTCGTGTCGTCGCTGCCCGTCCGACAGCGACGGGTGGCGCTCGCCCGTCTCGACGTCGATGATGTACGCGCTCAGCGCGCCGGCGTCGCGGCGGAACAGTGTGTTCGACAGTGAGCAGTCGCCCCAGTAGAACCCGGCGAGGTGCAGCCTGACCAGCAGGCCGGCCAGCGCATCGAGCAGCCGCTCGCCGAGGTACGGGACGTGCATGCCACGTCCCGACAGCAGGACGCGGTAGGGGAGGGAGTAGTCGATGTTGCGGGTGATGAGCAGCCCGTCCATGTCGGCGTCACGCTCGATGACCACACCCACGACCTCGGCCGTCGGCATCCCCGCGTCGCCCAACTCGCGCAGCAGGCGCCACTCGCGCTGGGCCAGGTGGTCTGGCAGTTCCTTGACGATGTACGTCGTGTCGCCGCTCTCGACCAGGCGCACGACGTGTCGATGCAGCCCGACGACCTCGTGCAGGCCAGGGATCGCCCACTCGCTGAGTGGATCGGTGAACGGCCAGTTGACCAGCGCAGAGTGCTCGCCCGGTTTGGCGATCTGCAGCCTCATTGAACATCTCTCATGGGAACGCTCTCATGCCGGGACCAACTCACGCAGCAGTGCGACGAGGAACTCGGCCGGTTCCGCGCCGCGCTTGATGGGGATCACGATCTGTTGCGTGTCGTGCTTGATGATCGCGTCGCGGGCCAGACGTTGCAGGCGCATTTCTGCACTGGTCTTCAGCGTGAACGGGGCGAGCCGTGCCTGGTTCGCGGCGATGGAGACGTCGCGCAGACCCAGCCGGTGGCATTCGGCGCGCAGGTAGCCGACGTTCAACAATGCGTCGGCCGGCACCGGCACCGGACCGTATCGGTCCTCCCACTCACCGCGGATGTCGTCGACCTCCGCCGCCGTCGTCACCGCCGCAAGGCGGCGGTACGCCTCGAGCCGCGACTCCTCCTTGCCGACGTAGTCGACGGGGAGGTACGCATCAGTCGGTACGTCGAGCTTGAGCTCGCTCGGCTCCTTCTGCGGCTCGCCTTTCATCTCACCGACGGCCTCGGTCACCATCTGGCAGTACAAGTCGTACCCCACCGCGGCGATGTGGCCACTCTGCGATTCGCCGAGCAGGTTGCCCGCGCCGCGGATCTCGAGGTCGCGCATCGCGATCTTGAAGCCGCTGCCGAGATCGGTCGTCTCGCCGATGGTGCGCAGCCGCTCGTACGCCTCCTCGGTCAGCCGGGCGTCGCGCGGGTGGAAGAGGTACGCGTACGCCCTCGATCCACTGCGCCCCACTCGCCCGCGCAACTGGTGCATCTGGCCCAGGCCGAGGAGATCGGCGCGTTCGACGACCAGCGTGTTGACCGTGGGCATGTCGATGCCGCTCTCGATGATGGTGGTGCACACCAGCACGTCGTAGCGACCCTCCCAGAAGTCGACGACGATCTGCTCGAGCGAGCCCTCGTCCATCTGTCCGTGAGCCACGGCGATCCGGGCCTCCGGCACGAGTTCGCGCAAGCGTTCGGCGCACTGCGAGATGGTCTTGACCCGGTTGTGGACCCAGAAGACCTGTCCTTCGCGCAGCAGTTCGCGACGCAATGCCTCGACGGCAACCCGCTCGTCGTACTCACCGACGAACGTCAGGATCGGTTGCCGATCGGCCGGTGGTGTCTGCAGCAGCGACAGGTCACGGATGCCGACGAGGCTCATCTCCAAGGTGCGCGGGATCGGCGTGGCGCTGAGCGTGAGCACGTCGACGTTGACCTTGAGCTTCTTCATCGCCTCTTTGGCCTGCACGCCGAACCGCTGCTCTTCGTCGACGATCAGCAGGCCGAGGTCCTTGAACGCGACGCCGTCCTGGAGCAGGCGATGGGTGCCGATGACGCAGTCGACCTCGCCGCTGGCCCGCCCGGCGATCACGTGCTTGGCCTCCTGGGTGGGCAGGAAGCGGCTGAGGGTCTCGACCCGGATCGGATAGCCGGCGAAGCGATCGGCGAAGGTGTTGCCGTGTTGCGTGACGAGCAAGGTCGTCGGCGCCAGCACCGCAACCTGCTTGCTGTCCTGGATGGCCTTGAACGCGGCGCGAATGGCGACCTCGGTCTTGCCGAAGCCGACGTCGCCGCACAGCAGCCGATCCATCGGATACGGCCGCTCCATGTCGACCTTGACGTCGTCGATCGCCGTGCGTTGATCCGGTGTCTCGACGAACGGGAAGCCGTCCTCCATCTCCGACTGCCATGGTGTATCACTGCCGAACGCATGCCCGGCGGCGTTGATCCGCTTCTGGTACAGCACCACCAGTTCCTGAGCGATTTCGCGCACCGCGCTGCGCACCCGCGACTTGGCCTTGGCGAAGTCGGCGCCACCGAGGCGATGCAGCGTGGGGGCTTCGCCTCCGACGTACTGGCGCAGCGAATCGATCTGGTCGCTGGGCACGTACAACTTGTCGCCGCCCTTGTATCCCAGCAGCAAGTAGTCGCGCTCGATCCCACCGATCGTTCGCTTGACCATGCCCTCGTAGTGACCGACGCCGTGCTGGTAGTGCACCACGTAGTTGCCCGGCTTGAGATCTTCGAAGAATCCGGTGCCCTGGCGCTTGCGCGGTCGCGGCTGGCGATGGGTGCGTCGCCGGCCGGTGAGATCGCCTTCGGCCAGGATCGCCAACTTGGCTTCGGCCAACGAGCAACCGCGGTGCAGGGGAGCAGTCACCACGTAACCGCCGGGTTTGGTGATGTCGGTGGACGGCGTGGCAATGGTGAAGTCGAGCCCGCGATCGCGCAGCAGTTCGGCAAGTCGCGCTGCACTACCGATGCCGTCGGCGGCCACGACGACGCGGTACTTGTCGGCGATCATCTCGGTCAGTCGCTTGGCCAGCCCCTCGCCATCGCCGACGACCGGCCCCCATCCCGCCGCTTGCACCATCGGCGCATCGGGATGCTCGGGCGTCGAGCTCAACGTCCACATCGACTGTGCCGCGCCGAGCAGTCGATCGGTGTCGGCGTGCAGTCGGGGGAACTTGCGATCGGCGTCGCGTGCCCACGTCGAGGCGAGCGTTCGGGCCAGGTCGTCCTCCTCGGCGAGCAGGTCGTTGGCTCGATCGCGCATGCGGCGCGGCTCGAGCAGGGCAACCTTGCCGGACGATGGCAAGAGATCGGTGATCAACGTGTCGCCGTCGACGAGCCACGGTAGCCAGCTCTCCATCCCGTCGAAGACGGTGCCCTCGGCCAGGCGCTCCCACTGCTCGCGCCCCCACGGCTCCGTGGCCACCAATGCCGCAGCTCGGGCTCGCACCGCGTCGCTGGGCAGCAGCTCGCGTGCCGGGAAGATGCGCACCTCGCTGAGGTCGTCGGTGCTGCGTTGATCGTTGACGGTGAACTCGGTCAGACGGTCGACCTCGTCACCCCACAGGTCGATGCGGATCGGTGAATCGGCAGTCGACGGGAAGACGTCGATGATCGCTCCGCGACGGGCGACCTCGCCGCGATGCTCGACGAGGTCCTCACGGCGGTATCCGAACCCGATCAGGGTCTCGAGGAGGGCGTCGGGGTCGATGACGTCGTTCGGCCGGATGTGGATCGGCTCGACGTTGATCGCCTCGGGGCTCAACCGCTGCAGCAAGGCGCGCACACCGGCGACGATGATCTGTGGCTGGTTGGTCGAACCGGTCCCGTCTCGCAATCGCCACAGCACGTCCATGCGTCGGCCCATCGTCTCCACGCTGGGGCTGATCCGCTCGAACGGCAGGGTCTCCCATGCCGGGAACAGCACCACGGAATCGGGAGGCATGAACTGGCACAGGTCGTCGTACAACTGCCCGGCGTCGGTTCCCGTCGGTGTCGCGACCAACAGGGGATGACGATCCCCCAGCTGAGCGAGCGCGGCCACGGTGACGGCGCGTGCGGATTCGGGCACGGCCACCAGCGCCGCGGGATTGCCGAAGGCCTGAGTCAGCCCGGCGTCGTCGCGCAGCAACCGAGGCAACAAGGCCAAGGGGCCACCCGCGGCGAGCGGGGCCAGCGGTGCAGGCGAAGCAGGCGACATCAGGGTTTTGAGGGTAGCGGTGCCCACGACATGCCCCGGTGCGTCATCCGACACCTGCTCGGCCGGTCCCCGCCTACCCGTGGTCAGGTGCCGGTGGTGCCGTTGAACTGCCGCATGGCGGCATCAGGGCCTTCGGCCAGCAGCACCTCGACGGCGTCGGCGGCAGTGACGGTGGCGATGTCGAGCAGATCCCGCTCGGACTTCGGCAGCCGCGACAACACGTGATCCGCGCCGCGCTCCTTCGACGGTGGCTTGCCGATCCCGATGCGCACGCGGACGTAGTCCTGCGTCTTGAGGTGCTGGGTGATGCTGCGCAGCCCGTTGTTTCCGGCGAGACCGCCGCCGACCTTGACGCGCACGATGCCGGGAGGCAGGTCGAGCTCGTCGTGCACCACGATCAGCTGTGCAGGGTCCGCCACTTTGTGACGGCGCATCAGTGCGCCCACGGCCTGCCCGCTCTCGTTCATGTACGTCGTGGGGAAGGCCAGGATCACCCGACGCCCGGCGATGTGCGCGTCCGCGACGAGTGCTTTGTTGCGCCCGGCCTTGAACTTCTCGCCGGCACGCTCGACCAGGAGCGCCACGGCTTCCGCGCCGACGTTGTGGCGCGTGCGTGCGTATTCCTTGCCCGGATTCCCGAGCCCGACGATCAGCGCGTCGATCACGCCGAGTCAGGTCATTCTGAGCTGGAACCCGCGGCGGCGGCGTCGCCGTCGGCAGGTGTCGCTTCGCCGTCCTCGCCTTCGCCCGCTTCATCAGCGGCGGCCGGCTCCTCGATCTCGGCCGCGGTGGTCAGCATGGTGACGACCGGCATGTCGGGATCGCCAAGCGCGGTGACGCCGTTCGGCATCGGGATGTCGCTGAGGCGGATGACGGTGTCGGGCTGCATGTCGGTGATGTCGATGACGAACTCGTTGGGCATGTTCGTCGGCGTGCAACTGACTTCGAGCGTGTCGACTGCCGGGTCGACCAGGCCACCGGCGGCGGCAACGGCCTTCGATTCGCCCTCGAGGCGCACGGCGATGTGCACCGTGATCTCCTCGTTCATGTTGACCTGCAGGAAGTCGATGTGGTTCACGGTGCGACGGATCGGGTGACGCTGCATCTCTTTGACCACTGCCGGGTAGCTGGTGCCACCGACCTGCAGGGCCAGCACGGTGTTGACGCCGGCAGGGCCGCTGAGGGCCAGTCGGAACTCGCGTCGCTCGACCGTCACGCTGATCGGATCCATGCCTCGGCCGTACAACACGCCGGGAATGTGCCCCTCTGCCCGGAGGCGACGAGCTATCGGCGTCCCCGAACCGGTGCGGGGTGTGGCGGTGAGTGTGGTCTGCGACATGACGTGCCTCGAGAGATTCTTCGGTGACTTCGCTGAGGTCAAGTGAACTCAGGTTTCTAGAACGGTTGGCAAGCCTAGCGCCGAGGGTTCTCGTGACCAACGGGCCCCGGAACTGGGTTTTTAACCCTGGTTCTCGCCGCCGAAGATCTCGCTGACGCTGGTGTCGTCGAAAACGGCGTTGAGGGCAGCGGCGATCAACGGGGCGATCGACAACACTTCGATCTTGTCGATCTGCTTCTCGGGTGGCAGCGGCAACGTGTTCGTCAGCACGACACGGCTGATCGGGGCGTTCTTCAATCGGTCGATCGCGGGCCCGCTCAGCACGCCGTGGGTGGCCATCGCCCACACTTCCGTGGCGCCGCGCTGCAGCAAGATGTCGGCGGCGCTGGTGATGGTGCCGCCGCTGTCGATCATGTCGTCGGTCAGGATGCACAGGCGCCCGTCGACATCGCCGATCACTTCCTTGGCTTCGGCCTGATTGACGCTGCCTTTCGGACGGCGCTTGTAGATGAACGCCAGGTCCGCGCCAAGGTCGCCGAGGTGCTCGGCCATGCGCGCCGCGACCTTGATGCGGCCGGCATCGGGCGAGACGATGACCGGGTCGATCGCGTGTTGGCGGATGTAGTGCTCGAGCACCGGAGTCGCCGTGAGGTGATCGACCGGACCCTCGAAGAAGCCTTGGATCTGACCGCTGTGCAGGTCGATCGACACCATCCGCTTTGCGCCAGCGGCCTTGAACAGGTCGGCCACGAGCCTGGCAGTGATTGGCTCGCGACCCTCGGCCTTGTGGTCCTGCCGGGCATATCCGAAGAACGGGCAGACAGCAGTGATTCGCTTGGCCGACGCTCGATATGCCGTGTCGATCATGATCAGCTGTTCCATGATCGAGTCGTTGATGCTGTGATCGTCGATGCCGCAGTGGGTCTGCATGATGAACACGTCGCTGCCGCGGATGCTCTCGGTGAACCTCGGGCGGATCTCGCCGTTCGCAAACTGCACGAGATTGGGATCACCCAGTTCCACGCCGAGATCTTTCGCCACCTCTTCCGCCAGCGCTGGATGGGTGCGTCCAGAGAAGAGCGACATGCGCTTGGTGGTGAATTTTTCCATGAGGGGCTCCGCGGTGCTTAGTCGGCAGGTGCAGTGTAGAACGCGCCCGTCGATGCCGAAGAAGGCACCGAGTTTCCCGGCGCCAAATGGGCATATGGGCCGACGT
>JANMNE010000043.1:0-46733 GCA_031373785.1 Ilumatobacteraceae bacterium
TTGGATCAGATCCTCTGCGTCGGGGGTGCGGTTGTCGAGTTCACGCTGCTTCAGAACACGAGGGGTCCATACGCCAAGACCGTTGCGCTTGCTGACGACGCGAGGGAAGCGTTACCGAAACTGACTCGACGTGGCGTGGTAATTAGAACCGAGCAACGCTTCGCGTTTGCAGAAGAGGAACTAACTGGAGCGGCGGTATTTATGAATCAAAATGCGATGAGCTCAAGTTCCGCATGGAGAGTATTGAAGCCAGGCACACAAATCGAGTTCAGAGTCACCATGGCAGAGAAGGGGCCACGAGTGGTTCCGAAGACCGCGAAGATACTTGGCTGACCAGTCGTGACACACGTGTCAAAAGGGCGACTCCATTTGTTGGTCGCCCGCGATGCATCCGAGCGAACGGACGAGAGAACCGAAAGGAGCTGTCGGTGATGGCAGCGAGCGCACCCGGGACATCACCCGCTTCGAGAATTGATGCGGTGGGTCAGAATTTGGCAGACCCGGACTAAATCCTTCGTGAGGTAACGCCGTGGTAACGCTCGTGGACGAATCGAGCCGAACGAGGGCGAACGTCGTCGACTCCGCAAGTGGCAAAGGCCCAGCGCATGGTACACATCGACGAACGACGGCGAACCGTCCCGAACGCCATCAGGCCGTTTCCTAAACCGTGTGTCGTAGGTTCGAATCCTACCGGGGGCACCAAGAAACTGCTTCAAAGCTCGGTTCTCCGACGCCGTGTTTCCGGCTCGTGCCGGTCATACGGGAAATTGGACCGACTCGAGCATTGCGAGGAATTCCGATCGATCAGTCGGGTCAGTGGCTGCATGCACGGCCGGGCTACGCCATAGGAATTGATAACCGACACCGTTGTGGACCGTGACGGCGATGTTGATGAGGATGCCACAGTCCCATGAGAGCAGCATCCCGGGAGCGCCGCCGATGGTGATTGGATCCTGAGCCTCCGGAGTGGGCGGACAGGTATCGCTGTGGTATTGGACGGTCGCAGCAATCAAGGCGTCGGTAGACGCGGCGAGCGTTTGATCTGACGGCGCGGCGACCCCAGTGGAGGTCACGTCGGCAGGGGCAAGAAACCGATCGACCTCGGCCGAATCAGATTTGAGACCGGTCTTGCCGTCCCATACCTTCGACGCCTGGGCCGAGGTCCAGCCCGCCGGCAGCGTCAGGGTGTATTGGTAGGTTTCTGAGGTGAAGCTGGTGGGTGTCAACGCGGCTGTGGTCGAGGTCGCAGCCGCTGTTGAGCTGGTCACTGCGGGACCGATCGCAGATGTCGACGTCGCGGTCGAGGAATCCGTTGACGCGTTGTCGCTGCACGCCGCGACGATGAGGATCGCGACCACGAACGACGAAGTGCGGATTGCGTGGCGGGTCATCTGATGCCTTGTCATGCTGTCTGCCTCTCGTCGCCGGGACTCGTTGCCACCGGAGGATCCGGTGTTGGTTCACCGTCGAGGTCACCGTACGTATTTCGGCGCGGCCTGTCATCAGGGCAGACGCTTGATGATCTGAGGGTTAGCCCTCTACGGAGGGTGGACTTGTGAGAGCAGCAGGCGTGTGGAATCGACCTGGTTCGGAGCCAGCAAGACGGCTGTGCCGGTCATTGCTGGCGGAGGAATCGCAGCACCGCAAGCACCCGACGGTGGTCGCGGTCTGCCGGCGGGAGGTCGAGCTTCATGAAGATGTTGCGGACGTAGCCCTCGACGGTCTTGGAGCTCACGAAGAGCTCCTCGGAAAGGCCCGTGTTGGTCAAACCCTGTGCCATGAGGGCGAGCACCTCGCGTTCGCGATCGCTGAGCGTTGCGAGTGGGTCTTGCTCTCGCCGCCGACCAACGAGCCGGGTCACCAGCTCCGGGTCGATCACCACCTCGCCGGCAGCCACGCGTCGCACATCGACAGCGAACGCGCCAAGGTCGGAAACTCGGTCCTTCAGCAAGTACCCGACACCACCGTCGAAGTCGTTCATCAGTCGCAACGCGTGGTGGACCTCGACGTACTGCGAGAGAAGCATCAATCCGACGTGTGGCGCGATGGATCTGATCGCGCTGGCAGCCTCGATGCCTTCGTCTGCAAAGCCCGGAGGCATCCGCAGGTCGGTGACGACGACGTCCGGTGCGTGTTGCTTCGCGAGGTCGACAAGGCTCGTCGCGTTCGACGCCTGAGCGACCACCTCGAAACCGACTTCGGCGAGGATCCGCGCCAACCCCTCCCGGAACAGCACCGAGTCATCGGCGACGATCACCCGCATGGCAGGACCGTCAGGATCTGAGTGCCGCCGCCCACCGGGCTATCGACCTGCAACCATGCGCCGAGCGCTGCCAGCCGATCGGTGACTCCTTGGATGCCGCCGCCGACACTTCGGGTCGCGCCGCCGCGCCCGTCGTCGGACACCTTCACGCGTACGCCGGCGTCGACTCTCGTCACGCACACGGTCACGAGACGCGCGTCCGCGTGGCGGGCTGCGTTCGTGAGCGCCTCGCTGACGAGGAAGTAGGTCGCCGCCTCTATCTCTCTCGGCAATCGATCGTCCAACTCCACCGACAACTTGACCGGAACCGCGGATCGGTCTGCGAGCGCCTCGAGCGCCGCGCCGAGCCCTTGCTCGGTGAGGACCATCGGATACAAGCCTCTTGCGAGATCGCGCAGCTCGGCGATCGCGTCGAGCAGATGTGTTCGCACGTCCCTGACATGCGCTGCGAGCGAAGGATCAGCCGTCACTCGCTCGGCCAAGACGCCGAGCTCGAGCCCGACCGTCAACAGCCGTTGTTGTGCGCCGTCGTGGAGGTTGCGTTCGATCCGTCGCCTCGCGACGTCCTCCGCAGTGACGATACGTCGCGCCGCGGCCTGCAGGTGCTGAGCCTGCCGTTGTTGAACGATGACGAGCGCGGTCTGGGCGACGAGATCCGACAGGAGTCGATCTTCCGCGACAGTGAGCGATTCTCCTACGGCCTTGCGGAGCGCGACCGCACCGAGGACCGTTCCGTGGTGGGTCACCGGTCGCAGCTGCCATCGAGGGCAGTCAAGGTCGCTCAGCGTGCATCCCGGGTCGTCGACTGCCGAAGGCCAGGCGGCAGCGGGCAACAGCCGGTCCTCCTCGCCGACCCACACCACGACCTCACTCGCGCCAACGGCGTTCGCAACCGTTGTCGCAATTCCTGCCAACAAGTCTTCGGGTGCACCGTCGAGGCCGCTGGTGATCTGCGCGAGTGCCTCGTACGGCGTCGTCCGATGGCCGTAGACAAGTCGGTCGGCTACACGCTGAGCGCGCCGCCGCAATGGTTCTGACAGCACTGCCACGACGGCGGTTGTGACCAACCACAGGAGGCCTCGGCCTGCCGGCACCACGGCACCGATACCAAGTACCACAGCCACGTAGCCGCCTGTGATCACGAGCACCATCACGCCGATCACGATCGTCTTGTTGATGACGGGGTCGATGTCGTAAAGGCGGTACTTGAGAATGGCGATTCCAGCTGCCACCGGAACCAGCGGAAGCGAGAGCAGTCCGGGCACGGGGCTGGTGAGGATGGTCAATCCAGCGACCAGCACCGCGATCTCCATCACCACCGCGTACATCAGCCATCGCAGTTGGCGCGCTTCGTCGCCGCGCGCACGAAGCACGCGAACGACGATCGCGGCGGTCCAAAGAATCTGGAAGAGCAGAAAACATGCCTGGGCGGGTTCCCAGAATTCCTGCGCTCGATCAGCGCCCGGAACGTGCAACGGATGACGCACAGCGATTGCGGTGCGGTCGTAGTCAACCGGCCAGAGCGCCGACATGAGCGACAGCGCGAGCGCAGCTGCCATCATCGCGAGGACAGCGAGACGCCATCGTGGCGAGAGCAACCGACCGTCGGGAAAGGCCATCAGCGTCCACGCGACGAGCGCGACGGCCAACGCCAGCGGCCAGACCCCTATCCAACCGATCCACTGGGCCCCCGGCAGCGGCGGGTCGTGCGCGCCGTACTGGCGACCGAAGAACATCAACGCGTGCAGGATCCCGACCGAAACGAAGAGGATGCCCTCGAGATGACGCGGTCGCATGCGCAAGACGTAGAGCCCGACCGCGGTGAACGAGAGCCCCAGCATTCCGTTGTGCGCGTTGTCGAGGTGGAACCCCAGACTCCACCCGGAGACGACGAGGGCTGCGACCACGAGCCCTGAACCGGCAACGACGGCTTCCCTCGCGGCCGACGGCGCGTCGTCGCGCGCGTTCTCGTCGGTAGACACGGCCGAATCCTCTCAGATGCGGACACGCTGCGCATGAGGGTTGTCCCTGAGAAAGAACCGGGTGCGCACGGCTGCACGACCTCACCGTGCAGCGCACTCTTGGGCGAGTCAGCCGACCGAAGGAGACCCGATGACGACAATGATGGAAGCACCCTCGGACGCGGAGCGGTCGAGACGCCTCCCGCGGCTCGCCGGACCGGCGTTCGTGCTCGGGGGAGCCGCCTTCTTCGTTGGTGGCATCACGCACCCGAGCGACAGCGGCGACGGCAACAAGGTCCAGCAGCTGCACGACATGCTCGTCGACTCGAGTTGGTATCCCTCGCACGCCGTGCTGCTCGCGGCGATGGCACTCTTCGCAATTGGCATTCTCGCGGTGCGCAAGCGACGCGACCTGGAGCGAAGCTTGGAAAGCATCGTGAGGGTTGTCTTCGTGATCGCGTGCATTGCCACGGTGGCCATGGCCGTCCACCTGTTCGCGGCGCTCGACGCCGAATCGCTCGCGGACGGGAAGCAGTCGTGGGTCTACCGAGTACAGACCGTCAACGAGACGGTTGTCGACGCGGCGTGGGGCATTGCGGTTGCGACACTCGCTGTCGTCGGAGGGCTCACTCGCAGCATCGGCAATCGGATCACCATCGTCTTCGGTCTGGTCGGCGGGCTGGCGTTCGCCCTCGCCTCAGCGACCATCCCGTACACCGACACCTTCGACGCACTGTTCAAAGTCGGGTCCCTGTTGGCGATCTGGGCGATCATGGTCGGCGCGACCGAGATTCGGCGCACCAACGCGCGACCTGAGCGAGCGCTCAAATGAGACGTGTCGCGATCGTGTTGGTGGTTGTGTTGGGGCTCGTCGGCTGCGTCGCATCGCGCGCGCAAGTCACTTCGACGGAGACGGTTGAAGCGGATTCCTCAGCTCCCCCGGCATCGACTGTTGAAACTGCGCGGGCCACCGTCGAGGGCCGAATCCTGTGGGGTGATAGGGACAAATTCTTTCTCGCCAATGCTGACGGTTCGGGGGTGGAGCAGCTCACCGACCCGCAGCAGTACTGCTGCGTTGCGCGGATCTCGCCCGATCATTCGCGCATCTTGACGATGCCTGGCACCGACGAGACCGGAGCCGTAAGGGGTGGGACGCTCACGCTTCAACAGCCAGCGCGCTTCGACCTGTTGACGCGGTCGGAGGCAACCTTGAACCTTGTTCCGGAGGTGTGGTCGCCCGACGGCAGCCGGATCGCCTTCGAAGGTTGGGACGACACGGATCCGAATCGAACGGGGATCTACACAGCGAGTAGCGCCGACGGCGCCGACCTGCAACGAGTCACGACGGTGGCGGGCCCTGCGCACGACAGCGCGCTCGACTACTCACCTGACGGTCAGCGTCTTGTCTTCTATCGAGCGGTTCGCGGCGAACCCGACTTCCCAATCGACATTGGCGGATCGCTGTGGATCGTGAACGTCGACGGATCCGACAGTCATCAACTCGACACCGGAAGCGTGCGACCGTGGGGGTGGGCGCGCTGGTCACCGGACGGGTCGAAGATCGTCTTCGGTGCGGAGCGTCTGCAGCCGACCGGTGGGCTCTGGACGATCAAGCCTGACGGATCTTCGCTGACCGTCCTCGTGCCCGGGTCAGCAAGCCACTTTCCGGTCGGTCCCATCTGGTCGCCGGACGGCGATGCAGTGATGTTCTCAATGAACCCCAACAACGACGACTTTGACCACCCGGACAACGAGATCGACGTCGTCAGCGCCGACGGCACCGGGTTGACGACCGTCGTCGGCGGGACTGGATACAAACGGCTGTCCGACTGGTGGAAGGACTCATGATGAGGAACACAGGAACGCAAGGTCGACGTTCGACGAAACAACGCGGCGCGACGGCAGCGGTCCTTGCGATCGCAGCCTCGGCCCTCACGGCATGCGGCGGGGGAACGTCGAGCAGCCCGACCACAACGCCTCGACCGCAGTCGCCGGCAGGCCGGGTCGCATTCAGGCGCTACCTCGATCCCTCGGAAACTCATGGAGCGCTGTTCACGAGTGCCGTCGACGGCAGTGGCGAGAAGCAGATCACCGACCCGCCACCTTCCGCCGTTGACGACTTCCCCGACTGGTCACCCGACGGCACGCGTTTGTTGTTCACGCGTTATGCCGGCACCGAAACAGACGAGTCGCACCGGCTGTACACGGTCTCTTCCGACGGCGGCGGATTGACGCCGTTGAGTCCCGACGTTGCAGGCCACGGTGACGTTGTCGAAGGTTTCGACGACAACGGCGTGTTCTCGCCGGACGGGGCGCAGATCGCCTTCATCTACGCGCACGGCCACGTGGCACAGGGCGGAAGCCACGGGATACCTGTCGGCTCCGATCAGCTCGAGTTCTCGTCCGTCGTCGTGATGGACGTGGATGGCAGCAACCGCAATGAACTGACTCATGACGCCGCCTACTCGGGAGACCTGGGCGGGGTAGCTTGGTCACCCGACGGGAAGCAACTCGTGTACAGCCGCTGGAACAGTGCAGCCGCGGACCCACCGAACGGCCGAGCGCTGTTCATCATCGACGTCGACGGCGGCGATCAGCGACAGCTGACGCCGTGGGAGACCGGCGCGAGCGGCGCGCCTGACTGGTCGGCGGCCACCGACCGGATCGTCTTCCGTAAAGTCGCCGACGAGGAGGCTGGGGTTGGCAACTTCTTCACCATCCGTCCGGACGGGACGAGCCTGACTCAGATCACCGATTTCACGGACACGGTGATCAGCCACAAGGTCGGTTTCTCCTCGGACGGCCTCTGGCTTGTGTTCGCCAAGACCCCACCAGGCGGCCGGAACACGGTGTTCGTCCAAAACACCGAAGGCTCCGACCTGCAGCCGGTGACGAACGGTGCGCAAACAGACAGCTCGCCCGACTGGAGCACCTCAGCGGAGCCTTCATCGGCGTCTGCCGACGGCACGTCCTCATCGTGGCCGGACTCGATCGTTGTCATCGGTCATTCTGGAGCCACCGGCTACAACTCCGATCTCGCCAAACCCAATCTCGACGCACCCGAGAACTCGTGGGCCACGGGCACGAATCCTGCGGTCAACAGCGTGTACCTCCGAGTGCTCACCATGAACCCGGCGGTAGCCGGCCACAACTTCAACCTCGCCACCGATGGCGCGACGGTAGACGGGCTGATCGGACAAGCACGCAACGCTGTCGCCCTCGTCCCACTTCCGGAACTAATCCTCGTCCAGACAATCGACCACGACGTAAAATGCGATGGCACGGATCCGCAGAACTATCAACGATTCGGTGACATCCTCACCCAAGCCTTGGGCATCCTCGCCGCCGGCGCGCCGAACGCGAAGGTCTTCGTCGTGACGCAACCCGGCACCGTCGCCAGCAACGCCGACGCCGCCGAGACGAATCCATCCTGGGTCAGAAATTGGCAAGGTGATGGACCTTGCGACGCGTTCGATCCGTCGGGCCAACGCGCCGACGACAAGATCGCCCGGCTGCAGGACATCACCGACCACTACTTCGTTGTCCAAGCGGACAGTTGCGCAAAGTTCCCCAACTGCAGCGACGACCAGGGAGCTTGGCAACGCATTATGATTGACGCGGCAGACTTCACGCCAGACGGCAACCACCCCTCGATCCAAGGAGCAGCCGAACGTGCTGCAGTCACGTGGACAGCGCTGTACGGGTGAGACCCACACCACCAAAGCACCGGTGCGCCGCGAGTAGTCGCGGTCGGATCCGACTCCGGTGACGATGCGCCATCTGTGTGCAAATGTGTAACGAGTCGGTCAAGGACGGGCTTGCGTGTGCCCAATCGAGGAAGGTCAGGACGCGTTGTTGAACCGTACCCGGCGTCGAGCACTCGGGACTCTCATACTGCCCGTCCCAGCCGATCTCATCGAGCAGTCACATAGCGGCGAGGTGCAGCCACTTATGCCGAACAGCAGCGAATGTAACGATCGGATCGTTACATTTCGGATTTGGCCGCGGTTGCTCTCGTCGGCGAACGAGCGAGCTGAGCCTACGTCGGCACCGAATCGCTAGCCGAGGATGGTGTCGACGCGCAGGTTGGCGATGTGTTCTTCGTCGTCGAGGGCGCCGACGTAGGTGGACACGAGGGTTTCGACGCTGTGCCCGAGTCTGCGTGCTGTCTCGGCAAGGGGCATCCCGGCGCGTAACCATGTGGTCGCGGCTGCGTGGCGGCAGTCGTAGACGCGTAGCGGCCTTTGGCCGACGGAGGCGAGCGCGCGATGCCAGGCACGGACCCAGTTCGACCCGCTCGGACGAGTGTCATTTCGAGTGCGGAACAACAGCCGCTCAGGATCGGTCTGGCAGCCGCGTTCGGCATGCAGTCGGAGGTTCACCTATATGAGGGAATGCCCGGAGCGCAGTTGGGCCATCTCGCAGCTTTGAGACGGCGGACTCTCTCGCGGATTCGGCGCTGTCCTCCGAGGAGTTCGAGGAACTCACTCCTCAGAACGCAGCTGTGCTCCTGGGTCGACCCGGTCTCGGACGGGTATCGCCAGTTGCTGCGGGCGCGGGCAGAACCTTCGTGCCGGGCAAGCGCATGTTCAGGATCGACGTGCGTGGTCACAAGGTCCGACGCCGGCGGCATCGGATGATTGTCCAGATAGATGGCACCGCGACGGCCTGCGTGTTGAGCGTCCATCTGCGGCTCAGGGAGCGGGAATCGCACGATGTCTCGCGCCAGCTCGATCAGAAGGCGCATGTGCAACTCACGGCGATGTTCAGAAATCTCATCGAGCCGATCCAGAAGGCGTCGTTGGCGCGTCGCTTCACCCGGCATACCGCCGCGAGGTTTGGCAAGCCGCTCCCGGCCGAAGCAGCTGATCGCCTCGCCGCGCACGTCGCCGAGGCGGTTGTGACGACCATTGCCAAGGGACTTCCCGAGCTCGCCCCACAATTCGCGACTGCCACCCGCGACCCGGCAACGGGCACCACACTCACATTTGTCTTCCCAGCGGCCGACCTCTACGCCGCCGTGCCCGGCGCGCCGACAGTTTCAATCCGTCCAGGCTGGCGTCGTGCTTGATCAGTCGGCCGCTCGACTTCAACTCGCCTCCGAACTTGCTCATTGGCGAGAAGCCTGCGATGCGCTGCGAGACCTGGACGCGGTCGCTTCACCGAATGCGTGGGCGTCGGTGGAGCAATATCTCTCGCTGAAGATTCGGAGTCGGCTCGATCAAACTTCTGCCGCATTGGCAAGCGAAGCAATCGCACTGGAACGCCGATTTGCCGCAGGCAGCAACATCGAGAAAACCCGGAACGCGTTGCTGAAGCTACGGCGCAAGTACCTGCAAGTAGAGACTGTGCTCGACTTCTACGGCGACGCCGTCAACACTCGGACGAGCCGTGAAATGGCATCGCTGCTACGGGACTGGACGTGTTGGCGTTCGAGAGCCTCAAGACACCCCTCCGCGTCCTCGGCCAAGAAGCTCCACAGGTCCTCGTGTACATCGACAAGGGCCTGGGTGCTTCGATTCTTCGCGCCGGTGTCCGTCTGTGGGACGACGCCAACCCCTCGCCCGTCGCGGCGATCAAGGTCACCCGTCACAATCTTGGCCATCCCACCGCGCTGTTTCACGAGACGGGCCATCAATTCGGGCACCAAACCGGCTGGACCGCGGAACTCGCCGATCGCTTGGAGTCGACACTCCATCCGCGCTCCGCCGAACTCGCCGCAGTCTGGCGCGGCTGGGCCAGCGAGATTGCCGCCGACGTATTCGCGTTCGCCACCACAGGCTGGGCACCGCTCCCGGCGCTAGCCAACGTGATCGACGGCACGACACCTCAGGTCGACCGATTCAACCCGTTCGATCCTCACCCGATCGCATGGCTGAGGGTGATCCTCAACGGGGCGCTGTGTCGCTCGTGGTACGGGGTGGGGCCCTGGGACACGATCGTCCGAGCGTGGTGGGAGCGTCATCCGCCCGAGTCTGCGCCGGCGGCCGTTCGTCTGCTCATCCGTCAGAGCGTGGACGTGCTTGGGGACCTAGTTGATGTTCTCACACGTTCCTCGATGACATCGCTTGGGGGGGGCGTCCCCTTTATGGAGTCGTGGACCCGGCCCGGGTCTCCCCGGGTGCGCTGAGAGGCTTGGCACGCCAGGCTGGGGCGACGATGCTGACGTCCTCGTACCAACGTATGGCTGAGCAGCTTCGGCTGGTGGCAGTGCTCGCAACGGAGCATCACTTTGACATGAGTTCTTTCCAGTGTCGCAGTGACCGGCTGTCCGAATGTCTTCGGACTCTCGACCCCCAGACGTCTGAGGGTGGCCTTGAGCTCGAGGGCCCGGGCGGTTGGCCACGCCCTGGGCGAGGTGGTCACACCGGGTTGACCTGGAGCAATCGGGCGTGCAGGATCCGTTGCACTTTGTTCACTGCGGCGGCTTGTTGATTGCCAGCGGGGACCCACCGGTTGAAGGCCTGGAAAAGACCGTTCTCCTGAGTCTTGAGGGCGATCGCGGCCGCGACCATCCCGGCTGTGAACGCGAGAACGAGCGGACCCGGATCGATGTCGATGTGGGCTTTCCTCATCAAGTACGCCACGACGCTCTGGGCGTATCCGTTCATGTTGGCCCGGCTGTGCAGGTAGTGGTCGCCCTGCCATTCGTGGGCCTTCAGCTGGTGCTGGATGCTCAAGTTGTCGAGTGGCACGAAGGTCGAAGAGAAGCCTGGGATGTGGGCGATGTCGAGGTTCTCGGTGTTCACCTCGCCCGCCTCGTTGAACCGATCGAGGTTGCTCGTCAGGAGGTCGAACGTCGCCGTGCGTCCGAGCGCATTGCAGATGCCCGGATCCGACAGGATTGCTAGGAGAGCGGCCTTGGCATGCGGGTCTCCTGCTCGCAGCTTGATCGCGCCTTTTCTCGCCCGGGCACCTCCCACGAAGTCCTCTTCGGTGGTATAGAGCTGGCCCACTCGCGGTGGGGTCGCGTCCTTGATGATGCCACTCATGGCCTTGCCGGCGTTGACGGCCTGCTTCTTCAGAACGATTGCTTTCTCCAACAGATGTCCCACCACTCCGACGTTTCCAAGAGCCGCTTGGAGAGGGGCCACGTCACCCACGACCACAGCCGGGTCGAGCGCCATCAGTGCCGCGCGGTCGGCGACGTTGAGCGAAGATGCCGCCGGAACCGCGACCATCGCAACCTCGGCCAGCGATTGCGTTGCTCGCTCCCTCGCCGCGAATTCGGAGGCCGACTCCGCGGCGGCCCCTGCCACTTCGATCTTGATGACGACGCTGCCTCCAACTGCCGGGATGCCCGACAGGATGAAGACGAGCTTGTTCTGGATCTGCCTCACCTGGCCGACCTCAGCCTGGTTGATCGGGGCATTGTGTGCTAGGACGCGCTGCACCGGCTGCTGGTTCTCGCCGCCGTATCGTCCGGCGATCCTCGTCACGGAAGGCCCGCCGCCGAGCACCACAGAGCCGGCGGACAGAGCGACCTGGCCGGCCACGCGTGCGGCTTCGCCCTCGTACGTCACCTTCCGCGTCAGGGCCTTCCCGCGCTGCGTCGACCGGTCAACGGATGGGACCGCACGATCATCAGCCAACCGACGGCGCGACATCGCGATTCCTCCTCGAATTGAAGTACGGCCGACGACGACCAAGGGATGTTCCCAGGAAGAAGACTGAGGTAGCGATCACTCCCCGTCAACCGGGTCGGCCAGATCTGCACGAAGGTCTGCCCGCTGTCAGTGCACCACGGACTGGCCGGTGATTGCTGCAACCGCGTCGTCGGCGGTCACGACGAAATGCAGCAGCTTCTCGGTCTCGTCGTCGAACAGTCCCTCGAGCAGCAAACGCACGGGTCGCCGTACCGACCAGAACTCATCGATGTCGAGGAAGACCATCGGGCTACGCGTGCCGTCAACCGACGAGTAATAGTTCTGCGCCGCATCCTGAAACACCTCTTGCAACGTTCCGGCACTTCCTTCGGCGTAGACGACCCCGGCTTCGGCGATCGCCAGCAGACCGTCTTCGCGGATCGAGTTCTCGAAGTACTTGGCGTGCGCCGACGCAAGTGGCGTCGGTGGCTCTTGGCCATAGAGCCACGTGGGTACACCAATGCTGCGGATCTCGCCGCCCTCTGACCATCGGCCGGCCACCTCGAACGCCGGAACCTGCCATGCATGCACTCGGGTGAGCGTCTGTTCGTCGAACGTTCCGTCAGGAGGCAACAGCTCGTTTTGCGTGTAGTGCGGAAACGTTGGGCACGACGAGATGACCTGCAGCGCCGCGGCGAGGTCATCACCTGACCGGCCCGCCATCCGCGCCCCGAGGTGCGCTGCTTCCATCGCCCCGGGACCTCCTCCAGAGACAACGAGAAAGTCGAGAGCCGCCAACCTCCATGCGATTTCCGCGACCAGCGCGTACGGAGAAGCCGTGTCACCCGAGCGATCCAGACCGTGCCCGCCCATGAAGGCCACAACACATCGTTCGCCGATCCGCTCGGTTAAAGCGCGGGTGATCGTGTAGTCGTGCAGGGCTCGCTCGCGGGCGACCTCACCGGTTCGCGGCACGCGGAGTCCGTCGACGACCGCATCGCGAAAGGTGCGAGCGTCGAGCGTCTGGGCGTACGAGAGCGGATCCGTCGCCGTCCACCCACCCAGAAGCACCTCGGTGGAATACAGACCCGAGGGAGTTGGCACTCGGCTCGTCAACGAAGGCGGCTTCATTCTCTGTATACGGTCGTGTGCTGATAGAACTCGCCGACTTTCTGGTCCGTCGCACGGAGCGCTCGTCTAGCCGGTTTCGTAGGGTTCGCAGAGCCGGCCGCCATCCACCCGTAGGTGGTGGGGATCCCTCGTGATGCCAGCTTTGGAGGCTTCCTGTATCGATACCTCATTTCAACACGAACTCCAGGGCCCGCGTGCGGCAGGACCATCTGATTGACGAACTCATTGATCCGCGCCTTACATCCATCGCACGCCCCGTTCGTGCTCACGAAGGCGAGTTCGACAGAAGTCTGTGCGGACCGAATCGTTTCGCCTTTTGTCTTCGGATCGAGCTCGTTGAAGACCGTCGCCTCCGAATCGTTGTGCGAAATTTGAAGCTCGGTTTCACTGACCCCTTCACCGACCGCGCCCCAACGGGATCTCTTCGCTCCCACTGAAACTCCGCTCTTTGTAGAACTCACAGTCGCAACAACACGTCCATCGACGTACAGAACGGCGTTGGCCCAATTGCTCTCGCCCTTGCCAAGATTATTGATCTCCGCACCTTGATGACCCTCGACGACCGTGCTGATGTCTGCCACCGTTTCTCTGATGGCCTTTTCCTCTGCCGCCGATGGTTGCCCACTGAGACGGTCCTCGAGCAAGACCACCAGGCGGCGCAGATGATTGACCGTCTGGGATTCCAGTTTGTCCAGTCGTCTGTCTCGATTGAGCGCCAAGAACGGACCGACGTTCTTGAAGTTGATCGGCGCCCGCTGAATCACAGATGTCGTTACGCGGTTGCCCGCGGTACGTTGTAGAGCCAAAAGGTGCTGATGGGGGTGAGCCGTCTCGGCCCAATTCGAACGCGAGCGTGGACTTGTCTCAGACCTCTGGTTCGACAGTTCGCGATTCGTCGTGCTTGCTCTGAGTCCTAACGACATTGCGATACCTGACTGCATGACCCAAGCCGCAGCCGGCGGGGCAAGCCGACCTTAAGCCGTCCCGCGGCCTGTTGCCTCGATCTTACGACGACCACGCCCAAGTCTGCATGAACGGGCAGGATCCCGCGAATCAGTCAGATCTCCGTTGACAATGGGACGCGATCGCGACGATCTTCACGTTGCCGACTCATCAACCTCGAGGAGCCTCGCAGATGAAAGATCGCAGCAGCCATGCGACGGGTCGAGTTCGCGTTCAGACGAAGATGGTCGTCGGCCCAGCGGACGATCACTACGAACGCGAGGCCGACAGCATCGCTCGGCAGGTCATGACAAGCATCGGCCACGTTCAGCGATCGCCCGCTCCAGCCGCGATCGTCGGACTCGAGGGCGGAGATGTCGATGGAGGAACGGCAGCGCTGATCAACGGTGCCCGTGGTGGAGGTCGGCCGCTCGACCCGACCCTTCGGCGGTCGATGGAAGGTGCATTTGGCGCAGACTTCTCGTCGGTGCGACTCCATGTCGGCGGGCGCGCCGATCGGCTCAACGCCGACTTGGGGGCACGCGCTTTCACGACTGGACCAGATGTTTTCGTGCGATCGCAGGACTACCGGCCGAACACTCACGGCGGCCGCGAGCTCTTGGCCCACGAGCTGACACACGTTGTTCAGCAGGGCGCGGCAGCAGAGCCCCGAGAGATGTGACCGCTCTCAGAGAAACAACAATCACGCCCAGTAACCAGAGGGTCGTCGGATGATCTAGACTTTCGCATCGCAAGGGGGCGCTGTGAATAGCATTCGGGTCGGGGTCTTCGATGACCATGAAATCTTCGCGCAGGGAGTCGAGGCGATACTTCGCGAAGACGACGTGGTCGCCGTGGTCGTTCGAGATGTAGCAGAGGCGGCGAGTGTCGATGTTGCCGTCGTGTCGCTGTCGGTGGTGGGTTCACCCGGGTTGGACTGCCCGCTCGTCGCGTGCGTGCCACTGAGCGACATCGGGGCGGGATCTCAACGGGTTCGCAACGTGTTTGCCGAACTCGCTCGCGAGACCGTGACACCGAACCAACTGTGCAGCGCGGTGCGTGCCGCAGCGTCCGGTCTACGAATCGAGCGGCGAGCAACTGTGCCGAGCATGCTGGCGGATCGCGAGCGCACGGTGCTCCGACTCCTCGCAAATGGCGCGGACACGCGGGAGATCGCGGCTGGCCTCGGCTACTCGGAGCGCACGATCAAGGGTGCGATCCAGCAAATCGAACAGTCGCTCGGCGCACGCTCGCGTGCGCATGCTGTCGCGCTCGCGCTTCGGTCGTCCCTGATCTGAGTTCAGGGGGCCGTCGCGGTGAACTGACCCGGCATCGTCACCTGGATGACCCCGCCGAAGGAGCAGATACACGTCGAGGTGTTGGTCAAGGCTGGAGCGGGGCCTGACAGCACCGTTGGCGATCCAGGCATCCACGGGGCAGCGGTCATCGGCGTGCACGGCATCGGCACAAGCGCACCGAAGGCCGCTATGGTCGCCGCTGCTACCGCGGGATTGGCAAGGCTCATACACATTCCGAAGCCCGTGATGTTGACGAATGGTTTGCTGTCGAGAATGTTGGCAACCGGCTGACCGGCGATCGCGACGCGACTCATCGGGAGAACTGTCAGGGTGCCGGGCGCCATGCCCATTGCGCACTGCAGCATCGCTGAATTGACGACGAGTTGTCCCATTCCGAGGACCGTAGCGAGATTGCGCCAATGTGGTGGGCAGCCTTTCGGGGCCGAGGCGCTGCCCGTTGGTCGACCAGTCGGCTATCCGGGGCGCGGTGCTGTGCAGACGGGCGAACCAAGCGCACGATCGTGCAGCGCTGATTCGCCTGTTCTTCTGGTCGGCCGGGCCTATCGGACGGTCGCCCGGCTGTGCTCAGGTGTACTCATGAGGGCAGAGACCATTCGTGTGTGGATTGACGACCGGCATCCGATCTTTCGGCGGGGCTTGCGAACGTGTCTTGCCGTCGATGGCGTGACAGTGATCGGCGAGAGCAATCGTTTCGACCCCATCCCGGAGTCCGATGCTGACGTGCTGGTGTTCGAGGTCGACGGCGGCGGCCTGCAACGTGCAGTGAAATATCGGGCCGCAGGCGACGTGCGCCTGGTGGCGATCATTGACAGCCGCGACGAGGGAGCGCTGTACGACGCGGTGGATGCGGGCGTCTGCGCAATCCACCTGCGTACCGATGTACAGCCTGACGCGTTGGTACACAGTGTCCGGGCCGCGTACCTCAACAACACGACGTTGCCGATCGACCTGATTCCGCGCCTGATGCGGCGCGCAGCGACCAGCGCCGGCACGTCGAATTCGACGCTGCAACCTCGCGAGCTCGCGGTTCTGCAACTCCTGGCCAGTGGCAACGACACACTGAACATCGCCAGCGAGTTGAGCTACTCGGAACGAACCGTGAAGAACATCGTGCACGATCTGTTGATGAAGCTCAACTGTCGCAACCGTGCACACGCGGTGGCAATGGCGACGCGGCAGGGAATCATCTGAGGTGTTGTCCACCAAGCCACAGCGATGGGAGGTGTACGCAGATGTCGTGCTGCAGCGAGCTGCGCTGACCATGCGCATGCACCGCGGCGAGCCACCGCGTCCACTCGCTGGTCTCGTTGTGGACGACGATGAGATCGGGGTGTTGCTCGCCGACCTGCCGGGCTTGGCCAAGGTGGATGGCAGCGCGGTCGATGAACTGTTGGCCGCCACCGAACCGGACCTCGCCGAGGCGGAGAAGTTGTTGCTCGAGCCAGGATCGCAGGACGATTTTGCGGCAATCGCATGGAACGCGTTGCTCGATCCGAACTCGATCCGCGTTCTGGCGTTGGCGAGTGCGATCGACCTCGACGCCGCTAGGCAACGGCTCGTCGGGTACCTCAACGACGATGTATCGCGACGTTGGTTGACGATGTCGGTCGTCAGCCGGATCCTTGGCCAGCCGGGTGTCGCCGCGTTGGCCAGCGATTCTCCGTTGGTGAGAGCTTGCCTCGTCACGGTCGAGGGTGAGACAGCCTGGGCGATGCGAGCCGTGCGAGTCGCGACATGTGTTTCCGATGCCCTTGCAGGAGCTCGCGGTGCCGACCCGACTTTGCCGCGACGAACAGAAGTGGTGCTGTCCGATGTAGAGGATGGCGCGGGGTTCGTGCTGGTGCACAGCGGAGACCGATCCACCCGCATCGAACGCGCCGCCCGTGAAACTGCGGGGACACGGTTCCTCGTCACCCAGCTCCCGACGAACGACACGGAGTGGGCGGCCATCGTTCGTCAATGTGTGCTCAGCGGACTCTCGCCGATCATCGAGGTCGACGCGCGCCTGGATCTCGATGGCGACCACTGTTGGTGGATCGAGCGGTCGTCGTTTCTGTCGATCGCACTCTGCTCGCAGAACGAGCTCCGGCTCGAGTCTCTGCCCGAGCGACCGTTCGTCGAGGTCCGCGCCGAGTCCGAACTGATCGACATCGGTGTCGGGCATCTGCTCGATCGCGAACAGGCCCGATTGACGGCGAAGGCGCTTGAATCCGTTGCCGGCGACCACGACGCCGCTGTCCGCCGGCTCGTGACCGGTCGCCTCGACCACCACGCCGGTCGAACACGACCAGGACGGACATGGGACGAATTGGTCCTTCCCCCCGACCACATGGCCGTCCTTGGCGAGCTCGTCGCCCGCTACCGGCATCGCCACGTAGTGTTTCACGAATGGGGATTCCCATCGCGGCCATCGACCGGCGTCACGGCGTTGTTCACCGGCCCATCGGGCACCGGCAAGACGATGACTGCCGAAGTCATCTCCACCGAGCTCGGGCTCGACCTGTACCGGGTCGATCTCTCCTCGGTCGTGAGCAAATACATCGGCGAGACCGAGAAGAACCTCGAGGAGATCTTCACCGCGTCGGCTGCGGGCAACCTCGTTCTGTTCTTCGACGAGGCAGACGCGCTGTTCGGGAAGCGTTCGGAGGTCTCCGACGCCCACGACCGGTACGCCAACATCGAAGTCGCCTACTTGTTGCAGCGCCTCGAGCGCTACGACGGGTTCGTCGTGCTGGCAACCAACCTGCGCAAGAACATCGACGGCGCCTTCATACGTCGAATCGATGTCGCGCTCGATTTCGAGATGCCCGACCTCGCCCAACGCCGCGCGATCTGGGAGCGCGTCTTCCCGCCATCGGCGCCGTGCAGTGAGATCGATTTCGCACTGCTCGCTCGGGAGTTCGAGGTGTCTGGTGGTGTCATTCGAAACGCCGCGGTGCACGCCGCGTTCCTCGCTGCCGACCAATCGAGTTCGATCGATTTGATCCATGTGTTGGGTGGGATGCAGCGCGAGTTCCAAAAGATGGGTCGCCTGCACGGCGGCAAGAATTTTGCGGCGATGGCCACGACGACGGAGATGGCGAACCATGCTGCATCAGCTTGATTCCGCACTGGAAAAGATGTTGCGCGACCGACTGCAACTCGACCGTTCTGAACTCGACATCGCCTTCGACACGCCCGACATCGACTGGGGATCCCGACTCACCAAGCCGACCCTCAACGTGTTCCTGTGGGACATCCGCCGCAGCGCGGACGAGTCGAGATCAGGACGCGAGCGCGTCGTCCAGGACGGCAGGGAGGTCTGGCGTCAGATGCTGCCGCGGATCGAGTTCCAATACTTGCTGACAGCGTGGACGTCCCAAGTGGCTGATGAACACGAGCTCCTTGGCCGCAGCCTGGTGGCTGCACTCGGCTGCCAAGTTCTCGACGGAGATCACCGGCCCGAATTCGCGGCCGAAACCGATCCGGCTCCAACGCTGCGCGTGGCGCGTGCCGACGGCAAGGATCTCGCCGAGTTCTGGGGTGCAATCGAGGGCAAGCTGAAGCCTGGGCTCAATCTGGTGGTCACCGCATCGATCGACCCGCATGTCACGACTGCTGCGGGCCCGCCGACGGAGCGCTTCGATGTGCGCTCCGCGGACATCCGCGAGCCAGATCGACAAAGCGTTCGCCGCCGCGTGGCCGGTCGCAGCGATTCGATCGGGGCCGTCGTGCGTTCGCCTCGAGGATCGACAGTGGTGGGGCCTGACGGTACGTTTCTGGTCGACGCCGAGGCCGGTGATGAGATCGTGGTGGAGTCCGCCGAACCCGTAGTGATCGTGGTACCTCAACTCGAAAGAAGCGGTTCGACATGACCGATACCGCCGCACCACTGGACACACCGCAGCCAGCACACCCGGTCCCGGTTTTGCCGGCCCCGCCCGTCGTGCCGGCGACAGTTGTCGCGCCGACCGACGAGGTGCCGTGGGACGGCCGACCACCGGTGCGGACCGAACGGTGGTGGACGCTATCGATCCTCGTCTCGCTGATCCTGCTGGTCGTCTTGATGTTGGTGTGGGTGACACGTGACCATCGTTCAGTGCGTGGACCCGACCAATTGACCACGCCGGTCGAGGTCGACCAGTTCCTCAAGGAGAAGGCGATCATTCGTGGCGGTGTGGGCACCCTTGCCTTGATACCGACTGGAGTATTCGTTCAGACGCTGGAGATCACCTCTGCGACGGATGTGCGCGTCACCGGCTATGTCTGGCAAAAGATTGAAGGTGACGCAAGAACCGAATTGAAGACGCCGGGGGCTTCCGTACAGGCAACAACCGGCGACGGTCAGCGGATCTTGGTCAAGCCGGGCTTCGTGTTTCCCGACCAAATCGACTCCTCGTTCAAGATCGAGCCGCGCTACGTCGAGTTCATCCCCGCCGGCACCTCCGATGTCCCTCCCCCCGCGCCGACGCCGACCACCACGGTTCCGCCCATCACGGACGCACCCAGCACCACTTCCGTCGGCAATCCCCCGCTGTCCGGCACCGTACCGCCGTTGACCTTGCGACGAACCACACGCGCCGGATCCAGCGCCGGTACGACGGTAGTCGGCTGGTACTTCGAGGCCCCGGTACGAGAGCAGTTCGACTACGCCGAATACCCGTTCGATCACAAGGTGGTGAAGCTACGCATCTGGCCGGCCGACTTCTTGGCCAACGTGGTGCTGGTACCCGACTTCGGGGCCTATCCCTGCCGAACACAGCCCAGCCAGAACTGCACCGGCAAGAACGACATATTCGGCATCGACGACTCGATCGTCCTCGGCGACTTCAGCCGCGGAGATACCTACTTCGACTACTTCTTGACGGACTACAACTCCAATTTTGGGTTGAACACCTTTCAGGAGAGCCGTTATCCGGAATTGCAGTTCAACGTCCTCATCCAACGCAACGTCGCCAATGCGATGGTCGGCACGCTGGTGCCGTTGTCCGTCGCTGCTGGCCTGGCGTTCGCTGTGCTGCTGACGATCACCGCCAGCCGCAACCGGGCCCGACGATTCGGGTTCAGCACCTCTCAGGTCATGGCCACGCTTGCTGCACTTTTCTTCGCTGTCTTGATCGCCCACCAACAACTGAGGAACCAGTTCAAGGACATCGTCTACTTCGACTCGTTCTACTTCCTGATCTACCTCGTCATCCTCGGCGTGGCGATCAATGCGATCCTCGTCGCCTCACCAGTGACCGGCAGACGCACGTTCTTCAGCTTCGGCGACAACCTGATCCCACAACTCCTCTACTGGCCAACCCTGCTCCTCGCCGCCGACATCTTGGCCATCACACTGCTGTTGCATTGATCGGTCGTCACTACCGAAACTTGGGGTCGAGGTCGTTTTCTTGGCAGAACGCTTCCCAATTCAGTTCCTGGCTATAGAAGAGTGGCTCGCCTCCTCCACTTATTCCGAACCGTCCAGAGATTCCCCACCTACCACGTCGGCCGATCCGAACACCCTTTTGTTCGTAACCGTTGGTCAGGAATATCCGCGGGGCCACTTATATCTTTCGATGATGTCCTTCCATGGCTTGACGCCCATGTGAATTCCCATTGCTCGGCTATTTCCCGATGCATCCTCCAGGGCGTAGTTGGTACCCAACGCGAGCATCAACGGCGTGTCCCCACCCTTGAATTCCTGCTCTGCATTGCGGTGTTGGTTTCCCCAAAACCCAGAAGCTCGGGGGTCACCGCCATTGGCGTGTGCAAGGTGTGTTTTCCCTTCTTCATCGACGGCGGCCGCGGCGATGCAATCGGACAAGTTCTGAGTGAAGATGGCCTGTGGTTGCTGTACCACACCGATATACGCCATGCGTACCTCTAGCGCCGTTTGCCACTCGGTGACCCACTCGCGCCGAATCGGTCGAGACGTCGAACTCATCTCGGTCGAAGCGCGTCGCGGACGAACCGGCTCCAGCTGGTGCGCTCTCGCCTCGGAGTGTCCTCGAGTAGCGATCACTTGTCGCATCACCGAGTTCGCCATTCCGGGGACGGCGCGCGATCGGACTTGAGCCGGCTCTCCTTCGGTGTCAGTGACTGCCGATTTTGATATACGAGGTGATCAGCAATGTCGAGCAGGGTAGAACTCAGCAGGCAGGCTGCCTAGGCCACATCGACACGACGCGGCACCGTCTGCACGTAGGTGCAACCAGCCGTCGTCCCCGAAGGCTGCACCGGATCCTCTGGTCCGCTCGACGGTGCGTGCGTACCGTCGTCGGCATGACTTCCGGCGAGCGGACTCTTCGGTGACCAGGGTTCTGATCAGCGAATTCGAGAGCATCGTCGGGCTCGGCCTGTGTGATCTGCTGATCGACCGCGGTTGCGAAGTGCTGACGAATCGTCGCTCGCTGACCGCTGAATTGATCGATGATCTGCGCCCCGATGCCTTGATCGTCGACATGGACGACAGAGCCGCTTCCGCTGCAGCGGAACAACTGATCGGCAGATTTCCCGGCATCCCGATCGTGCAGTGCTCGTCGGCGAACCCGGTGATGCGCGTGTTCCCTGCCTACCGCTTCGGCAAGTCGATCGATCTTCCATTGTCCGCCGAATCATTGGTTTCCGCCGTCAAGGGAACCTGAACCGCTACCCGTCCACTGAGTCAACCAGGCCAATCGAGTCAACCAGGAGAAGAGCGATGCCCACTTATTTGACACCAGGCGTCTACATCGAAGAGATGCCCAGCGGATCGATGCCCCTTTCGGCTGCTGGTACAGCTGTGGCGGCGTTCGTTGGTTTCACGCAAAAGGCACCGATCGATGATCCGAAGGATCCCGACGGTCTACGCCCCCGAATGGTCACCAACTGGACGCAGTACAAGAAGCACTACGGCGGGTTCACCAACTCGGCGTTGCTGCCGTTGGCAGTGCATGGCTTCTTCCTCAACGGTGGCGGTCGGTGCTACATCGTCCGCATCCCGCATCGCACCAGTGGCCGCGCCGCGATAACCGCCGGCAAGGATCAACCGATCTTGGACTTCATCAGCTGCGCCGAGGACGGCGAAGTCGTCGTCGACGTCGCGCCCACCGCGCCCGCCGCGGCGACCAAGGACAAGCCCGCCGCGGCCACGAAGGACAAGCACGACGCGCCGCCAACATTCGATGTCGTCGTGAAGCGAGCAGGCAAGATCGAAGAGAAGTTCGAGGGTCTCACGTTGGCCAAGGGCAATCGCAACGTTGCCACGGTGATCAATCAGGCCTCTGCGCTCATCGAGGTGATCACGAAAGTCGACGAAGCCACGCCCGTGGTGGCCAAGAGCTACACCTTGGCCCCGCCCACCAAGCTGGAGGTGAAGACCTCGACGTTCGACGGTGACGCACAACGTCGCGAGGGCGTACAGGGTCTTGTCATCGCCGATGACGTCACCATGGTGATGGTCCCCGATCTGTACACAGCCGCAATGGCCGGCCGTACGGAACCGGACCCGGATTTGTGGGTCGGCGTGCAGAAGGCACTCATCGCCCACTGCGAAGGCGAGGCGAACCGCATGGCGATCCTGGATCCGCCACCAGGCCTCGACCCACAAGGTGTCAAGGCATGGAGCGACCTGGTCGGCTACGACTCGAAGTTCGCGACGCTCTACTACCCGTGGCTGAAGGTCGACAACCCGGCTGGCACCAACGGCAACAAGACGGTGTTCGTGCCACCGTGCGGTCACATGGCCGGGATCTGGGCGCGTACCGACAACACCCGTGGTGTGTGGAAGGCCCCGGCAAACGAGACCGTGCTCGGCGTGCTCGACGTGCAGAGCCAGATCACCAAGCTCGAACAGGAAATTCTCAATCCCGACGGGATCAACGCGATCCGTGCATTTGGCAGCCGCGGGCTGAAGGTGTGGGGAGCGCGCACCCTTTCGCGGACGGATCCAAGCTGGAAGTACATCAACGTACGGCGGTTGTTCAACATGGTCGAGGCAACGATCATGGACGGCACGCAGTGGGTGGTGTTCGAACCGAATGACCAGGCTCTCTGGCAGCGCGTGAATCGAACGGTGTATGCCTTCCTGCTCGGTCTGTGGCGCGACGGCGCGTTGTTCGGCGCAAGCCCCGAAGAGGCGTTCTTCGTCAAGTGCGACGGCGAGACCAACCCGCCCGAATCGATCGACGAGGGCAAGTTGGTCGTCGAGGTCGGGCTTGCCCCGGTCAAGCCGGCCGAGTTTGTCATCTTCCGCTTCAGCCAGAAGACCCTCGAATCCACCAGCTGACCGTGTCCACTTCGGTTCGCCAGTAGCCGTCCCAACTGTTCACCCAACCCGCACCATCCAACAGCATTTCCAATCGAAAGGAGCTCGCCGTGGCTAATTCCGCTACTAGTGAGAATTTGGTTACCACCTTCAACTTCGCGGTCGAAATTGACAGCGTGACCATCGCATACTTCAGGGAGGCCAGCGGCCTGAGCACGGAAGTCGAGGTGATCCAACACAAGGTGGTCAACAAGACAGGTCAGCAGGTGATCCAAAAGATCGCCGGCCACGTCGCCGCCGGCGAGATCACCCTCAAGAAGAGCATGGACGGCAACAAGTACCTGACCGACTGGTTCAAGCAGGTCCAAGACGGCAAGTACGACAGCTACCGGCGCAACGGTTCCGTCGTTCTGTTCGATGCCAAGGGCACCGAGGTCAACCGCTGGAACTTCGTCAACGGTTGGCCGAAGTCGTGGAGCGCCTCGAACCTCGACTCGGCCGCCGACGAAACAGCGACCGAAGAGATCGTCATCACCCACGAAGGGATCGTGCGAGCATGAGTTTGCAAACCGAGTACAAGTTCACGTTGCCCAAGGGGTACGTGGACACCGACGGCACCTTGCACCGCTCGGGCACCATGCGACTGGCGACGGCACGCGATGAGGTGGAGCCATTGCGCGACGGGCGTGTGCAGGACAACGAGGCGTACCTGACGATCATCATCCTGGCCCGGGTCATCACCAGGCTCGGCACGTTGACGCACATCAACCCAAAGGTGATCGAGGACATGTTCGCCTCCGACATCGCCTACCTGCAGGACCTGTACGGCATCATCAACTTCGGCGATCCCGACACGATTGCCTCGTTGGACGCAGAGCGCCCTTTCTCCCAGCCTCGGCTGGAGGAGATGCCCGCCGGAGTGTCCTGATCCGATACGCCCCCGCCGACGTGTGGCGCGAGCTCACATTCCTGGCCTACCACCTGCATTGGGAGCTCGACGTGTTGCTCGATCTCGATCATCGCGATCGGGGCACGATCATCGACAACGTCGCATCATTGAACCAACGCGCCTGGGAGGAGGTGAAGAGCCTTGTCTGATGTCATCATGTCGCCGCCGAAGTCGGACGCGCCGCAGCGTACGCCTGCCTCCCCTGGCGACCCATGGTTGACCGCAGCGCAACGTTTCATACTCGAGATCGACGGCGTGGAGATCGGGACCTTCACCGAAGTGTCCGGACTGCAGGTCGAAGTCGAGGTTGAAACGGTTCGCGAAGGCGGAGAAAACCAGTTCATCCACCAACTACCCGGGCGCATGTCGTGGCCGAACATCGTCTTGAAACGGGGAATCGTCAACGACGACAACTTGTTCGCCTGGTTCTCAAAGACCTCGGGCGATGCCTTCGCCGCGCAGGGCAACAAGTCGCAGATGCTGCACGGCGCGATCACGATGATCACCGTTCATGGCGAGCGGCTGCGCGGCTGGTCGATCGATCGTGCCTTCCCGGTCCGGTGGAGCGGCCCGGCGTTTGCCGTCGACTCCTCGCAGATCCCGTCCGAAGAGCTGGAGCTGGCCCATCATGGGTTCAAACCACGAACCGTCTGAGGAGCCCATACCGCAACTGCACCGGGCACTCGCGACGCGCATCTCTCGATCGTCGCTTCGGCATTCGCGACATCGGGTGTTGCGCTCACCAGCGACCGCTGCATTGCAGGGACGGCAACCGCTGCCCGGCGCGCTGGGCCGTCACCTCCTCGGCGGCTACGCGGCCGACTCGCGACCCGGTGTGCCCGACCTGTTCGGGCGATCGGCGTGGCTGCTTTCAAGGAGGTCCACACATGCCACATCGGCGTCCCGGTTTCGTGAGGACTTTGCCGACACTGACGGGCGGCGGTTACCAACGCGCCAGGATCCATCCAGCAGCCAGGATGTGAAGGCTGGCACGCACCCAGCCCGAAGCTCGGTCGCCAGGCAAGGCTGGGCGGCATATCCGCCTCGCACTCCCGCGATCGTTGATCGCTGGCACCGATCCAGTCCGCATAGGCCCATTCCGGTGCCACCGTCAGGGATCGGACAGCGTTCGCGGGTAGACCGCAGCGTCCTCGGGGACATAGCGACCAGGGCGCCCTTCATGGTGAGAGCCACCGCGCACCCGGACTCCCCGCACTCCCCCGCCTCGGGGACCACCAGCGACATCACACGTCGTCGTGGCCAGCGACCCGGCGGTCGGAGCGGCATACTCGCCCGAACGTCTCCAGATGCCGCGACGGTACGGCTCGCTTCCATCGGTGCTTCGGAATGCGCCGATTTTCGAGCCATGCTCGTCGAGCCGGGGCCGGCTCCCACGTCGCCAAGGATCGATCAGACCCAGTTGAGGAAGTTCGCGTCGGCCGTTGCCGGCCTGCCGGAGCGATATCGGTATCGCTGGCAGCGATCTGGGTCGGATGAGCCCATTTCGGTGACAGCGTCAGCGAATAGGCAGCAGTCCCGGGTCCGCGACGACAATGACGTCACTGCATCGCGGCAAGCGATGAATCGATTCGGCGCGTTCGCGCAACTCTTGAGAGCCTCGAAAGTTCAGGATCAGATCGTCGCCGATGCGGTGAACCGTCGCACACGCCTCGATCGGCAAACATGGATGAGGTCACAAACCGTGAATGAGGCCGTGTCCAGCGGTGCCACAATCGAACAGCAATCGACGCGTCGACGGCCAACGACTACGTCCTACGTGCCTACCGAACCGCTGGCGAACAGGTCTGCCGCGCACTTCGATTCACCTCGCTCCTCTGCCGTTGCGACGATCGACGACACCCCTCGTCGCCGCGGTCAACGACTCGGCAGCCTGAGCGCCGCAATCGCCCACATGTCTCCAGACGAATCGACAGTGCAGCTCGCCGCAACCCTTGCCACCCGGCTCGCCAGACCATCGATGCGGCACGACGGATCCGAAGCACCTGCACGACCTGCGACCGCCGTACGACCGACATCTGCTGCGCCGCCACGTCACGCGTTGCGGAGGGCTGTTGTGGCGACAGCGACGGCAGCGCGACGGTTAGTCGCAGGTGAGCGGATCAGCTCCGACGATGGAGTGGTCGTGCTCTCAGCTCCCGTCGCAACGGCTCCGGCGGTTCGGCCGGCGGTGGGCAGGCGTGCGATACCACTTCGCCGAGCAACAACTCGAACGACTGTCGAAGGACCATCACAGCGGGAACATCAACGGAGTACCCGACCATTGGATCAACACGATTCGAGTGTGGCCCACGGCCCGCTCCGTAGGCAGCACATGAGCAGCCAACCGTTGCCGCACAACCCGACACCGCCAACTACACCAAGCGAGCGAACATCGTCACGGCTCACACAGTCCACACAACCGCCGCGGCTGATTGGACGAGCCCTCGCTCGATTCTCAGCGGCCGTACCACCGATGATTCCTGTCGTCGTTGATCGCCCTCGGCGAGCTGCCAATACACGGGTTGGTCGAACTGACCGCGCGACCACGCGGCTCAACTCCGCCGCAAGGGTGACACGCGCCCGGCAGACCTCCACGGTCGATCGGGCCGGACCGCCATCGGTGGTCGGAGGGCATCGCGACGTGTCTCCGGCAGAGCGAGCCCACGTTTCGCATGACTACTCATCGACTTCCTCACGACAACCCGGCGCAGCATCGATCGGCAAACCGCCGACATTCAGCCCGCTGCCGCACGCCGGAGTGGCTTACTCGTTGGGCGCCGCCATCAGCGAGCGCCTGCATGGTCCACGACCGACCCAACTCTTCGGACCGAGCCACGTACCCGGCTCACCGACCCGGCGACCGCACGCTGGTTCCCGACTCTCGCCTTCAAGCGTCGTATCCGGGCCGCCAGTCCGACCCCCAACCCGACCTCCACAACCGGGTCACCCTCCGAGCCGACCGTCACGACTCTCCCAACTCGGCGAGATACCTCGCCAACGTCCGACCGCACCAACGCACCGGGGTCACATACCTGGCCCATCGGCCACAACCATCGCGAGTCGCTACGCCACGCGGCCTCACCATGCAGCGCTTGGTTCAACTCCGGACGATCCCTCGCCACGAACGCCGGCCGTGATCGGTCGCGCCGAGCCTCGCATGGTTCCCCCGCACGAGCAGTCAACATCCGCCACGACCTCGACGAATGCGGTCACACGACCGAAGGATCGCTCAACAGCACGAGTTCGACCAGCTGTCGTCATTGCGACGGGCCCGAACACACCGAAGACGACGACGAACGCGAATGGCAGAACCGCGACACGCCCGGCCACTGCCCCGAGCGGAGTCAAGGCAACACCCCGAGCAACCAACGCCGAAACAGCGACCGCCAATCGAACAGTGAACCAGCGCCCCACGTCCAAGAATTCCAGCATCCAACGCCAGGCCGTCAGCGCCGCCAGCCAAAGCGAACGTAGGCCTCGCGGACAACGATCGACGATCGGCACTGCGGGGGCCTCTCCAGTCAAAACGTTGTCGCCAACGGGGGTGGTGCAGCGAGACATCGATCCGGAAGCTCCCGCTGGCAACTCGTTGAGCAGCGCCGTCGACATTGAACAGATCGTCCAGGCCATCGAGGACCGCGTGATGGCCGAACTCGACCGTCGTGGCGGACGATATGCAGGACGGTTCTGATGGCCGCGACCAAGGCAACGATCGACATCGAGAAGGGCGCCAACATCGGCACCGGCGATCAGATCAAGTGCATGTTCAATCCATCCGAGTTCACGGTCACGCGAGGCGCTAGTTGGGTGCGACACCCTGTGCAAGGTAAGGGTCAGCCGGAGATGCGGTTCGTCTCGGCGACATCGGGCTCGTTCGATCTCAACCTGATGTTCGATACGACCCAGGAAGGGACATCGGTCGGTCGCTACACCGACGCGCTCTTGCACCTCATCGAGCCGAACAAGAACTTGCCATCTTCCGATGCGAAGACGAAGCGACCGCCATTCGTCTGGTTCAGTTGGGGGAAGTGGCGCTCGTTCAAAGCGGTGGTGTCCAACGTCGCGATCACGTTCACCTACTTCTCGTCGGAGGGAACGCCACTGCGCGCCAACGCAAACGTGTCATTCATCCAACCCGTGGAGGACGACGCCTGGCCACCGCAGAACCCGACCTCACACACGCCGATGCCGCATCGCATCCACCGTGTTCAGCGCGGGGAGTCCATCGATCGAATCGCCGCTAAGTACTACTCCGACTCCACCGATTGGCGCAGGATCGTCGAGGCCAACGGGATCACCGACCCGATCCGATTGGAACCCGGCGTGCTGCTGATCATCCCGAAACGGGAGAACGCAAGTGCCTGAATACTTCGTTCCTCAACTCGCACTGAAGGTCAATGGAAGCGACTTGTCGGCGGACTTCTACGGCGCACTCACCGAGGCACGCGCCGAATGTTCGGTGCAACTCCCCGACCAGTTGCGGCTCAAGTTCATCGACCCCGACTTCGACCTGTACGACCAAGGATTCTGGGAAGTCGGGGCTGAGGTGACGATGTCCATCTCCAATTCAGACGTGCCCGCAAAGGTGATGACGGGCGATGTCACCTCCATCGGCATCGAGGCCGATGGAGATGGATCGATGACGCTCACCATCACGGCGCTCGGCGCCGACCACGTGCTCTACCGGGGCGTGCGTCGGGCCACCTATGTCGACAGTACCGACAGTGAGATCGCCAGTTCGATTGCCTCCGAGTTTGGACTGTCGGCATCCGTCGATGCGTCCGAAATTCGTCACCCCTATGTCATGCAAGCCGGTCCGAGCAACCGCTTCCTCGACGAACGGGCTCGTCTCAACGGCTATCGGTGGTGGGTCGTTGGCAAGGAATTGAACTTCAAGAAGGATGTCGCCTCGACCAATGGGCCAACCCTGCGTTGGGGAGAACATCTGCTCAGCCTGCGCGTCGTCTCCACGACCGCCGAGACTGCCAAGAAGGTCACGGTCAACTCGTGGAACCCCGACACCCGTCAAGCGATCACGGTGACATCGTCGTTGCCACCGGACCTTGAACTGCTCGGTACCGACGCACCGGGCCCGACCTCGATCGCCAAATCGTCGCGCGGGTCGGCAGCCGTCGAACGGTTTCAGGCCTGCCATCCAACCGATGACATCAGCGGTGCTCAGGCGCTGGCCGACGGAATCGGCAAGCGTGCAGCAGCCACGGAAGTCAATGTGCGCGGCGTCGCGCTCGGTGATCCGAAGATCATGGCCGGGTCCATCATTCACATCGAGAACGTCGGAACCAAGTTGAGCGGCAAGTACCGTATCGCCTCGGTCGAGCACGTGTATACGGCCGCAGGCGGGTACGTCACGCGCTTCACCTCTGGCGGTCAGGAATCCACCGGGCTCGTCGACTTGTTGAGTAGCCCGGCGGAACCGTTGCCGTGGAACTCGCACGCGCTCGTCATCGGCGTGGTCACCAACCTCGACGACCCCGAGCGCCCGGCACGCGTCAAGGTCAACCTGCCCACGTTCCACGACGAGTACGAAAGTGCATGGGCGCGGCTGGTGCTGCCAGGCGCCGGCAAAGAGCGCGGACTACAGATCTACCCGGAGATCGATGACGAGGTGCTGGTCGGCTTCGAAAATGGAGATCCGCAGCGACCCGTCATCCTCGGCGGAATGTGGAGCAAGAAGTCTCCACCGCCGCTTGCCAAGGACGCGATCGTCAAGCAGGGGGTCATCGCGTCGCGTACCTGGAAGAGCCGCGCCGGTCATTCCATCACCATCAACGACGCCGACGCCGACAGCGGCAACTCGATCGTCGTTGCCCTCAAGGGCGGCAAGACCGTGCTGACTCTTGCCGCGGACAAGGTCACCCTCGAGACCCCTTCCGACATCACCATCACCACCGATGGCGCGGCATCGCTGAAGGCGAATAGAGACGTCACGATCGAAGGTCAAAACGTCAACATCAAGGCAACGTCCGCGGTCAAACTCAACGGCGCGCAAATCGAGGCGGTGGCATCGTCTACCGCCAAATTCGAAGGTGCCTTGGTCGACCTCAAGGCATCGGGGAGGCTCGCTGTGGATGGTGGCGGTGCCACGCAGATCAAAGGAGGGATGGTGCAGCTCAATTGACCGTCACAACTAACGAATCAACATCGATCACGACACCGCCGGCCCGATTCGACACGACCAGGGCGCTTGTCGGACGTGGCATGTCCTTCCCGCTCAGCGTCGACGGGACGGGGCACATTGCGCTGACTTCGGGAGACGACGTGGTCGCGGGCATCCACATGGTGATCATGACCGCGCCCGGCGAACGCGTGATGCGTCCCGACTTCGGTTGCGAGATCTGGGACCTCGTGTACTCACCCGTGAACGCGGCGACGCTCGGACAAATGGAGCACGCGGTGCGTCAAGCCTTGTCGCGTTGGGAACCGCGTATCGAGGTCGAACAGGTGACCGTGCGACCGCAGTCGAATGACGATTCCATCGTCCAGATCGAGGTCGACTACAGACTCCGCTCGAGCAACGATCGCCGCAACCTTGTCTTCCCGTTCTACGTGATCCCCGAGGGTGAGAGCTCATGACGATTCCCGCGCCAAGCCTGGACGACCGCCGCTTCCAAGACATCGTCGACGAAGCAAAGCGGCAGATTCCGAATCGCTTCCCAGAATGGACCAACCACAACATCTCCGACCCTGGTGTCGCCCTGATCGAATTGTTCGCGTGGATGACGGAGATGACGCTGTTCCGTCTCAACCAGCTTCCCGAGCGGGCAATCATCACCCTGCTCAACACCGTCGGATTTCAGACGCTGCCGGCCTTCGCAGCAAGCGCCGATCTGACGTTCCACCTGTCGACGAGCGTGAAAGACACCGTGGTCATCATCCCAGCAAGCACACAGGTCGGCACCACGGGCGCGGCCGATGAACAGGTCATCTTCGAAACCGACGACGACCTGACCCTTCGTCAACCAAAGCTCGTCAGGTGCGTCGCCATGAGCCCGACCGATACACCGATCGACCGCACCACGGAAGTGGCTGACTCGCGACAGGCGATTCTCTGCTTCGAGGGACTCGACGAAATCCAGGAAATATGGGAGCACGCCCTCAGCGTGCTGACGCCCAACGCCCGGCGTCACTGGAGACCCTCGCGTCGGTTCGCCGGGGACGCCGTCTACTTCGGATTCTCCGAGCCACTCGCCGGTGCACTGCTTCGTGTCGACATCAATGCCAGCGGCGCAGGACTCGGGATCGACCCGGACAACCCGCCGCTGATCTGGGAAGTGTCGACACAGCACGGCTACGCGACGTGCGAGCGCACGCTCGATACGACCGGCGGCTTGAACCAGGCGGGAATCGTCGAGATCGAGATCCCCAATGAGCACAGCGCGCTGACACTTGCCGGCGAAGACCTCTATTGGATTCGGCTGCGAGTCGACACCGAACGGTGCCCGATCTACCGCACCAGCCCATCGCTGACCTCGATTCATTTCGAGACCGTCGGAGGGATCGTGCGCGCCCACCACGCCGAACAGCGGCCCACGGAGGTCCTAGGCTTCAGCGACGGCAAACCCGGGCAACGGTTCACCCTCTCCAGCGCACCCACCCTGCCGCGCTCGAAAACACGCGACGGCTCGACGCCTGGTGGCTCCTTTGAAGGCGTCGTCGTGGACGGACAGCGGTGGAACGAGGTCGAGGACTTCACCAACATGCAACTCGCGGACCAGGACGGGTCGCAGGACCGCGACCGCGTGTACACGCTCGACCCGACGACTGGCGAGATCGCCTTCGGCCCGCAAGTGTTTGCCGCGAATGGAATGTCGACTCAGTACGGCGCGATACCGCCAGAGGGCAGCCGAATCTCGTACACGGAGTATCGGATCGGAGGAGGTGTGCGAGGGAATGTTCCGGCGCGTTCCATCACGACCTTGCGTACCACCATCAAACTAATCGACAGCGTCGAGAACCCGCGTGCCGCGACGGGAGGTGTCGACGCCGAAACCTACGAACAGGCATTGCAACGTGCTCCCCTCGCGCTACGCGCCGGCGAACGAGCCGTGACCGCTGCCGACCATGTCCGCGTTGTTCGTGACGCGGCGCGAGATCTCGAACGAGTCGACGCTCGTCCGCCGACCGAGCCTGGCGCACCACTGCGTTTGCTACTCGTTCCCAAGGTCACTGCACATCCCACGGTGCAGGCCATCGACGACTACGCACTTCCGAAAGAACTCGTCGACAAGGTCGAACACGAACTGGAGTCGCGTCGGCTCGTCGGCAACCGCGTCACGATCACGACCCCGTACTACCTCGGCCTGTCCGTCGCTGCGAAAATCACGGCCGCCACGTCGAAAGCTCTCGACGCTGTGGCGCTCTCGAATCGAGTCACGGAGGCGTTGTACCAATTCGTGAATCCGATTGTCGGTGGTGAACACGGTGACGGCCTGCCCTTCGACGCACCGATGACGGGTGAACGGGTGAAGACGTACTTGCTCTCGATCGAAGGGGTGACCTCGGCCGAAGTCGAACTGTTCGAGGCCGACCTTCGGACACACAAGCGGCTCGGGGCAGGCCAACAACGAATCCAGCTGCCGCCCGACACGTTGTTCCTCTCGTTCCAACACCGTGTCATCCTCGACAACACGAGAGGTGCTCGCTGATGAGCACGCTGCTCCTGGATCAACTACCTGTCGTGATGGCCGCAGACAGCGGCATCGCTCAATTCCTCGGCATTGTGGACCCGATCGCCTCGCAGCTCTACGACGTGGTGGGAGCGAAGGAGGTCTACTTCGATCCCACGGTGGCCCCCTTGCCGATGTTGCGATGGTTGGCCCAACGCCTCGGCGCAGAGATCGACTCCCACCTGCCTGACGCTGTGCAACGCTCTGTATTCCTGGTGACCGCGGCGACCTACGCGATGCGCGGAACCCCAACGTCGTTGCGGATGAACATCGGTGCGATCACCGGCGCAGTCGTTTCGATCGTCGAGGACGGCTGGATCGCGTCGCGGCCCGTTCCACAACACCCGCCAACTTCAACCGACACGCCGACCGAATCGGCACCGTTCGTCCCTGCTGCGGTGACGATCCACGTTTCGACGTTGGGCCATGCGACTCTCGCCCAGATATCCGCGACGATCGAGCGCGAGCTCCGTGGCGACGTCGTCTACCGAATCGTTGACGACAGCGCGCTACAACCCACAGTGGAGGTCGCAGCATGAGACTCCTCGACACCTGCCCGATGTGCCACGAAGATCTGCCGGAGTCGATCGACAAAGACCTGATCGAGGCCAAGGCCTTCTGTCCATGGTGTGACTACCCGTTGTTCTGGACCGTGCAAATACCTGATGTGCCTGCCGCACCCGCAAACGACGCGGAGATTCACGCAACGCCGGCGACGCCCCAGCTCGAACCAGACCCGGCCGCGTGGTTCCGTCTGCCTGGAGTCGGTGGAAGGGAGTCGAGGACCGGTGACGAGTGCTGGCACTGCGACGAACCGAATGACCAGAACGCGACCGAGTGCCGCAGGTGCCACGTACCCATTCCCGAGCCGGACCCCCTGCCACGGTCGACCGAGCCGGACACGCCCGCCGTCGCACCTGCCGGGGTTGTGATGAAACGCAACCCAGAGGTGTGGGCCTGGGTTCTGGTGACGCTTGGAATCGTCCTGATCACGCTGACTGCAATCCTGATCGTCAAGTTCTGAGACCTATTCAGTCCAAGAACACCAGACCAACATTTCCGGTTCCGTCACCGTTGCGCATGTCCACGGTGATCGCCTTCGAAACGAAGAGAGGAGGCAACTCGAAGAACACGTTGTACAGACCAGGGGCCAGCCCATCGAGAACATAGGTGCCGTTCGCCAACGTAAACACGACGTGGCTCCCCGAAGCACCGGTGATCGTGACGCGTACGTTCTCGAGCGGCACCGGCTCTGGCGGTGGTATCTGTGGAGGGACGAATTGTCGGACAACCGTTCCCGAGATCTGCCGCACCACCGGCGGTGCCGTAGTCGTGGGCGGAGTAGTCGTCGTGGGTGGAGGCGGTGCTGTCATCGGTATCTCCAGCCCGACGACGTTCTGCCCGGTGGCGAGCGGGACCACCTTTCGCTGCGGGAAGAAATCAGGCGCCGAGACGTCGATCTCGAATTGACCAGGAGTTACCTGCGTACTCGGGTCGATCACGAACGAGAACCGACCAGAATCCGTCACAACAACATCTGGAAGACCACGAACCGCCGACGGCGTACCCGTCGTGGAATCGAGCCGCGAGATGCCCACGACCGCTCCGGACAACGGAGCTCCGTTCGCCGTAACAACGCCGGCGATCGATGCGTTGGTACCGACGACCACGAGTGCTTGTGCCGCAGACATCGGCACGTCGATCCCGATGACGTTCTGGCCGGCGGCGAGCGTCACAACCGAACGCTGGGGCACATATCCCTCGGCAACCGCCAAGACCTCGAAGGCCCCCGGTGTCGCCTTCGTGTTCGGCTCAATGACAAACGAGAAATGTCCATCGTCGGCCACGATCACAGCCGCGAGGCCGGCAATCGGTGCCGGGGTACCCGTAGTGCGATCGAGACGCGACATCGTGACCGTCGCTCCGGCAAGCGGCGCACCGTTCGCTGTGACGATCCCGGCGATCGACGACTGACGACCGACGAGTTTGACGGTCGACGGCTCACCAGCCTTCACGCGGGCGCTCGCGCCTTCGTTGCTGAAGCAGGTCGCGACTGCGGCACCGGCAGGCGACGGAATGTCAACGGAGGGGCACGACACGTCGACGAATCCGGCCGCCGCGAACATCGCCGAGTAACTGCCGGGGATGATCTGGCTGAGTTGAAAGTTGCCGTTCGCGTCGGCAACAGCGACGGTCCGCTGACGATTCGGATCGAGCGCGCCGCCGGGCTTGAGTAGCGGCTGAATCGTCAAGGTCGCCCCGGCAATCGGAAGATCATCCGCCGCGCTGAGCACCGCGCCGGAGAGTTCGTCGACGGCAACGGGAGCAGGGGCGCCGCCGAGGGTTGTGGGCGCATCAGTGGTCGCAGCGCTGACGGCCACCACCGGACCGGAACTGCCGGCGACGGCGGGGCCGGCTGGCGTAGTTGTGGGTGCCGCTTCACTGACGTTGACGCCGGACCCAGCGCTGCCATCGGCCGCATTCGCTTGGCCAGAGGCGGCCGCTGTCGCCGCGTCGCGCGCAGCAGCAAGTTCGGACTGGGCGCTCGGCTGACTGCTGATGCCGTCGACCACAGCTCCGACACCGTCCTTGAACGACTTCGCTACGCCTGTGTTGGTGTCGTCGATCACCGAGTCGATGGCCCCCCCGACCACAATTGCCCAGAGCGCCAAGAGCGCGACGACGAAGCCGATCATCAGGACGAACCGCGATATGTATGGACGTTGGGCCAACGATCCGGAAGTCTCCAGTTTCAGCCCTGGCGACTCTGCAGTGATCTTGAACTGGCGTGGCGTTGCGGCACCCGTGAACGAACGCTTACCGGAGACCTCCACTTGAACCGATGCAGATTCGCTGGCCGGGAGATCGAGACGAGGCGGCTCGAAAGCGAACGAGAAGTGATTTTCCTCGTCACTGCCGAGCAATGCGAACGACAACGGCGTGTTCCCGTCGTTGGTGACCGTAACCCCGAAGCGGCCACTTCGCCGCCCGACTGCCGATGTCGGATCGATGTCGATCTTGGCCGACTTACTCTCCGCCACGTCGAGGTGCAAGGGGGCCAACGACTGGACGGATTTGTCGGTGCAGGACCGAGCCTTGATCCAGGTATCGCACGGCCCAGCCGGGAAGTCGGACGGCAAGGTGATCTGGACAGTCAGTGTTCCCGCGGCGTCGGGGAACAGCGAGACCAATCCCGGTTCGACCGTGACGGAATGGCCGTCCACACCCAGGACCGCCACCTCGAACGCGTCGATTACCGCAGTGGTGTTGACGAGGCTCACCGAGATGACAAACGGCGTGCCGGGTGTGACCTTGACAGTGTTTGGCGATACGCGCAGCTCGGGCGATCCGCCGGCCACCGACGTCTTGTCGTCAAGCGGCCGATTCGCGGCGCGGCGGGTCATGGCACACCCTCGAATCGCGCTCCCCGTGCCTCGGGGCATCCGAGTACCGCGGAGTCGTCGGGGCAGGGTTCGTCGTCCCGACCTCCCCAGACGAACAACTGGTCGTCATGCCAGGCCGCGGTCGACTCGGCCCGGAACCCCAGTTGGGTTGACGACGGCAACGGCTGCAACTCAGTCCCGTCTCCGGGTGTGTACAGCATCGCAGACACTGAATCGAGCGACGGCACCGGCACCGCGATGCCGATTGCATTGCCGGTCCAGGCGGCGACGAAATCGGTAGCCAAGTGCTCGGGCGCATCGGCGAGCGGCTTCCATTCGAAGGTCGGCACGAACGGATCCTTTGTATCGGGCTTGACGTTCAACAGCCACGCAACTGGATCCTTGCGATCGACGCGATGGCTGGACGAGCACAAGGTGGACATGCTCGTGTTGGAGACCGACAACTGTTGGTCAACGGGCACGGGCCCGCTCCCGAGATCACGGGTCCCCAGGCCACCCAGCAGAACGAAGCCTCCGGGTGTCGCAACGGCCTGATGGCATGCTTCGGGCACTGCCAACGGGTTCTTGATCAAACTCCACCGGTTCACCGCGACGTCGTAGACGACGCTGTCGGAACGGAGCACTCCGTCGGGACCCACACCGCCGCTGATCAGCATGTATCGCCCATCCCAAGCGGCCGCGTGGAAGGCTCGAGCAGCGTCCGCAAATCCGCCCAAGTTGCTCAACTGGGTGGTGTCACTGTCGCTCTGGAACAGATCCCAGATACCGTGCGACAAATCGCCGAGGTTGTCCGCGGTCGGCGTCCCGTCCGACTGCACGCGTCCCGCGCGGAGGATGCCCCCGTCGCCGAGCACGCGTCCGTCGCGGGTCATGCCACCGAAGATGATCAACTCCTTGCCGGTCCAAATCATCGAGAAACCCACCCGAGGCTCCAGGTGGCTATCCGGCAGCGCCGCCCATCGGGACGTCACCGGATCGAACTGGGCTCCGTATCTGGTCTCCGACGAAACGGCCGCGGGCGTGAACCCACCCCACACGACCATGCGATCGCCGGTCCACACCGCTTGGTGTCCAACCCGTCCTTCGTCATCTCCCAACGGCGGAATGGCTGTCCACGCATTGTCCGTCGTGGAGTAGTACGCGCCGTCGGGCCGCATGGTTCCCGCTGCGTCCATACCCCCGAACACCACGACGCCCACATCCGATCGGTCGTGGCCGGTGATCCAGTCCCCTGCCCGTGCCGTGGCGCTGTCGACCCCGCTCGGCCGGTTCGGCTTTTGAAACTGGACCCACGTCGCGGTATCTCCGACGCGTCCCGCAAAGCCTTCCGGAGGGTCGGGAAGCTCCACCCAACCGGCGACCTTGTTGTCGTTCACCACAGACCGAGCGGCAGTCTTGACACCGATCAAGGCAGCGATCAAGAGCACGACGACCGCAATGATCTTGAACAGCAACGGCGGGAACACCGACAGTTGGCGAAACGATCCAGCGGCCGTTTTCGACCCACTCGACCCGTATGCGGTGACGTCGAAGACGTGCAGCTTCCTCGCTCCGAGCCACCGCGCCCTGCGTCGAAGCATCGCGACCGCGAAGAACTGCTGCCTCGGTGCGAGCTCGACGATCTCCGGCGTGAAGTCGGCGTGAAGCTTGCGATCCGGACTTGTCATGCGGAGCCGCACCGTCACGGCGAGATCGCCCGTGTTCTCCAAGACCACCTTGGTGGACTTTCCCAGCAGCCCCGAGATCCGCTGTGGCGACAGCTTGATCGTCGCCAGCGACGCATCGTCGACTTGCACGAGCAGATCGACGACAGCCAGGCGACTCGCGGTGCTCGACGTTCCGTCGACCCATTCGATCGCCACCGGGTTCACTCCCGGACGAAGACGAGATGGAAGTACGAACTCAGCCGCCACTCTGTGGACATCATCCACATCGGATGAGGCGGGCGGTTCGATCCGAGTTGTCGCCACGATCGGCTGGCCCAACCCGACCAACTTGAGCACGATGGCCGGATCGTCACGACCGTGATTCACCAGCTCGAGATCGACATTCAGCGGTTCATTGGGGCGCGCATGAACGACGACCGGCGCGTCGTCAGGAGACGCGTAGCTCCCGGCAGTGCCGACGTGGCGAACCTGCATCTCGAAGTCGACCGGGACCTCGCACCACCGGCTCGTCATGACAGAAGTCTGCGGCCGGACCATCGGGCGTACCAGAATCGAACGGGCAAACCTGGGGGAAGTAGTGGTTACATCCGGCGCACACGGATCGTGTAGTCGCCCTTGCCACCTGCCCGGTTGTAGTGGCGTACCTGCGGGTAGTACTGGCCCGGCACGAGGCTTGCGGCGATGCGCGCATTCGAGCCCTCGCCGCTCTCGTCGTCTTCAGCGATCACGCTTGTCGGACTGTCGGGACCGAAGAGCCGCATCACCACGTCGGTCGGGCCTTTGGTGTCGATGACGTGTGCGCCTCCCGTGGCAACTTTGAAACTGAACAGGTCTTCTTCACCGGCCTTGCCGATCGACGCCGAAGTGCGCTTCGAGGCGTTGACGTTGAGTTCGACCGCGTCGACTACTGTCGGCTTGTTCTTCGGATAGGCCTGAGCACTGGCTACGTAGGCCTTGTCGACGGCCGAGAGCACGTCGTTGGCATGCGTTCCGATACCGCTCTTCACCCATGTCCCGGGGAAGAAGTACAACATGATCGAGTCGGGGTCGAACTTCGTGCCCTGGATCTGGTCAACACGGTACTTCTGATGCACGTTGTGGCGGATCGTCGCCTCGTCCCAGTTGTTGGGCGGTCCGGAAAGACTCTTGATCACGGTCGCCTCGTTCCACTCGATCCCGCCGTCGGGGTTCTGGTGCTCGTGCGCCAGGCCGACCGCGTGGCCGAACTCGTGGCCGGGGAGGCTTCGTCATGCTGCATGGTTGGGATGCATGTGCGGGCACCCGAGAGCAGTCGCGTGTCGAGAGTGACGCTGTACACCAAAGCCGGCGCCGACTGGTTCCGAAGCGCACCGACGAACGATGTGATCAGACCGTTCTGCAAGGTCTGCTGGAACAAGATGAGAAACACCAATAGCGCCACCGCGCCAATCAGCAGACCGAAACGAGTCCTCGCGCGCCGCATCTCGTTCAACGCCAGAAACATGACCTGACACTACGTCTCAACCGACGCAGCTCGTAGTCTGAACATCGAGCTGTCAGGGCTGTCGGCTGTCGAACCCACGCGGCTCGCGTTGGTGCCATAGCGTGAAACCGTATGGAACTACACAACTGGCCCCGGACCCACAACGAGCTCAGTGAGGGCCCGATTCAGGTACGAGTTGCCAGCGTCGAGCATCTCTTCAACCCGATGGATCCGTCGCCGCTCGACGAGCGGTCGCTCGACCCCGAAGTGGCCGACTGGATCGAGGAGTGGGCGGAGGATCTCGACCACGATCATCCGGTGGAAGTGGAGATCTACGTTGCCGATGATCGGCTGAACGGGCGCGAGGAGGCGATCGTCCATGGTCTGCACAGCCACTTCGAGTACCGCCAATGGCAGACCGCACGCCAGCTACGCAAGCTGCTCCGGGAGGGCCGCATCAGCCTCGTCATCGGGTTGGCGGCACTGGCTGGCTTCAATGCGGTGTCACGCCTCATCGGCGCCAGCAGCAACCCCGTGATCGAGGTGGTGCACGATGGTTTGTCGGTGCTCGGCTGGGTCTCGATGTGGAAGCCGCTGGAGATCTTGCTCTACGACTGGTGGCCGATCCGCCACGAGCGGCGCGCTTGCCAGCGGCTCGCCGAGTCGACGATCACCTTTGCCGAAAACGGGTCCCGCTGAGTTCGACGTCTCTACGTTGAACAGTCGACGCGCCCCCGCCGGACAACAAGGACTGGCTGTGGCCGGTGTTGGCGGCCGACCACGCCCCGCGATGCCACCAACTCGATCTCGTCCGTGAGCAAAATCCCGCTGACACCCACCGACTCCGCGTGACACCGACGCGCGGGGGACCGGGTGTCGCCTTGTGGTCCGAGGCCTTGCGTCACACCTCCTTGAACGCCTGGTTGACGGGCCTGCCGCGCACGCGGTGTGATTGCCCGGCAGGTTGCTGCGAAACCGTCGATCATGTCGTCGTCGATTGACTCACATTGCCGGCAAGGGTAGACATGTTGTCGGGGATCGTGTTCTGGCCGCTCGGTCGTGAGTCGTATTGCCTGTCAGGTATCACTTCTAGGGGAAAGTGGGTTCGCGCGATGAAGTCTCCGGATGCTCTTGTCACCGTCGCGACGACACGTCGTCGGCGGCGCTGCCGCGGTGTGGTGTTGGCTGCCGCGATGGCGACCTCGTTGTTCACTGTGGGGGCTAGTGCCGCCGCATCTGCCAGCCGACCTGGTGGGTCGGGCCAGCCGGACTTCGGTCCGAACGTGCTGGTCTTCGACCCCAGCATGCCGACGAGTCAGATCCAGGCAGCGGTCGATGCCGTCACCACCCAGCAGCTCGACGACGAGATGGGCACGAATCGCTACGCCCTGCTGTTCAAGCCCGGGATCTATGGCACGGATGCCGAGCCGCTGATCATCCAGGTCGGCTACTACACCGAGGTCGCCGGCTTGGGTGCCTCGCCGACGGATGTCACCATCAACGGTCACATCGACGTCTACAACCGCTGCCTGGCGCCCGGCAACTGCGTCGCCCTCAACAACTTCTGGCGGTCGCTGTCGAACTTGACCATCAAGGTCAACGGTCTCGGTCTCGATGGCTGCCGGGCCTCGGGGAACTTCTGGGCGGTGTCGCAGGCGGCGCCGATGCGGCGAGTCAACGTCACTGGCGGCAACCTCACGCTCATGGACTACTGCAGCGGACCGTCCTTTGCCAGCGGCGGTTTCATCGCCGACTCGAGGACCGACTTCGTCATCAACGGCTCGCAGCAGCAGTTCCTCGTACGCGACAGCTCGGTCGGGGGCTGGTCCAACGGCGTGTGGAATCAAGTCTTCTCCGGCGTTTCCGGTGCCCCTGCCCAGTGCTTCCCCGCCAACGCATCGTGCGGGGGTCCCTACACCACGTTGGCCACGACGCCTGTGAGCCGGGAGAAGCCGTACTTGTTCGTCGATGCCAAGGGCCGATACCGCGTCCTCGTCCCAGCCCCGCGATCGAGCTCGTCGGGAACCACGTGGGAGAACGGGCAGACGCCCGGCCGCTCGATCCCGCTGTCGGACTTCTTCGTCGCCAAGCCATCCGACTCCGTCACGACGATCAACAACCAGCTCGCCAGGGGCAAGAACCTCATCTTGACCCCGGGCGTCTACGACATCGACCGGACCATCTCGATAAAGCGGGCCGACACCGTCGTGCTCGGCATGGGCATCGCCACGCTCACCTCGGTGAACGGCGCAACCGTGATGAGCGTCGCGGACGTCGAGGGGGTCGACGTCGCCGGGGTGATGATCGATGCCGGGCCCGTCAATGCACCGGTCCTCATGCAGGTCGGAAAGCCTCGCATCGACAACGGGGAGTCGCGCGAGCACAACCACTGGAGCGACCCTGAGGACCCGACTGCGCTGCACGACGTGTTCTTCCGCATCGGCGGACCCCACGTCGGCAAAGCCACCGTCAGCCTCGAGGTCGACAGTGACAACGTCATCCTCGACAACCTCTGGGCATGGCGAGCCGACCACGGCAACCCGGGATCGGTCGGCTGGACGGTCAACACTGCCGACACCGGTGTAGTCGTCAACGGCGACGACGTGATCGCGACCGGGCTGTTCGTCGAGCACTACCAGAAGACCGAGGTGATCTGGAACGGCGACGGCGGCAGGGTCGTCTTCTTCCAGAACGAGCTGCCCTACGACCCGCCCAGCCAGGCAGCATGGAACCAGCCGTCCGGTGTCCTTGGCTATTCCGCCATGAAGGTGACCGATGGCGTGTCCAGCTTCAATGGGTGGGGCATGGGCAGCTACAGCTTCTTCAACCAGGGCATCGACATCTTCGCCGCGAACGCGTTCGAGGTCCCCACCACCTTGCCCGCCGGCAGCCTCAACGATCTGCTGACGATCTTCCTCGATCCGAGCGCCGGAAAGGGCGGCATCCTCAACGTGATCAACGGCATCGGTGGATCCTCCACGATCGCCAACCCCGATGTCCCGGTCCCCGTGGTGAGCTACCCCTGAGCCGCCGTGCGAGGTCGCCGGATTGAGCGGCGGCAACGGTCGACGCGACGACCATTCGAGTGTTGTGCCTGTGGTTGCTCGTGGGTCGTCAGTCGGTTGGGTGCACGAGTTGCACGGGGTCGCCGACGCGGATGGTGCCGGGGCGGAGCACATCGGCGTTGAGGGCGAGCTTCCCGTCGAATCGGGTGGTGATGTCTTTGAGCACGGCGCGGTCGACCGCGAGGGTGTCGGGGTCGACGGTGGTCATCGGGCAGCGGCCGCGGCGAGAGTCGAGGGCGATGACGGTGTCGCCGATGTGGAGCTCCGCGCCGGGCCAGCCGGTCTCGTCCATGCCGTCGACCCCGTCGATGACGATGTTGGGGCGGAGGCGGCGCACGTCACGACCGAACGAGGCCACGGCGCCGTCGGTGGCCACGAGGAGGGGGAGGACGTCGAACCGTTCCGGTCCGTCGTAGCGGGCGAGCGTGGCATCGGGTCCGGCGGCGGCACGGATGCGGTCGAGGATCTCCGGTGAGGTCCACGGTCGGCCGTCGACGAGTGGTTCGCCGTCGGGGCCGAGTGTGGCGTGAAGGCCGAGCAGGTTGTGGTGACGTCGCGAGGTGCGAACGCCCTCGGGTCCGCGCACGTGGACAATGCGGTCGCCGATGATGCCGTTGGTGGTGATCTCGGCAGCGTCGAGGCGTTCGCCGGCCAGGGTCTTGACGGGGTAGCGCCACAGGGCGCCGACGGTGAGGGTCATGTCGGGATGGTTTCGAGAAGTTGGTGGACGGCGGATCGTGCTGCCTCGAGGGGATCGGTGGTGGCGAAGACGGTGCATTGGACGATCGCGCCGTCGACGATGACGGCGAGAGCGGCCGGGAGCCATGGGGGTGCGTTCGGGTGGTCGCGTGCGGCGAGGCGGGCGAGGTGTTCGATGAGGTCGCGTTTGTGCGCGGCGATGATCGTGCGGTGCGTGTCGTCGATCTCGTTCGTCTCGGCGAGGGAGTTGATGAAGGCGCAGCCGCGGTAGCCGGGTGTGGTGACCCAGTCGGCGATTGCGTCGAACGTGGCCAGCACGGGATCGGCGCCGGCTTCGATGTGGCGGTCGACGCTGGTCGTGAACCAGGCCATCCAGGTCTCGTGGCGATCGGCGAGCCATGCGGCCACGAGCTCGCGCTTGGACGGGTACGTGTTGTAGAGCCGCCGCATCGACACTCCGGACGCGTCACGGAGGTCGCTCATGACCACCCCGCTGATGCCGTGGACGTAGAACAACTCGTCGGCGGCGCGCAGCACGACCCGTCGGGACTCGTCGGCGGACATGGCCGCGGCTGGGCTCATCGCAGCGGCAGTCCGCTGGTGTCGCCATCGGGGCGCGGCCCGGAGATGCGTCGCTCGGCGGCGGTGATGGCGACGTCGTTGATGCTCGCTTCGCGGCGCCGCATGAAGCCGTGCTCGTCGAACTCCCAGTTCTCGTTTCCGTACGACCGGAACCATCGGCCGTCGGCGTCGTGCCATTCGTACTGGAAGCGCACGGCGATGCGGTTGTCGCGGAACGCCCATAGATCCTTGCGCAGCGCGTAGTCGAGCTCACGTTCCCACTTGGCTCGAAGGAAGGCAACGATCTGATCGCGGCCCTCGACGAACTCCGACCGGTTCCGCCACACCGAATCGATCGTGTACGCGCTGGCGACGCGTTCGGGATCGCGCGTGTTCCAGGCGGCCTCGGCCGCGAGCACCTTCTGCCGCGCTGACGCCTCATCGAATGGTGGCACGGGTGGTTTCGTCGGGTTCGTCATCGGCTCGCACCGTCCTGTTGAGAAGATATATTCTCAAACTCTATGAGAACAACTATTCTCGTGTCAAGGCCGCATGCGTGCCAAGGGCAGCCGCAGTGAGCGAGCGGGCTCGTTCTCGTCGCAGGGCAACCCGTTCTGGCGCCTCCTCCACGAAGCAGGATTGACGCCGGTCCGACTCGAGCCCAGCGAGGAGCATCGGTTGCTGGACTACGGGCTCGGCCTCGTCTCGACGGTCCAGCGCGCCACGCCGTCGGCGGCGTCGTTATCGCTCGCCGAACGCCGCGCCGGAGCGGCACTCGTACGCAGCCACGTCGAGCGGTACCAGCCGCCACTCGTCGCCCCTGCTCGGACTCACCTGGTACCCGATCTTCTTCCCGTCGGGCGTGTCGCCCGGCCCCGGCCTCAAACCCGAACGTCTCCACGTCTCCACGTCTCCGCCATCGATCGACCTGACGCATGCTTCGACGTCGTCGCGTCGCGGATGGGGCTGATGTCCACCCCCGACCGTGCCGTCGCGTTCGCTGAGATCCACCGGGTGCTCGTCCCCAGCGGTCGCATCGGCGCGCTCACGTGGGCGGGCATCGAGCACAACCCCTGGATGACCTGCGTCGGCATGGCTGCCATGATCAACGGCCTCGTGACCGGCCCCCTCGCTGGCGTTCTCCAATCGGCGACCCCTGACCAACGAGCTGCCGTCCGCCGCACGGCCACCGAACTCGCCGCCCCATACCTCACCGACACCGGGCTCGAGATTCCCGGCCGGGCCCTCCTGGTCACCGCCCGAAGCTGACCAGCGACCACCTGGACGGCCATGGTCCAGGTGCTCGACTCCGGCGAGCATTGCCCACACCACGTTCGAGGTCGGCGGCCAAACGTGCGTTGTTAGCCGCTGCGTAGAGTTGCGGAATGAAGGCAGTCGTGTGCAAGGCGTTCGGTCCACCCGAGAATCTGGTTGTCGAGTCGGTGGACGATCCCGTGGTTGGGCCAGACCAACTGCTGGTCGACGTGGCCGCCACAGCGGTGGTCTATCCCGACACCTTGATGCTCCAGGACAAGTATCAGTACAAGGCGCCGCCCCCGTACATCCCCGGTGGCGAAGTCGCCGGTCTCGTGGTCGCAGTCGGCGAGCGTGTCGCCGGCTGGTCGACAGGCGACCGCGTGCTGGGCGCGCTTGGTGCGACCGGGGGCTACGCAGAGTTGTGTGCGATCCCCGCCGCCAGCGCGCGACGGCTGCCCGATTCGGTGGATTTCGCGGCTGCCGCCGGGCTCAACTACGCCTACGGAACGACGTTGTATGGATTGCAGCATCGCGCCAGCCTGCGCGAAGGCGAGACGCTGCTCGTCCTCGGTGCCGCAGGATCCGTCGGCCTCTCGGCCGTGGAGATCGGCAAGCTCATGGGCGCTCGGGTGATCGCCGCTGCGTCCACCGACCACAAGCTCGACGTGTGCCGTCAACGCGGAGCCGACGAGACGATCAACTACTCGACCGAGGACCTCAAGGACCGAGCCAAGCAGTTGACAGACGGCAAGGGCGTCGACGTGGTGTACGACTGCGTCGGAGGCGCCAATGCCGAACAGGCGCTCCGGGCGATCGCATGGGAAGGAAGATTCCTCGTCGTCGGGTTCACCGCGGGAATACCTTCCATCCCGCTCAACCTCGTCCTGTTGAAGAGCTGTCAGATCGTCGGCGTGTTCTACGGGGCCATGACAGCTCGGGAACCGGCGCGCAACACCAAGATCGGCGACCAGCTGATCGACTGGGTCGCGTCCGGCAAGCTTTCGCCATACGTGTCGAGGCACTATCCGCTGGAAGGCGCGGGCGAAGCGCTGCGGGCGATGATGGACCGAACTGTCGTCGGCAAGGTCGTCATCACCCCGTAGGCGCGGGCCGTACGCGCCGCAGATCTTACTTGGGCGCGATTCCGGTACTGGTGGTACCAAGACCGAACCCGTTGAGCTTGGTCGGGTGCGGTGTGAGCAGGTGCAGTACCGATGTCGCGCCCAACCCACGACGTGCGAGCGACAGGGCTATTGCCGACAGCGGGCAGTCGCGCCACCACCTCTCGTCGCAGGGCGAAGCCACGTAGTCGAGCTATCTGACGGGGTGATGTCGGCTCGGTTTGTATCGCTGAAAGCTATATGGAGTATGGCTCTGCGGGTTGAGGGGCGATCGAACTGGTGTACGATCATGGTATGGAATGCGAGAGGGCGGTGCTCGACGACAACGTCTTGACCGGCGCCGAGTTCATCGACGCCTGGGCCGCCCACGAACGCGAAGCGGCCCGCTTGGCACTGGCCGCGCGACGACTCGAAGAATGTGGCAATTGGGCTGATGACGGGTCGGTGTCG
>JANMNE010000056.1:0-42255 GCA_031373785.1 Ilumatobacteraceae bacterium
GCCGCGGCGTGGTTCTGAGAAGGCCTGAGGTGCCGGCTACTCGCTGGCAATGCGAAAGGCTTGCGCCTTCGCCTTGCGCACGCTCGTGCGCCGCTTCCACATCTTCATCTTCCAATGGCGCTTGCCGGTCGTACCCGAATCGGCCTTCGCTCTGGCCTTCTCGGAGTCGTGGTGGTGCGACGGCACCCAGGCCCGGCCTGGCTCGTGCACCTCGTCGGGCTCGTACCCGGCACTGACTTGGGCTGCAACGGCGTCGAGTTCGCTGTGAATTCGGTGCCGCTCGTTATGAGCGTGGGCTCGTGCATCCATCTTGGGCGGTGGAACCGCCTCCTGGCTGCGATGGCGCTGGCTCATGAAGTACCTCCGTTGTGTTGTCGGAACGTACGGTGTGGGAGCTACCCGTAGTTGCACGATAATCGACACCGACAGGGGTATGAAAGACACTTTGCGTAACATTCGTGCGCGCTTTTTTCTCCAGCTCGTCAACCAGGTCGTCGATGACGCGGCGCTACGGCTTGGCGCTGATCTTGGCCTGCAGCGCGGCGAGACGTTCGGCGAACCATGGCTGGCGCGTGCTCCACAACTGCGGATCCAGCTCCCGCTTGACCGCCGCAGGATGGGTGTCGACATCGGCCATCGCCTGAATCGTCTTCTTGGTCTCGATCACCAGATCGCGCGGGGCACTGGCCGCCCGGGCAGCCATCGCCTGCGCCGCCACCAGCAGTTGGTCATCGTCGACGCATCGGTGGGCGAGCCCGACTCGTGCCGCTTCCTCACCGTCCATCACCTCGCCGAACACCACGGCCGCCATCGCGACCTGCGGGCCGGCAATGCGCCGCAGCATCCAGGTGTGGCCACCTCCTGGGTGCAGGCCGATCTGCAGGAACCGGGTGTCGAACTTGGCCCGCCGCGCCGCCAGACGCACATCGCACCCGAGCGCCAGGTTCATCCCCGCGCCCACCGCCGCGCCGTTGACGGCCGCCAGCGTGGGCAACGGGCTGCGGGCGATCCGCAGGAACCCCTCGTAGATCGCACCGAGGCTGGCTTCACCCGCTTCGGCGAGGTTGCCGAGGTTTGCACCGGCACAAAACGCCGGGGCGGCGCCGGTGACCACGATGGCGCCCAGCGAGTCGTCGGCCTCGATCTCGTCCATCGCGGCGACGATCTCGCCCACCATTGCGGCGGTCAGGGTGTTGCGCTCCGCTGGGTTGTTCAGGGTGAGGGTGGCAACACCTTCGGAGCAAGTGACGACGACGAGCGACATGCGACCTACCGTAGTTCTGACCACGGTCGGTCTGACACCCTCGCGAGGGCACGGTAGCGTCAGGCGTCTGATGCTCGACCATGTGTTCACCGATGCGATCAGCGCACTGCGCGACGCGTTCGAGGCCGCCTTCCTCGAGCGGCAGGCGTTCGACGAGCACTTCCAAGTCGATGTGCTGCTCGGCGACCTGTCCTGGGAAACCTCGTACGGGCTGCCCGGCGAAGGGCAACCACCGCGGGTTGTCGCCCACATCAACTTCGACTGGCCGAGTTGGAGCCAGACCGCGTATCGCAGTTGGTGTGTCGACGAGGTGCTCGACCGGCAGCCGGCGATCGAGATGGAGATCGTGTTCCGCGTGCAACGGTTGATCGCCCAGCCGGAGCCGTCGGTCGTACAACCGGCCATGCCCGACACCAGCCCGTTGATCGGCAACGAACGTCTGGAGCGGGCCGGCCTGACGATCGAGATCGGTCACTTCGACGGCAACGACGGCGAGCCGGAGTACGCGATCGAGGTGACCTACGAGGGGCTGTACGAATTGGCCGAGGAAACCCTCGCCGACGGCGCCAGCACCCTGCTCGACGACCATTTCGGCGCGCTCGGTGGATGGATCTCGGCGACGCTCGTGCGGCTCGGCGACCTCCGCCTCGGCTTCCGCCCGGCCGACGACGACGCCAGCCTCTGATCCTCTGACCCACCGCCTGCCGGAGGCAAGTCACGAAATCTCCGGTGCAACCGGAGATTCGGTGACCTGTCGCGAGCAGTGAGACGTGCGGTGACAGTTCCGGTGAGAGCCGTTCGCGAGCATCCGGTCATGGATGAACGGTTCGTCACACTCGCAGCACTCGCTGCCGACAACCACGGTGTCTTCACTACGGGCATGGCCCAACGGCTCGGCGTGTCTGATCGGCTGCGCAACGAGTGGCTCGCACTCCGATGGATCGAGCGACTCGGCTCACGCACCTTCCGCTTCGCCGGAAGCCCGAGCACCTGGCACATGAGCCTCGCCGCCGAGCTCGGCAACCTTGGCCACGAGGCAGCTGTGGCCGGACGGTCGGCCGGGGCCTTGCACCACTTGGACGGCTTCGAACGGGGAGCTCCAGAGCTGTGGGTTCCGAGGTCCGGCCGCAATCGGTCGCATCGCTCGGTCGTGCGATCGACTGCGTCGCCGTTGCTGCCGGGTGACGTCTCGACGGTCGACGGCTTCCGCTGCGTCTCTGCCGAGCGTTTGATCCTTGACTCGCTCCTGTTCCGTTTCAGCAGGGAGGAGATCCACAACGCCATCGACTCGGCAATCCGAATGCGGCTCGTCGGCGAGAAGCGTTTACGCAAGCGCGTCATCGAGGATTTGGCGATCAACGCATGGCACCGCCCGACCCTGATCGATGCGTTGGTCGACACGGGTGGAGAGAGCTCGCTCGAACGCCGCTTTCTCGCCCTGATCCGCAAGGCCGGATTGCCCCGCCCGCACCTACGACGGGTGTACCGGTCGGGCACCCGTACCTTGGCGCGAGTCGACGCCGAGTTCCCCGGTGACCTGGTCATCGAGCTCGCCGGGCACGGGACCCACGCAACTCGTTTGCAACGCCAGCGCGACGCGCAGCGCCACACCGAGCTCACACTGCGCAACAAGAGGGTCATCACGTTCACCTACGAGGATGTGTACGGCCGCCCGCAGTGGGTGCTGGGAACGCTGCACGCCGCCGGATTGACATCGGCTGCGTGATCAAGTCACGAAATCTCCGGTGCAACCGGAGATTCGGTGACTTGTTGCCGGTTACAGGGCGCCGCCTCGGGCGCGGAGCTCGGTTCGGATCGCTTCGGCGATGTCGAGGGCGAGGATCTCTGCGCCAGTCTCGTTGAGGTGGAACCCGTCCTGGGCGCGCACGTCCTTGAACTGGCCGTCGCGGGGGTCCTGGACGGCGGAGGCGAACCCGCCACTGAGGCCGGAGAACCGCTTCCACGTGTCGACGAACACGACCTTCGACCGTTTGGCGGCCTCCGCCATCACCACCTCGTTCTGCACCTGTAATCGCGCCGTGATGTCTGGGTTGTTGTCGTTGGGGATGCCGACCCAGATCAGCGTGCGGTTGTCGCCACCCAGGTAGTCCATGGCCGCACCGACTCGCTTGCCGTACTCGGCCCGCCAATCGGTGTCGTCCGTGCCCGTGCCCGGGGTGTGCTGCACCGCCCAGGTCGTGTCGAGGTTGCGCAGGCCCTGCGCGTCGTTGCCGCCGAACGTGACGACGACGATGTCGGGGTTGACCGCGGGGATCTCTTGGGCGAAGTGCGCCGGCCAATCGAAGAAGTCGGGCCGGCTGAGCCCCGACGACACCTTGTAGTCGAGCGTGGTCTTGACCATGCCCGTCTGCTTCATCAACCGCTCGAGATACGGCCCGAACGTGCCGGCTTCGCTATCGCCGGCGACGTACAGCTCCGCCGGATCGGCCGCCGATGGGGTGGTCTTCTCCTTCGGCTTCAACTCGGTGGTCGTCGTCGACGAGGTCGACGTCGAGGCAGGGGTGAGGGGCGTGACGCCGTCACTGACGATCAGCGACGTGCTGGGCGCCGTCGGGGCCGCCTGCGTCTGCCGGCTCGGCCCACCGAACACCGCCGCGACCACCGTGTACACCAAGAAGAGCACCGCAACGGCCGCGATCGCCGCCACGACACGCCGCGCGACGTACACACGATCTGGCAGGCGCTGGCGCGGTGGTTGTACAGGGGCGAGGTACATCGTCTACCGCCACCGATTCTACGTTGCACGAGGGACAAAGGGCCTCTCCGGACCGGCGTCCGAGCCGGGTAGCATCCCGAGTGGAAAATTCACTTCCACCAATTGACAACTCCTAGGGGGAGACCAATGCGCAATACCAAGCGATTTGCATCGCTGGCAGCCCTAGCCATGCTTGGCCTCGTGGCCGCAGCCTGCGGCTCCGACAGCACCAGTACCTCGACCAATGCACCCGGCGGCACCACCGCACCTGGCGGCACCACCGCCGGCACGACGGCACCTGAAGGTACAACCGCCGGCACGACTGCCGGAACCGCAGCTACTGGAACCGCAGCTGCTGGAAGCGGCCCGAAGGTCGGCCTGGTGTACGACATCGGCGGCCGTGGCGACCAGTCGTTCAACGACTCGGCAGCCAGAGGCGTGCAGAAGGCCAAGGACGAGCTCGGCATCAGCTTCACCGAAGCATCGCCGAACTCCGATGGATCGAATCGTAAGGAGCTCCTCGATCTCGCCGCCCAGTCGAGCGACATCGTCATCGCCGTCGGCTTCCTGTTCGAAGCTGATGCAGCCACCGTCGGCAAGTCGAACCCCGACAAGACGTTCGGTGTCGTCGACTCGGCAATGCTCGACTTCACGACCGACCCGTCGGGCGCGACGCCGTACGGCGCCAACATCGCCGGCCTGGTGTTCTCCGAAGAGCAGGGCTCGTTCCTCGTCGGTGCCGCTGCGGCACTGAAGAGCAAGACCGGTCAAGTCGGTTTCATCGGTGGCGTCAAGGGCGTCGGTGGTTTGATCGAGAAGTTCGAAGCCGGCTACACCGCTGGTGCCAAGGCAGCGAACCCCGACATCAAGGTCGTCTCGAAGTACATCACCGAGGCTCCCAACTTTGACGGCTTCAATGCTCCTGACCAGGCCCGCGACATCGCCACGACGATGTACGACGGTGGCGCCGACGTGGTCTACAGCGCAGCTGGTGGCTCCGGCGCCGGCGTCTTCGAGGCCGCCAAGGCCACGAGTGAGGCCAAGGGCAGCAAGGTGTGGGCGATCGGCGTCGACAGCGACCAGTACAACACCGCCGACCCGGCAGTGAAGGACTACATCCTGACGTCGATGCTGAAGCGTGTCGATGTGGCCGTGTTCGAGATCATCAAGGCCCAGATGGACGGCAACGTCAAGGGTGGCCCGACCCGCTACGACCTCGCGGCCGATGGCGTCGGTTACGCCACATCCGGCGGCTTCGTCGATGACATCAAGGACAAGCTCGACGCATACAAGGCTGACATCGTCAGCGGCAAGATCGTCGTGCCAACCGATCCGGCCAAGGCTTGATCAACTGAGCATCGTCAACTGCATCTGAAAGTAACGCTCGACAGCGGGGCCGGACTACAGTCCGGTCCCGCTGCTGCGTTTTGGAGGGCACTTGGCACGAGCAATCGAATTGATCGGCATCACGAAGCGCTTCCCGGGCGTCGTGGCAAACGATCATGTGGACCTCGCCGTCGAAGAAGGCGAGATCCACGCCATCTGCGGAGAGAACGGCGCCGGCAAGTCGACGTTGATGAAGATCCTGTACGGCATGCAGGCAGCCGACGAGGGCGTGATGAAGGTCTTCGGCAACGAGGTGCAACTCGCCAAGCCGACCGACGCCATCAACCTGGGAATCGGCATGGTGCACCAGCACTTCATGTTGGCCGAGAACCTCACCGTGCTCGAGAGCGTGATCCTCGGCGCCGAGCCCACGACACGGGGCGGGCGCATCGACTTCGACAAGGCCAGGGCGCACGTTCGCGAGGTCAGCCAGGCCTACGGTCTCGACGTCAACCCCGACGAGCTGATCGAGACGCTCGAGGTCGGGGAACGCCAACGTGTCGAGATCATCAAGGTCTTGTTTCGGGGCGCCAAGATCTTGATCCTCGACGAACCGACGGCTGTGCTCGTGCCGCAGGAGGTCGAAGCGCTGTTCAGCAACATCCGCGAACTGAAGGCCAGTGGTTCGACCATCTTGTTCATCGACCACAAACTCGACGAGGTGCTGGCCATCGCCGACACCATCACCGTGCTGCGCCAAGGGCGGTCGGTGGCGACGGTGAAGCCTGCAGACGTCACCGCCCACGACCTGGCCGAACTGATGGTCGGCTCCGAGCTACCGACCCCGAACACGACGGAATCGACGGTCACCGACATCGTCGTGCTGCAGGTCAAGGACCTCACCGTCAACGACGGCGACCGCGCCGTCGTCAGCGGGGTCAATCTCACGGTGCACCGCGGCGAAGTGGTCGGGGTCGCCGGGGTCGAAGGCAACGGGCAGGCGGAACTGGTCGACGCGATCGTCGGCACGCGTCAGCTCGCCTCCGGCTCGATCGAGATGCTCGGCGACGACATCACGCACACCTCGGTCCGTCATCGACGGGAGAACGGCGTCGGCTACATCCCGCAGGACCGCCAACGCGAAGGTCTGCTGCTGTCGGCACCGCTGTGGGAGAACGCTGCGCTCGGTCACCAGACGAAGGCCCCGTTCAGTCACGGTTTCTGGATGGATCGTGAGGGCATGCGAACCGCTACGGAACACATCCGCAAGGCTTTCGACGTGCGCACGCCGAACATCGATGTCCCCGCTCACGCGCTGTCGGGCGGTAACCAACAGAAGCTGATCGTCGGGCGGGAGATGTCGGCGAACCCGACGCTGTTGATCGCCTCCCACCCGACCCGCGGCATCGATGTCGGCGCACAGGCCGCCGTCTGGGATCAGTTGCGGGCCGCACGTGCCGCGGGGCTGGCCACGTTGCTGATCAGCGCCGACCTCGACGAGCTGATCGGCCTCTCCGACACGATCGTCGTGATGCTGCGCGGCCGCCTGGTCGCAACCCTCGATCCGGCCACCGTCACGCCACGCGACCTCGGCGCATACATGACCGGTGCAGCGCTGCAGGAAGGTGCCGCATGAGGTCATTGTTCCGCCGTATCGGGCTGGGTGCCGCCGCACCGTTGATGGCTCTCGTGTTCGCGGTCGTCGCGTCGTCGATCGTGCTCCTTGTGGCAGGGAGCAACCCATTGCGGGCGTACGGCGACATGCTCAACAACGCCAGCAAGCTCGAGACGATGGTCGACATCCTCAACAGGGCAACGCCGTTGTTCATCTCCGGCATCGCGGCCGCTATCGGCTTCCGCATGAACCTGTTCAACATCGGCGTCGAAGGCCAGTACCTGCTGGCTGCGCTGGTCGCCGCCGAGGTCGGCGGCGTGATCCATCTGCCCGCCCCGATCCACGTCACGGTGATCTTCCTCGTGGCCATGACGGTCGGAGCCGCGTATTCCGGTGTGGCAGGGGTGTTGAAGGTCAGTCGTGGCATCAGCGAGGTGATCGGCACGATCATGCTCAATGCCATCGCCGTTTCCGGCCTCATCGTCGCCGGGTTGAAAGTGTGGCAGGCCGGAGGCTCGGTCAGCGGCGATGTCACCCGAGTCGGAACCGCACAGATCCCGAAGTCGGGGCGCATTCCCAATCTCAACAAGATCGTCGAGATCTTCACTCGCCACATCGGCCGCGACCGCGAGCTGACGGGTGTGTTGCTGGTGGCCATTGCCGTCGGCGTCGCCTATCACGTGTTGCTCAACCGGTCACGTTTCGGGTTCGACCTGCGCGCCAGCGGCGCCAACCCGTTCGCCGCTCGAGCCGGCGGCATCCCACCGAAACGAATGATCCTGACGGCGATGATCCTGTCGGGCGCGGTCGCCGGATTGGTGGGCATGACCGAGGTCATGGACAGCGGCCTGTTCCCGTCCAATCCCATCAAGGGCCTCGGTTTCGCCGGGATCGCGGTTGCCCTTCTTGGGCGGAACAGCGCGCTCGGTGCAGCAATCGCTGCGCTGATCTTCGCGTTCCTCGACATCTCCTCGGGCATCTTGCAGAACACCGGCTCTGCATCGCGGGAAATCATTCAGATCATGCAAGCGCTCATCATCCTGGCTGCGGTGGTTGCGTATCAGATCACGCAACGGGTACGTGATCGCGAAGAGGCCAAAGCGGCCTCTGCGGCCATGAGCGGAGTCGCGGCATGACGATGGTCAGCTATGCGAAGAACATGCCGGCCTGGGCGCGTTGGATGCTGTACGCCGTCGTCGGGGTCGCCGTGCTCAACATCGTGCAGGGCTTCGACGACACCAGCTTGCTGACGGCCGAGGGGTCGTCGCGGGCGATGTTGCGTTGGGGCGTACCCATCCTGCTGGCCGGCCTGGGCGGCCTGTTCGCCGAACGGTGCGGCATCGTCAACATCGGCCTCGAAGGGATGATGGTCCTCGGCACCTGGTTCGGCGCATGGGGCGCGCTGCAGTTCGGTGCCTGGTGGGGTCTGGTGTTCGGCGCGCTCGGCGGCGCGATGGGCGGGCTGCTGCACGCCGTCGCCACCGTGCAGTTCGGCGTCGACCACGTGATCTCCGGCGTGGCGATCAACATCCTCGGTCCGGGCTTCGCCCGTTTCATGTCGTCGGAGGTCTTCGACAAGAAGTTCAAGAACCAGGGCGGCTCGATCACCCAGTCGCCTCGTGTCCCGACGGTCGGGCGATTCACCTTTCCCTTTCTCGCAGGTGGCGATCTGTTCGGCTGGAAGACACCCGATGTGCTCGGATGGCTCGACAAGAAGGACTGGTTCTTCATCGCCGACATCAGCGGCATCGCCCACGGTCTGACCAGCAGCATGTCGTGGGTGACGCTGTTCGCCGTGGCGATGGTCCCGTTCTCCACGTGGTTGCTGTGGCGTACTCGATTCGGTCTACGTCTGCGCATCAGCGGCGAGCGTCCGAGCGCAGGCGAGGCGCAGGGCATCAACATCTACTTCTACCGCTACGTGGGCGTGATCATCAGCGGGGCATTGGCAGGCCTGGGCGGCGCGTTCATCGCCAGCCAAGAGCTGTCGGGTGTTTACAAAGAGGGTCAGACGACGGGCCGGGGCTTCATCGGCCTGGCGGCATTGATCTTCGGCAACTGGCGACCGGCGGGAATCTTCGGTGGTGCGATGCTCTTCGGATATCCGTTCGCACTCAGGCTGCAGGATCTCGACGGCAGAGCATCGCACTCCCTTCTGCTGGTGACGGCGATTGCGATGTTCGCAGTGCTGGTGTGGGCAATGCTGCGCAAGAACCGCAGCGACACCGCTCTCGCCGCGGTGTTCGGCGGCGCGGCACTGCTGTGGTATCTGCTGGCCGAAACGCCTCCCGACTGGTGGGCGCAGATCCTGCCGTACGTGATCGTGCTCGTCGTGCTGATCTTCTTCACCAAGCGGCTGCGGCCACCCGCGGCCGAAGGCCAGGTGTATCGCAAAGGCGAAGCCTGAGATACGTCGAGGCGTAGGTCAGCTGATTCAGGCGCTGCTCAGCCCGTCGAAGAACGAGCGGACGTCGGCACCCACGCGGTGCAGTTGGTAGCCGCCTTCTTGCACGACGAGCATCGGTCTGTCGATCGCCGCGAGCGCCGCGCCGACTCCGGCGAAGTCGGAGGTGGTCAGGCACAGTCCGGCAGTGGGATCGCCATCGGCAGGGTCGACGCCAAGCGAAACAACCACGTACTCGGGATCGAACGCGGCGACCGCATCGACGGCCGTGGCCAACTCGGCCAGATAGCGCTCGCCGGTCGTGCCGAGTGGGAGTGGCACGTTGAAGTTGGCGCCGGCGCCGGCGCCATCGCCACGTTCGTGAGCACGGCCGACGAACCACGGATAGTTCTGGTCGGGGTCCATGTGGATGCTGACGAACTGCACGTCACCGCGCTGGTAGAAGATCTGCTGGGTGCCGTTGCCGTGATGGGCATCGACATCGAGCACGGTCACACGACCGGCGCCGGCGTCAATCAACGCCTGGGCGGCGACGGCTGCGTTGTTCAACAGGCAGAACCCGCCGAACGCCGACCGGGTCGCGTGATGCCCTGGCGGACGGCACAGCGAATAGACGAGCCGCTCGCCGCTCACGATTCGGTCGACGCCCGAGAGGGCGATGTCGACAGATGCGAGTGCGGCAGGCCACGAGCCCTCGCTCAGCGGCGACGAGGTGTCGAAGCAGAACCACCCGAGGCGACCGTACACATTGGTCAGCGGCGGGCGGCCGACGGGCATCGACTCGACGAGTCCCGGATGGATGAACGTCTCGGCGATCACGGCCTGCGGATTCGGGATCTCCTCGATGTAGCCCTTCCAGGCGGTCGACAAGAAGTCGACGAGGTCGGGGTTGTGCACTCGCAGGATCGGCTCCATGCCGTGCGGTGTGGGGCCGGCCGTGGCGAAGCCAGGGCCGTCGAGCGCCTGCACGATGCAGTCGACTCGCTGCGGCACCTCGAAGCGCGGGACGAGTGAACCGGAATAGATGTCGAACTCGGGGTCGTGCGAACGATGCTCGTCGCTGGTGATGACGGAGACCGGCTGGGTTTGCATGAAGCCAGACTGTAGATCGGCTTCGACGAGGCTGCTACGCCTGCGGCGACCGAGCCGGGAGGTGGGCGACTGCCTGCACCTCGATGCCGCCACGAGGTCGCTGAGTGAGGGTGACCGTGACCCACGCCGGTTGCGCGCTGGCCATCACCTCGCCGGCGATCTCGGCCGCCAACGCCTCGGCAAACACTTCGCGATCACGGAAGCCCCACAGGTACAACTTCAGGCTCTTCGACTCGATGCACCACTGGGCAGGCGCGTACTCGATGACCACGTTGGCGAGATCAGGCTGTTGCGTGACGGGGCACATCGAGGCCACTTCGTCGGTGGTGAACCGCACGGTGGCGACGTTGGCGGGCGCCGGGAAGACCTCGACATGCTCGATCGGGTGGCGAACCGTGTGGCCCAAGACAGTCAGTTCCATGACGTCAAGGGTAGGCGTGCATCCGGTCGCCGCCTACGCTGCAGTGCATGGGATCGGTGTTGGATGACCGTCAGATCGAGCAATATCACCGTGATGGGTTCCTGGTAATCGAGGGTTTCGCCGACTCCAGGGCATGTCATGAGTTGCAAGGTGCCGCCAACCAGATCGTCGCCGATTTCGAACCGTCCGGGCAGCGCACGATCTTCACCACGACCGAGCAGGAACGGGTCAGCAACGAAGAGTTCCTCGCCTCGGGCTCCGGCGTGTGGTGCTTCTTCGAGGAAGAGGCCTTCGACGAGTCGGGCCAACTGCGCACGTCGAAGGACCTGAGCATCAACAAGATCGGTCACGCGATGCACGACCTCGACCCGACGTTCGAGACGTTCTCGTATCGCCCCGAGTTGGCCGGCGTGGCCGCCGACATCGGGCTCGCCGATGCACTCGCTCTGCAGAGCATGTACATCTTCAAGCAGCCGCTGATCGGTGGCGAGGTCGCCTGCCACCAAGACGCGACGTTCCTCTACACCGACCCGATGACGGTCACCGGCTTCTGGTTTGCCATCGAGGACGCGACGTTGGAGAACGGCTGCCTGTGGGCCAAGCCGGGCAGCCATCGCACCAGCCTTCGCAAGCTCTTCAAACGGGCCGGTGGCGATGCCGACGGCACGATCTTCGAGGAGGTGAATCCGGCGCCACTGCCGTCCCCGTCCGACCTCGTGCCCCTCGCGGTGCCTGCCGGGACGTTGGTGATCCTCCACGGTCTGCTGCCCCATTGGAGCGACATCAACCGTTCGCCGAAGAGCCGGCACGCGTACTCGCTGCATTGCATCTCGGCTGCGGCCGACTATCCCGAGTGGAACTGGCTGCGCCGCCCGGCCGACATGCCGCTGCGCTCGCTGGCCGAGGTCGCCGGAGTTGCCGCATGAACATCCACACACTTCCCAAGGCGCTGTTGCACGACCACCTCGACGGCGGTCTTCGTGCCGCAACGGTGGTCGAACTGGCCAGCGAGTATGGCTACGCAAACCTCCCGACGACCGATGTCGACGACTTGGCGGAATGGTTCAACCGCGGGGCCAAACGAAACGACCTGGTCCTGTACCTCGAGACATTCGCCCACACCGTGGGCGTGATGCAACATCGCGACGCAATCGAGCGAGTCTCCTACGAGTGCGCCCAGGACCTCGCGGCCGATGGCGTCGTGTACGCCGAGGTGCGCATGGCGCCCGAGTTGTGCACCGAGGCCGGCCTCTCGCTCGACGAGGCCGTCGAGGCGATGCTCGACGGCTTCCGCCGCGGGTCCGCCGGCACCGACCTCACGATCTATCTCATCTGCTCGGCCATGCGCACCGCGGCGCGTAGCCGGGAGATCGCCGAGTTGGCCGTGCGCTGGCGCGACGCCGGTGTGGTGGGTTTCGACATCGCCGGCGCGGAAGAAGGGTTCCCGCCGACGCGACACCTCGATGCGTTCGAGTACGTGCGTCGCGAGAACTTCCACACGACGATCCATGCCGGCGAGGCATTCGGGTTGCCGAGCATCTGGGAGGCCGTGCAGTTCTGCGGCGCCGAGCGCCTCGGTCATGGCGTACGCATCGTCGACGACATCACCGGGCCGCCCGGCGAAGAGGAGCTGGGCCGCCTGGCGGCTTTCGTGCGCGACCGGCGCATCCCGCTGGAACTGTGCCCCACATCGAACCTCGGCACCGGTGTGTGCAAGACCATCGCCGAGCATCCCATCGGCATGCTCCGCCGGCTGCGGTTCCGCGTCACGGTCAACACCGACAACCGGCTGATGAGCGCCACGTCGATGACGTACGAGATGGAGCAACTCACCGAAGCCTTCGGTTGGGGCCTCGACGATTTCGAGTGGCTCACGATCAACGCGATGAAGAGCGCCTTCGCGCCGTTCCCCGAACGACTGCGCATCATCAACGGCATCGTCAAACCGCGGTACGCCCTGGCCCGGGCAGAGCAGAGCGTCGGGCTCAGCTGAGATCGACGGCCCAGATCTGACACACTCGAAACATGACCGTCGCCGTCCATCTCGTCGAGCATCCCCTCATTGCTGATTCGCTGACCCGCGTGCGTGACAAGGACACGCCGAACGCCCTGTTCCGCCAGGAGTTGGAGCGGATCGGCACCTTGTTGATCGCCGAGGCGACCAGGGGCCTGCAGACGCACGAGGTGCGGGTCACCACACCACTGGTGACCACGTCGGGCCGAGCGTTGTCGGCGCAACCGGTTGTCGTGCCGGTGTTGCGTGCCGGCCTCGGCTTCGTGCACGCCGCACAGGAGTTGCTGCCCAATGCCGATGTCGGCTTCATCGGCGTGTCACGCGACGAGGAGACGTTCCAGCCCAAGCCGTATGTCAACAAGCTGCCAGAGCACCTGGCCGGCCGTCAGTGCATCGTGCTGGACCCCATGTTGGCGACCGGCGGCTCGCTGGCGCACACCTGCCAGTTGCTGCTGGAGCGCGGCGCCACCGGCACGATCATCGTGGTCTGCGTGCTCGCCGCGCCGGAAGGCATCGCCCATCTCAAAGACGCCGGGCTCAACCTGGCGATCTACACGGCCGCTGTGGACGAGCACCTCAACGAGCACGCGTTCATCGTCCCCGGCCTCGGTGATGCCGGCGACCGCCAATTCGGCTCCCCGGCCTCGTCCTAACCCGGTCGAGTGTTTCACGCCCACCTGGGTGCCTCGAGACACTCGACTGGTTAGAGCAGGGCGGCCAGGGCGTCGAGGTACGGAGCGGGGTCGATGTCGATGCCCTCGCCGTAGAGCTTGACCTTCGGCTCAGTGCCACTCGGGCGCAGTTGCAGGCGCAACTCCGGGCCGAGTTGCAGGCGCAGCAAGCCTGCTTCGTCGAACCACTCGACGGAGGAGACGGGGCGACCATCGACCTCGGTCGGCGGGTCGGCGCGCAGGCGGCCCACCGCCGCAACGCCATCGACCGGGGGCATCTTGACGGAGAGGTCTGCCATCACGTGTTTGCCGAATCGGGCGGTGATGTCGTCGAGCCGACCCTGCAACGTGATGCCCTCTGCCACCGCGAGTGCGGCCACCTCGGCCAGCATGACCGCGGCGCTGATCCCGTCCTTGTCGAGCGGTCTGCCACAGACCAAGTACCCGAGCGCCTGCTCGTACCCGAAGACGAAGTGCGAGTCGGGGTGACTCAAGACCGTGTGACCGATCCACTTGAACCCGGTGTAGGTCTCGGCGAAGCGCACGCCGTACTCGACAGCCATCTTCGACAGCAACGACGACGACACCAGCGTCGTGATGACCAGGCGATCGTCGCCGCTCGTGTGGCGCAGGATGTGATCGGCCAGCAGCCAGCCGATCTCGTCGCCCTGCAGCCGGCGCCAGCCGCCGTCGGGCGTCGGGATCGCCGCGCCGAGCCGATCGGCATCGGGGTCGTTGCACAGCGCGATCGCCGCGTCGCACGCGGCGGCCTGCGCCAACAGCAGATCCATCGCCCCTGGCTCCTCGGGATTGGGGAACGACACGGTGGGGAACGCCGCGTTCGGTTCCTGTTGCTCGGCGACGACGTACGGGTTGGGGAACCCGGCGCGGTCGAACGCCGCCACCAGCGTGCCGCCGCCGACGCCGTGCATCGCCGAATAGGCGACTCGAACGCCTTCGAGCTCGGGCCACAGCCGTACGGAGGGGACGAAGTCGAGGTAGGCCCGCACATAAGAATCGTCGAGCCACTCGATCAGCGGGTCGTCCTCGGCCGACAACTCGACCGCGCACGGATCGATCAGGTCGATGCACGCGGCGATCTCGGCATCGACCGGCGACACGATCTGGGCACCGTTGGCGGTGAACACCTTGTACCCGTTGTCGGCCGGGGGGTTGTGGGACGCAGTGACGACGACGCCAGCGGCTGCGCCGACCCCGACGATGTTCCATGCCAGCATCGGTGTGGGCACGACGTGGGGGAAGATCATCGCCCGCACCCCGCGGGCAGCGCAGACGCGAGCCGTGTCGAGTGCGAACGAATCGCTCTTGCGGCGGGCGTCGTAGCCGATGATCACCCCACGCGTCGCTGCATCGGTCTCCGCCTTCAACAGATACTCGACCAGACCGGCTGCGGCCTGCTGCACGACCAGCCGGTTCATCCGTTGCGGGCCCGCGCCGACCGCCGCACGGAGGCCGGCCGTACCGAACTGCAGTCGGCCGTCGAAACGCACGCCGAGTTCCTCGTCGGGGCCGTCGATCAGAGCCTGCAACTCGGCGCGAATGTCACTGTCGGGTTCGGCGGCCAACCAGCGGCGCGCCTCGCTGCGGAGATCGCTCATGGCAAGAGCGTACGCAACTCCACCAACGGTCGGGGACCGACGTGGGAGATCACTTCGGCCGCGCCGATCGCCCCGAAATGGGCACACTCGGCGAGCGATCGGTGACGTGTGTAGCCGAAGAGGAACCCTGCGGCGAAGAGATCACCGGCACCGGTTGTGTCGAGCACGTGCTCCACTGGTTGGGCTGGGGCGCGCAGCATGTCGTCGGGTGCCACCACGACGCACCCGTCGGCGCCAACGGTCACGACAGCGAGCGAGCAGTCCTGCCGCACAGCACGCAACGCCTCGTCCATCGTCTCGACTTCGTAGAGCGACATCAACTCGTCCTCGTTGCCGAACAACAGGTCGACCTCGTCGCTGACCAACGCCCGGAAGTCGGCACGATGGCGATCGACGCAGAACGAGTCACTGAGCGTCAGCGACACCAACCGGTCGTTTTCGTGGGCGACGCGCGCCGCCAGCCGGAAGGCATCCTTTGCCTCCGGGCGATCGTAGAGATAGCCCTCCATGTACAGCACCTGGCCGGCCGCAACGGTGTCGGTGTCGATGTCGGACGGGCACAGCAGTGACGACACACCGAGATAGGTGTTCATCGTCCGCTGGGCGTCGGGCGTGACCACGATGATGCACCGACCGGTGGGCGTCCCATCGGCGGGCTCACCCGGACGGAACTGCACGCCCACCGCGCGACAGTCGTGGCCGAAGACCCTGCCGAGCTCGTCGTCACTGACCTTGCCGATGTACGCCGCGGATCCGCCGAACGAGGCAACACCACACATCGTGTTGGCAGCCGAGCCGCCACTCATCTCGATCGCGCTGCCGAGCGCCTCGTAGAGGTACAGCGCTCGGTCCGTGTCGACCAGCGTCATCGAGCCCTTGACGAGCTCGTTCCGACCGATGAAGGCGTCGTCCGCATGGGCGATCACATCAACGAGCGCATTGCCGATTCCTACGACGTCATATTGAATGCCCGGCACGTCGGTGCAGGCTACTGGCCATAGTCGCCGCGGGTACGCTCCCTGGAGTGAGCGACAACCCGTACCGCCTTCCACACACTGTTCTTCCGAGCCGGTATCGCTTGACCCTCGAGCCGGATCTCGCCAACGCATCATTTTCCGGCACCGTGTCGATCGATGTGACCGCGACCGAAGCAGTCGATTCCGTGGCACTGAACGCCGACGAACTGCACATCATCTCGGTGAAGATCGGCGGTGCCGACGCGACGTTCCACCTCGAACCCAACACCGAGCGCTTGGTGATCGCAGCCACGATCGATCCGGGCAACACCTCCATCGACATCGAGTTCACCGGCACCCTCAACGACAAGTTGCGCGGCTGGTACCGCAGCACCTTCCGCGACGACCAAGGCGTCGAGCGCGTCATCGCCACGACCCAGATGCAAGCGACCGACTGCCGCCGCGCGTTCCCGTGCTTCGACGAGCCCGAGTTCAAGGCGGTCTTCGAGATCACCCTCGTCGTCGAGCCCGACCTGCTCGCCGTCTCCAATGGGCCCGAGGCGGGTCGGATCACTCGCAACGACGGCAAGCACATCGTCCTCTTCAAGCCGACCATGGTGATGAGCACGTACCTGGTCGCCTTTGTCGTCGGCCCGCTGGAGGCCACCGATCCCATCGACGTCGATGGCGTGCCGCTGCGCGTGGTGCACGTGCCTGGCAAGGGCCACCTCACCGAGTTCGCGTTGGAGATCGGTGCCTTCTCGCTGCGCTGGTACCAGCAGTACTACGGCATCGCCTACCCCAGCGACAAGGTCGACATGTTGGCGCTACCCGACTTCGCTGCGGGTGCGATGGAGAACCTCGGTTGCATCACCTACCGCGAGAACCTGCTGCTGGCGGATCCCAAGACCGCGACGCAACTCGAGTTGCAGAACCTGGCAGATGTGGTGGCCCACGAGGTCGCCCACATGTGGTTCGGTGATCTGGTGACGATGAAGTGGTGGAACGGGATCTGGCTGAACGAGGCATTCGCCACGTTCATGGAGATCGCGTGCTGCGATGCCTTCCGGCCCGACTGGCAGCGATGGACGACGTTCAGCCTGGAGCGCAGCATGGCGTTCGAGACCGACTCGCTGGCCAGCACCCGCACGGTCGAGTTCCCGGTCGAGGCGCCGGCCGACTGCGACGGCATGTTCGACGTGTTGACCTACCAAAAAGGTGGCTCGCTGCTGCGCATGCTCGAGCAGTACCTCGGCACGGAGGCCTTCCGCCTCGGCATCAGTGAGTACCTCAAGACGCATGCCTACGCCAACACCGAGACCGGTGATCTGTGGGATGCGATCGAGCGGGTCAACCCCTCCGTGCCAGTGCGCAGTTTGATGGACTCGTGGATCTGGCAACCGGGTTACCCGCTGATCTCGGCGCGTCTCGACAGCAGCGAGCTCGTGCTCAACCAGCAGCGGTTCGCGTTCTCCGACACCGACGACCCGACCGTGTTCGTCGTACCGATCCATCTCTCCGTGAATGGTGTCGACTCCAAGCTGTTGCTCGACACACCGCAGGCCCGGGTCGCTCTTCCGTCAGCCGACTCCACGGTGGTGGTCAACGCCGGAGGTCACGGGTTCATGCGCGTCGCCTACGACGACACGCTCCGGGCTCGTCTCAACGGCAAGGCGCTGACCGGCCTGACCGTGATCGACCGCTACAACCTCGTCGATGATGCCTGGAACGCCGTCATCAGCGGACGGCTGGCGGCCGCCGACTACCTCGGCTTCGTCGAGGCCTTCCAGGACGAGCGCGACCTCGCCGTGTGGCAGGCGATCGCCATCGGGCTACGGGGTCTCGGCCGGCTGGTCGACGGGCCCGCGTACGCCGCGTTGCAGCAGCGCATCGCCGATCTCGTGTGCCCCGTCGTCGACGACCTGCGATGGGCGCCCACCGAAGGCGAGTCGGACCTCACATCCAAGCTTCGTGGACTGGTGGTCGCCATTCTCGCGATCCAAGGCAACGACGCCGACGCACAGGCCCGTTGCCGGCAGATGATCGATGATCCCGACACAGACCCGGAGTTGGCCGCAGCCGCAACCTCGGCCGTCGCTTCCGTGGGCACAGACGCCGACTTCGACGACTATGTCAGCCGGTTCCGCACCGCACCGACCCCGCAGCTGAAGCTGCGGTACATGTACGCGCTCGCCGAGTTCCCGACGCAGGAGCAGATCGATCGCGTCATCGACCTCGCCCTGTCGAACGAGGTGAAGACGCAGGATGCTCCGTTCCTGTTGAACCGATGCATCGCCAACCGTGCCCACGGGCCCGCGGCGTGGGAGAGCGTGCGCAAGCAGTGGCCGGAGCTGTTGGAGCGGTTCCCCAACAACACGATCGTGCGGATGGTCGGTTCGATCACGACCCTGACGACGCCGCACCTCGTGGCCGACGTGCAGGGGTTCTTCTCCGAACACCCGATTCCGCAGGCAGCCAAGACGCTGGAGCAACTGCTCGAACGCCAGCGCGTCAACGCCGATCTCCGCAACCGCGAAGCCGAGCCACTGGCTGCAGCTCTGGCGGCCCAGAGCTGAGGCTGCGGTATTGCGGCTAGGCCAGCTTCTCGACGTCGAGTTCGTCGGCGGCGTGGCGGGCGCGCAACACCTTCTTGTCGAACTTGCCGACACTGGTCTTGGGCACCTCGGCGATGAAGGCCCAGCGCTCGGGCAGGCAGAACTTGGCGGTGCGCTCGGCCAGCCAGCCGCGCAACTCCTCGGCCGTGACCTCCGAGTCGGCCTTGCGCACCACGCACGCCAGCGGCCGTTCGTCCCAGCGATCGTCGGGCACGCCGATGACCGCGGCCTCGGCGATGTCGGGATGGCCCATCAGGGCGTTCTCCAGGTCGACCGACGAGACCCACTCGCCGCCTGACTTGATCACATCCTTGGACCGGTCGCTGATCATCACGTAACCATTCGGCATGACCGAGGCGACGTCGCCGGTGCGCAACCAGCCGTCGTGGAACTTCTCGGGATCGTCGACGCGGTAGTACGACGCGGTGATCCACGGGCCGCGCACTTCGATCTCGCCCAGCGACTCGCCGTCCCACGCCACCGTCGCCCCGGTGTCGTCGGTGATCCGCAGTTCGACGCCCGGCAGCACGCGGCCGGTGCGGGCCCTCCAGGTGACTTCGTCGTCGCCGCCCATGTCCTTGGGCGGATGCCCGATCGCGGCGACCGGGCTCGTCTCGGTCATGCCCCAACCCTGCACGATCGGCACGTTGAACACATCCAAGTAGCCCTGGATCAGGGCGCGCGGCACCGCCGAGCCGCCACACATCACCAGGCGCAACGACGACAGATCGGCGGCCTTGCCGTTGTTGAGCAGATCGGTCAGCACGGTGGGCACTGCGCCCGTCAGCGTCGGTCGGGTCTCCTCGATGATGCGGCTCAGCGGCGCCGCCTGGAGGAACTGCTGCGGGAAGACCAGGTCGGCGCCGACCATCCAGGCCGCGTACGGCGTGCCCCACGCATTGGCGTGGAACATCGGCACGATCACCAGCATGCGGTCGTTCTCCGAGAGGGCGATGTTGGCCGTCGACGTGACCATCAAGGAGTGCAGGAACGTGCTGCGGTGGCTGTACATGACCCCTTTCGGGTTGCCCGTGGTGCCGCTCGTGTAACACATCGCCATCCCGGCTCGCTCGTCGAGATCGGGGTAGTCGAACCCGGTCTCCTCGGCCGCCAGCAGGGTGTCGTAGTCCAACGTGTCGCCCAGAGCGGAGGTATCGCCCGACCCCTTGACGATGATGTGCCTGACCGTGGTCAACTGGTCACGAACCTTGGCGAGCAGGGCGATGATCGAGGCGTCGATGATGATGACCTGGTCCTCGGCGTGGTTGATGACGTAGGCCAACTGTTCCGGGAAGAGCCGGATGTTCAGCGTGTGCAGGACGGCACCCATGCAGGGCACTGCCAAGTAGGCCTCCAGATGCGTCTGGTTGTTCCACATGAAGGTGCCGACCCGGTCGCCTTCGTGCACCCCCAACCGGGTGAGGGCAGCGGCGAGCTGGTCGGCGCGATCGGCGACCTCGGCGAATGTGGACTCGACGTACCCGTCGCCGGTGAACGTGATCACCTTGCTGGTCGCGTGCACCCTGCGGCCGTGTTCGAGGATCGGTCGCAACGTCAACGGATAGTCCTGCATCGTGCTGAGCGGCATGTGTCCCCCTGTGATCGTGACTGGGGTCACGTTAGCCGGAGCACGTCAATCCCGGGAAAGGGGCCCTGATGCCGCCAGTCACTAGGTCGAATGAATCAAGCTGGGGCCAATTGGTACCGAAGTATTAAGCCGTATGGCAGGATTGCGCAGATGACGGCGGCCACGATCTCCTCGACCGAGCGCTCGCACCCGACGATCCGAGCGACCGAGCGCTACTTCGTCAGCGCTCCGATCGATGCCCTGCTGATCGGTGGTGCATCGGTCCTGCTCTACGCCATTTTCCGCCTGCGGCCGGAGTTGGCCGCGTCGCCCACGGTGGCATCGCTGGCCGCGACGCTGGTGTGGGTGTGCAACTACCCACACTTCGCCTCGACCAACTACCGGCTCTACCACTCGCGGTCGTCGCTCTCCCAGTACCCACTGACGGGGATCGTGACGCCGCTGATCATGGTCGCCGCGGTGATCGGGTGCTACCTCTCACCTGCCGCGATCGCCCCGCTGTTCATCAAGCTCTACCTGCTGTGGTCGCCGTACCACTTCTCGGGTCAGACGCTGGGCATCACCATGGTCTACTCCCGCCGCACGGGCTTCGTCATCGACGGGTGGCTGCGTCGCAGCCTCACGGCGTTCATCTTCTTGACCTTCGCCGTGCAGAACGCGTGGGCCGAGGTCGGCCTCCACGTCAACCCCTTCTACGGCGTCAACTACCCGACCCTGGGGGTGCCGCTGTGGCTGCCTCAACTGCTGACGAAGCTGATGTGGGTTGCCCTCGCATCCACGATCGCGATGCTGATGTGGAAGATCGCCAACGGCGGCCCGGTCGTTCCGTTGATCGTGGTGCTGCCCGCCTTCACGCAGTACATCTGGTTCGTGGCCACCCCTGCCGGGCAGTTCCGCTACATGGTGCCTTTCTTCCACTCGCTGCAATACCTGCTGATCGCCTGGAACGTGCAGCTCAAAGAGGGGCTCGCCGACCGCAAACGCGATCCATCGGTGGGCTACGTGTGGTCGGAGTCCACGCGCTGGATGGCGATCAACATCGCCGGCGGATTCGCCCTGTTCTGGGGATTGCCGCACCTCGGCGCCCACTTCGGCAAGCCGCTGGTCTTCAGCACCGCGGTGATGCTCGCTGCGATCCAGGTCCATCACTTCTTCGTCGACGGCGTCATCTGGCGCCTGCACAACCCAGCGGCGCGCTCGCCGCTGTCGTCGTCGCTGCGCGAGATGAGCGGGGCCCGCAGATGAGGCACCGCCTGGCAACCATCGGTCTGGCGTGTGTTGGGGCGCTGATGTTCGCAACCCCATGCCTTGCCTACACCCCTCCCGAGACCGACCCGCGGATCGTTATCTCTACTTCCCAGGGCAAGATCCTCGTCGCCCTGGCTACGGAGAACGCTCCCGAGCACGTGAAGCAGTTCCTCATCGCGCTCGCCGCGGGCGATTTCAGCGCGATCAACGTGTCGCGCGTCGCGCCGAAGTACTACGTCCAGGCTGTCGGAAGGGGAGGAACCGCGCAACTCGCTGGTCAGCCCAACGAACACCTCAAGGTCGGCAATCTCCGCGGGGCACTCAGTGTGTACGACAGCGGTACGGCGGGCGATGTGCCCACCCTGATGTTCGTGCTCACGAAGAGCCCGCAGCTCGACACGGACTACACCCCGATCGGCTTCATCGAAGCGGGCATGAGCATCCTCGAAGCGATGGCCGACACACCCACGGTCGGTGATCACCAGCCCGCCGAGGCGATCACCATCACCGAGATCCACCTCGCCTCGTTGCAGGAGCGCGCCTTCCTGCGCCAAGCTGAGGCCGACGCTGCCACGCCGGACAACGGTACGTCGCTCCTGGCCGGCATTTTCATCATCGCCTGCGCCGCTTTCCTCGCTGCGCTGATCTCCGCCTTCCAGGACCGGTTGGGCAAGCAGCGAACCAGGTCGTTGGCACTGCTGGTCGCGCTGCTGTCGTTCTTCGCGGTCTGGGTATCGCTGGGCGGCACCGAGCAAGGCTCCGGCCTGATGGGTGTCGCCTTGTTCGTCGGCGCAATCGCCACGTTCAGGTTGATGGGTCGCTTCGAGCGACCTGCACCGCGCCCACAGGTGGGCGAGCAGTCAGGCATTGGTCCGCAGCCACGAGAGCTCGCCGATGGCGAACTGCACGCCGAGGCTGGGGTCGATCAAGCGGAGCGCGAGCTCGAGGTCATCCTCGACCAGGGAGACGCAGCCGCTGGTCGGCTTGCTGGCCCCGGCCGCGGTGTACGAGTTGCGGTGCAGAAAGATCGCCGCGGCCAGAGCGGGTTCGCCGGGCACGTCGCCCGAGATCGGGTCGAGGTTGGCGCCGATGACGGCAGCGTGGCCGTAGACGTCGCCGATTCGGGTCAACCACTCGTCAGGTGATGTACAACCTGCAGCATTGACCAGCGACTGGTACGACGACGTCTGCGGCGTTGCGCCCCAACAGTCCTCAGGTCGGACCAGCCGGTACGACCCCCGAACACCGATGTCGGGGCGGTTGCCGAAGAACTCGAACCGCTGACCATCCCACGCCTGGACGCTGCCGAGCGAGAACGAGCCGGCCGGCGTGGTGCCGTCGCCCGATCGCCGGTCTGCGAGCGGTCGCATGCCACTCCGCCCGAGCCTGGCTTCGACCGGCGCCTGCTGACACCTCCACTCGCCGCTGTGGGAGCGGGCCACGATCTGCAGCGAAGCGGTCGTCGACGTCCAGGAGCCGGCGGAGACGATCACGAACTGCCGGGTCGACGGATGCCGGCTCGATAGTGCGAGAGCGGTGGCGATGTCGCACGGTGCGCCAGGGGTGAAGGCGATATCGCGGGTCGCCGTGCGCGTGGCGATGGCCGGAGCACTCAACGGCGCAGCGCCGACCGGCGCACTGGGCACGGTCGCCGCGACCAACGAAAAGATCGCCGAGAGCAGCACACGCCGATCCATCCGCAGCAGTCTACGAGCACCCTCGTGGGGCCGTCCGGCGCCGGCCCGGGGCGCCGGAACGCGCTGGTGGCGGGATCTCAGGCGGTTCGCTCGACGCGGATGTCGCCCGACACCGTCTTCAGTTGCAACCGCACCTGGCGGCGATCGCCCTGGACGGTGGTGGGCGCCGCGTCGGGCAACGACGCCCGACCGCTGAGCGTCGAGATCTCGGCATCAACGCGAATGCCGCTTGGGAGGCCGACGCGCACGTCTCCGGAGATCGAGCGCACGGCGATGTCGTTCCCACAGCACCGTCCGACGCGGACGTCGCCGCTCGTCGACACGATCGCCACGTCGCCGTCGCACAGGTCGATTCGCAGGTCCCCAGACGCCAGCGAGGCATCGAGCTTGCCGTGGACGGTGCTCAGCGTGCACGCCCCGGAGATCGACGCCACGTGGGCCTCGCCGGCGACATCGCCGCACGAAACGTCGCCGGATGCCGTGGTGACGTCGAGCCGAGCGACATCGCCGATCTCGACGGAGCCGGACGCCGTGTGCACCTTCACCACGCCGAGCGAACCGACCAGACGCACCTCGCCCGACGTGGAACTGAGCTCGACATCAGTCCCGATCGGCACATGGGCAATCAGCCGTGTGTTGCGCCCGCGCCGGCCCCAGCGCGACGGGTGCCGAACAGAGATCCGGTCACCGGTCTGGTAGATCTCGAAGTCGTCCGCATCGTTCGCATCGATCGTCAGGCTGACGACGCCGGCATCACCGGCGAAGACCTCGATCGTGCCGATGGGCACCCGGATGTCGAGAGCAGGTCGCTCACCGACCTCCCACCGCTCGTTGCGACTCATGTCCGTCTTTCTACAGGTCGAAGCTGTGGGTCGTGCGGAACCCATGACCCTGTTGGGGCTTGCGAGCCCGGCGGGCGAGCGCGTCGAGCACCCAGCTGTTGACCGACGCGCCGGCGGTGTCGGCGGCATCTTCGATCAGGGTCTTCAGCGACGGTGGGATTCGCAGCGTGATCCTGGCATCGAGCTCCTCTGCCGAGTTGGACTCGACCGTTGCCGTTGACTCGGCGATGCGCAACGACGGATCGCCGTCGGAGAGGATCAGGTCGACCGTTCGGTCGGGCAACTGGGCCCGCACCTCGCACGCTGCCTGCTCGGCGAGATCCATGGCCGCTTGCCGGATGGCGGGTGCCAGGGCGGTGGTGAGATGGTCGATCGCCTCCTCGACGGCGACGTCGCCGCCGGCGAGCGAGCCCTGACTGACCAGCGCGGCCTGCACGGCGTTGATGATGGATTGCACCTGCATGGCGGGGCCGCGTCCCTCAGCCGCGACGGCGGCGGCGGCCGTCGAGGCGGGCGAAGCCGCGGCGCTGGCGGCCGACCTGGTCGAGGTGGCGGACCTGATCGAGCTGGCGGACGCGATCGGCACGGAGGGAAGCGATGAACTCTGGACTGCTGAAGAATGGTGACATCATCTTGTCCTTTCGGTGACATCACTATGATGTCATAATGATGTCATTCCGTCAAGGCGTTCATTTTGACGGACGGAGGGCAACGAGTTTGCCCAGCTCAGGGTCATAGTTGGCGATGATCTCGCGCACCCGCTCGACAGCCGGGGACGCCAGACCATCGACCAGTGCGACGAACAAATCGTGAGCGGCGGCCCGCGGCCAGCGGGCCGGCAACAAGGCGTTGGGGAGGTCGGGATCGGTGACGGCGAACACGAACCAGCGGTAGTTCGCCCGGGTCCGGCTGACCAACGCCTCGGTCGAGCCGATGCGGCCGCGCTCCAGCCGGCGCAACACCGGACGGAAGGTGCGGACGAACTCCGAGTATGAGCGCCCGAGGTCGTCGAGGTTCCACGCCGATGCCACCGACAACCGGGTCGCGGTCGGCAACTCGGTGGCGCGGATCACCGTGCATGACCGCGGTGGAGCGATCGCGAGGGCGATGTCGAGCTCATGGTCGGGGGCATGCGGCGACACCCACAGGCCGTCGTAGAGCGGAGCGAACCCCAGCGACTGCAGCCGGGCGCGCAGCATCGGACGGAGTCGTCGCTGGTCCTCCGGCACCGTGAAGGCGATCATCGTCCACAGGCCGTCCCAGTCGGGCCGCGGTTTCCCGAAGGCGCGAGTGTGAATGGGGCCGTACGGCAGCAGGTGACGGAACCCGTCGGCGACGCGGTAGAAGGTGTTGCGTCCGTCCTTGGTGCCGACCAGCAGACCGCGGATCGAGAGACGGCTCAGTGCAGCCCGAGCACCCGACGGGTTGACGTCGAACTCGGCGAGCAGGTCGACGAGGGCCGCCGACGGCAACGGCTCGCAACGCCCCGACCAGTAGTCACCGAGCAGCGCCAGCAACAGGTGTTGCGGTGGGAACCCGACCTGGAACCGGGGCATGTCGAGCTCGCCGAACTCGGTGAACCGCGCCGCCACCTCGTCGTCGGCAGCCACCACGTCGTGGTTGGCGTCAGTCATCGATGTCTGACGCACTCGACTCCGACTCGGGCTCACCGGTGCAACGGTAGCGACTACGGGTTGATCAATCCGTCTTGGTCGTTGATCAGGAACTTCATTCCCCGTTCCAGGAAGTCCCCGACGACGTCGGCGAACGCTTCCGGCCGATCGCACTGGATGTCGTGGGCGGCGTCGAACACGTACTGCAACGACGAGTTGCGCAGCGCGCGCCGCACGACGCGCCCGTTGATCGGGTTGATGATCCCGTCACCGCGACCGAAGAGGATCAGGGTTCGCGTCGGGAGCTCGGTGAGACGAGCGAGCAGACCGTCGTCGGCCCCATCCCCCATCAACCGCTCGACGGTCGGCCACACCCGCGCCATGAACGCAGGATCCGGTGGCGCCATGTGCGGCAGCCGCTCGGGATGCGATCGGAACGCTGTGACGAAGGCCTCGGGTGAGAGCGTCGACGGGTGGACCGACGCATCGCGGAACTTGGCCGGCGCCTCGAGCACCACGGACTCCACACGATCGGTGAACGCGGCGATGAAGTGCAGCGCACACGCCCCACCGAACGACGTGCCCATGAGATGAAAGCGGTCGAGACCGAGCGCGGTGGCGATCTTGGCAACCTGTGCGGCCAGCCCGTCGAAATCGGCGACGTCGTTGGGCTGGGCACCCCATCCCGGGAGCTCGAGCACGATCACGCGGAGCCGCTCGGCGAGCGCGTCGAGGGCGAACGTCATGACGGGCCCACCCGCACCGGGCAGATACAGCACGGCCGGGCCGTCTCCGGCCTCGAGGTAGCGCACCGTGAACCCGGCGGCCTCGACGGTTCGTTCGACGAACGTCGACCCCGGCGTACGAACTGCTGTGTCGGTCACGACTGCACTCCAATCCGATGTAGTTCCGGCACGATTTCCTCGCCGATCAGCTTCAGGCTCGACAGCATCGAGTCGTGCGGCAACGGGTTGACGGTGCCGAGCGAGACTTCGAGCCGCCCCATGCCGAGCACGTCGTGGATCTCCTTGATCGTGGCGAGCACGGTCTCCGGGCTGCCGTAGAGGGGCGGGCCCATCGTCATCGGCGGTGCCATCGACGGATCGATGATGACGTGCTTCGGCACACCGCCCAACGCCGCGCCGATCTGAGCCATCGTCATCATGACGTCGGGCGACGCCCCGTTGAAGATGCTCATCAGGCCGCCACCGCTGAGCGCCTTCATGGTCTCGTGCGCCTCCTCATCGGTTGGCGTGACGTACATGAAGTGGCGGTACTGCAGGTTGTCGGCAGTGGGTTCCCACCCCGCCTGCGCCGCGGCCTGCCGGTACAGCTCGGCGTGCTCGGCGCACTTCGCCGCGGGCATGTACGAGAACCCGAGATCGAGACCGTGCCGCCCGGCGAAGATCGCGCCATCCTTGCTGTTGCCCGAGATCAGGATGCGAGGATGTGGGTCCTGCACCCGGCGCGGCCACACTGCGATGTTGCGATATCGGTAGTACCGCCCTTCCCAGCCGAACGGCTCGGGCTCGGTGAAACACGCCTTCAGCAGCAGGATCCCTTCCTCGTACCGGTCCCGCGACTCCCACGGGTTGGAGCCGTAGGTGAGGTACTCGTTGGGTGTGCCGCGCAGCATCCCGATGCGGAGGCGACCGTTGAGGAGGTTGTCGAGCATCGAGTATTCCTCGGCGATGCGGACTGGGTTGTTCAACGGCAGGTCGGTGCCGAACACGCCGATCTGCGCATCGGGGAACTTCCGGCCGGCGACCGCGGCCAAGATGATGGGGTTGGGGGTCAACTGCTTCGGCGAGTAGTGGTGCTCGGCGAAGTTCAACGCATCGAAGCCCGCTTCCAGCGCCGCTGCACACTCGATCAACCCGTACTCGATCGTGGCGCTGACCATGTCGGTCTCACAGATGCGGGGTGGCGCCGGCCACGAGTCGCCGTGCTGCCCCCAGTAGTTCATCGTGTGGAAGAACTCGATTTTCATAACTGAAAGAATAGACGCATCAATTCACACTGTCGATAGCAAATGTGTAATTAGTCGACAGATGGGCCACATGCAGTCGGCGCATATGCTGCCTCTTCATGCGCCTGTTCAACCTTGCCGGTCGCCTGAGCACCTTCGTCGACGGCGCGGTCGTCGACGTCGCCACGGCCAGCGACAACCGATTCTCATCCGAGCCGCAGCAGATGTTCGACGACTGGCAAGCGCTGGCAGCGTGGGGCGAGTCCGCCGGCGCCCGCGGCGCCGGCGAGGTCGACGTGCAGCAGTTGCTCGCACCCGTGCCTCGACCTCCGCAGGTCTTCGCGATCGGCCTCAACTACAAGGCGCACGCGCAGGAAGGCATCTTCAGCGTGCCGGAGGAGCCGACCGTGTTCACCAAGTGGCCGACCTGCATCGTCGGTCCATCGCATGCCGTCGAACTGCCGGTCGACACCGACTGGGAGATCGAACTGGTCCTCGCCATCTCGCGTCGCGCCTTCCGTGTCGGCGCCGCGGATGCGATGTCGCATGTCGCCGGCTTCACCATCGGTCAGGACCTGTCGGACCGCGTGCTGCAACGCAAGGGACCTGCCCCGCAATGGGGCCTCGGCAAGTCCCGCTACGGCTACGGCCCGACCGGGCCGTGGCTGGTCACGCTCGACGAGCTCACCGATCCAGACGACATGGCGATCCACAGCTCGTTGGCCGGCGAGACGCTGCAGTCGTCGCGTACATCGATGTTGATCTTCGACATCCCCACTCTGATCGAGTACATCTCGGCGCTGTGCCCGCTGCTGCCCGGTGACTTGATCTTCACCGGTACACCCGAAGGTGTCGGCTACGCCCGCAAGCCGCCGCGCTTCTTGCACCCCGGCGACGTCTTGACCAGCACGATCGAAGGCATCGGCGACCTGGTCACGCACTTCGTCTGACGGCGGTCAGGTCAGCAGCGTCTTTTGCACCTTGCCCATGGCGTTGCGCGGCAACACGTCGACCACGCGTACTTCGCGGGGACGCTTGTGCACCGACAGCAGCGCGGCGACATGGTTGATCAAGGTCGTGTCGTCGACATCGCTGCAGACCACGAACGCCACGATTCGCTGACCGAGATCCGGATCGCTGACACCGATCACCGCCGCCTCGGTGACGCCGGGATGGGTCAGCAGTGCGGCCTCGACCTCGCCGGCACCAACCTTGAATCCACCCGTCTTGATGATGTCGATCGACTGTCGCCCGACGATGCGATGGAACCCACCCTCGTCGATCACCGCGGCGTCGCCGGTTCGGAACCACTCGCCATCGAGCGACGCCACAGTTGCGTCGGGGCGATTGAGGTACTCGTCGAACATCGTGGCGCCGCGGATCTGCAACTCGCCGATCGTCTCGCCGTCGTGCCGCATCTCTCCACCCGTGTCGTCGACCAGCCTGCTGTCGACGCCGCGGATGGGCATACCGACCCAGCCCGGCCGCCGCTCGCCGTCGAAGCGAGTCGACACCGTGATCAGTGTTTCGGTCATGCCGTACCGCTCGACCGGTGCTTGGCCGATCAACGACTGCATCTGCTCGAACACGGCGACGGGTAGCGGCGCGCTGCCGGAGACGACCAGCCGCGCCCCGCGCAGTGCCGCGGCCAGCGTCGGCTCGGCGCAGATTCGCGACCACACGGTGGGTACCCCGAAGTACATCGTGCCGTCGGCGGCCGCGTAGGCCTGCGGCGTGGGCTTGCCCGTGTGCACGAGGCGCGACCCGACGCGCAGCGCGCCGAGTACACCCAGCACCAACCCATGCACATGGAACAGGGGCAGACCGTGCACCAACGTGTCGTCGGGCGACCACTGCCACGCGTCGGCAAGCCCGTCGAGATCCGCGGCTACCGCGCGGCGCGACAGCACGACGCCCTTCGGCAGACCCGTCGTGCCGGAGGTGTACATGATCAGCGCGGCAGCGTCGATCGCCGGCTCGCCGCCGGCCCAATCGGACTCGCCGCCGATCGACACCTGCGGCAGCGTGACCTCGGGCCACAGCGGGTCACCGACCGTCGCTGCGGCGCCGGAGTCGCGCAGCATGTGCTCACGCTCCATCGGCCCGGCGTCGGCAGGCATCGGCACGACGGGCACGCCGGCCATCAAACCGGCGACCACCCCGACCACGGTGTCGAGTGTCGGCGTCGCCCGCAGCGCGACAGCAGGCATGCCCGCGAGGCGTTGGGCGACCGCTCCTGCACGCCGGGTCAACTGAGCCCACGACACGGCGCTTCCATCGACGCTCAGTGCCGCTCGGTGGTCGCCCAGATCACCGGTCAGCGCGGGCAGCAACGGGCTCACGACTCACCCACTCGCACGACGACCTTGCCGTACAGGTCCGGCTGCTGCGCTCGTTCGAACGCGGCATGGAGCTGATCGAACGAATACACCGAATCGATCACGGGATGAAGATCGCTTGCCTCCATGAACCGCAGCAGCTGCTGGGTCTCCACACGACTGGCGCCACTGACGCCGATGATCGAGATCTGCCGGTAAAAGATCCTGGCCAGGTCCGCAGCAGGGTCGCCCGTGGTCGCGCCCGACACGACGACCCGGCCGCCAGGTCGCACGCTGCGGAGGCTGTGCTTCCACGTCGCTTCGCCGACCGTCTCGATGACGATGTCGACCGGGGCCGACAGACGCTGCCCTGTCTCGACCGCCTCGTGCGCACCCAACTGCAGGGCCCGCTCGCGCTTGTCGGCCGAGCGGCTCGTGACGACGACGCGTAGCCCCGCTGCCCGGGCCAGCGCGGCGGCCGCCGTCGCGACGCCACCACCGGCGCCCTGGATCAACACCGTCTCGCCCGGCTCGGCGTGCCCACGCGTGAACAGCATGCGGTACGCCGTCGTCCAGGCGACGGTGATGCAACCGGCTTCCTCCAGCGACATGTACGCCGGCTTCGGTACCAGGTTGCGCGTCGGCACGATCGTGTGCGAGGCGAACGACCCCGGGAAGCGCTCCGACACGAGGGCCCGGCCGGGGTCGAACGATTCATCACCGTGACCGACATCGGGATTGCCGAACGAGCCCGACACGACCACCTCGTTGCCGTGGTCGTCCCAACCGGCGATGTCGCAACCGAGCACCATCGGGAACTGATCGGCACGCACGCCGACACCGCGCATCGACCACAGGTCGTGCATGTTGATCGACGTGGTCGCCACCCGCACGAGCGTGTGACCATCCGGTGCGATCGGTTCGGGCCAGTCGTCGCGCAGTTCGAGCATCGACAGTGGCTCGGTCTCGTTGATGCCGGTCGCAACCGCTGCCCTCACTGCTCCCCTTTCAGATTCGTGGCGACACCGTAGCTCTGGGAAACTCTCCGACCATGTTCGACAATCCGTGGGATCCACGTCAGCGCACCGACCTCACCGACAACGAACGGGTCGTCCTGCACTTCATGGGCGACTGCATGCACGGCGACGATCTGACGCTGGTCGACCGCTATGTCGCCGAGGGGTACATCCAACACACTCCCGGCATCGGGCAAGGTCGCGAGGGGCTCCGTCACTACCTCCACGAGGTTGCTTGGAAACGTCCGGGGCGTCGCGACTGGCGACCGATCCATCTGTTCGGGAGTGGTGATTTCGTGATCCTGCACAAGCTGCTGCCGGCCGTCGTGATCGCCGATTTCCTTCGCTTCGATTCTGACGGGATGATGGCCGAGCATTGGGACGTCGTACAGCCGCTGCCCGAGGCCGACTACGACCCGCTGCGACCATCGGTCGAGAACCTCGACCGCTTCCGTGCCGTGTTCGGCATCACCGCTTGACTCGGGCTACGAGCCATCGGCGTGTGGACAAACCCTCTCTTGCGGCCCTGGAGTGGCCGATACAGAAGGTGAGTCTCCATGAGCAACTTCTTTCCGCCTCCGTCTCCCCCGAGCGCAGATTCCAGCGAGTTTGCATCCGTGGTCCGCGATCGCGCCCCGGCGTGGCCGAGGAAGAAGTGGCTCAAGGTGCCGTTGTGGGCATGGATTGCCCTCCCAGTGCTTGGAGTTGGTGCGATCGGCGCGGCCAACCCGCCTGAGAAGGGCAACAAAGGGGTGGTCGCTGCGGTGAACGCCGACTCTCTGGCGACAGTGCCGACTCCCAAGGTTTCTCCGACGCCGGACACGACGGTCTCTCCAACCGTCGCTCCCACAGCTCTCCCGACTACACCTCCAACGGTCGCTGCGACCGGGCTTCCAACAGTGCCTGCGACCGTCGCTCCTACTGCTCCCCCAACCGCACCCCCCACGGCTCCTCCGATTTCACCTCTACCGGCTCCTCCGATCGTGACTGTCACGACTCCTCTTGCCGCAGCCCCGACAGCTCCTCCAACCGTCGCTCCCACGAATGACTGCGATCCCAACTACACACCCTGTGTGCCGGTCGACTCCGATGTGGACTGTGCTGGCGGGAGCGGGAACGGGCCGTCGTACGTGCGCGGTCCGGTACGCGTGATCGGTTCAGACATCTACGGGTTGGATCGAAACAACGACGGCATCGGCTGCGAGTAGCGCAACACTCGGCTTGCCTGGCCATACACCGAGTGACTCGGGCTACGACACGTCGGCGACGAGGTCGGCGATCGTTCGCAGCACCGTACTGCTGAGCGCCAACTGCGTCTCGGTGCGATTGACATCCGGCGACGAGACGACGCGCTGCAGGATCAGGTGGAGGTGGTCGTTGGACCGGGCAACGATGCGCACCAGCAGGTCGCCGGAGCCGGTCACGGTGTGGATCTCGAGGATCTCGGGGATCGTGCGCAGATGAGCGACCACGCGGGTGTGTGACCCCTGCGAGATGGCCAGCGTGGTGAAGGCCAGCACGCCCAGGCCGGCGGCGGTCGGATCGATGTCGGGGCCGTAGCCGACGATCACCTTGCGGTCCTCCAGACGGCGCAATCGGGTCAACACCGTGCCCCTCGCGCAGTCGAGCACGCGGGCCAGATCGGAGACCGTGGAGTGTGGCGCTACACGCAGCCGGCCGATCAGGCGCCGATCGAGCGAATCGAGGGTGGCGGACCGATCATCCAAGGTGAGCACCTGCACAGCGCAAGGAGCACTGCCTGTGGAGCACATTGCACAACATGCGTCGAATGATACGCCATACTGATCACGGCTCTTGATCTCCATTGATCATCTTGGTTTCATGGTGCCCATGTCGTTCATCAAGAAGGTCGATCACATCACCTACGCCTGCGAGGCAGGCACCATCGAGAAGTGGGCGTGGTTCCACATCGAGGTCGAAGGCGGCACCCTGATCAATCGCATCGACGACGTTCGTCCCGGCGATCCCGACAGCAGCATGAAGATCTGGTGCATCGACTTCGGCGATTTCGGTGTCGCCCTGATCGAAGGCATCGACCGGGCGAAGAAATCACAGGTCACCAAGTTCGTCGATCGTCACGGCGATCACGCCTGCCAGCACGTGGCCTACGACACCCACGATCTCGAGAAGTTCCAGTCCCACATGCGCGACCTCGGCGGCTCGGCCCGGGGCGGCACGCTGGTGCGCAACGACGGATTCGGCGTGTTGAAGCAGATGTTCGCACGCGGCTACTCCGAGGGCGACGCGGCCGAGGCGAGCTTCCCCGAGTACGTGCAGCGCCCGTCGCTCGGCGACGCCGACGAGGTGCACATCACCTTTGCAGAAGAGACCGGCCGAGGCTTCTACGACCAGATCGAAGATGCCGTGGCTGCTGGCGACGAGGAGCCCTTCTTCAACTTCTCGAAGATGCCGGCCGACTGGCAGGTCCCGGCAGCCCAGCCGCTGTTGGTGCACTGAATCGGGCCCTTCGATCGGGACCTTTGTCCCGAGCCCACAGGTCCCGCGCCTCTCTCCAGGTCGTCAGCGCATCAGTACCTTCGGCTGTGTGACCTCCTCGTTCCGTGTGACCATCATCGCCGTCCTGACGTTCGCCGTCGGAGGCGCAGCCTGCAGTAGTGACCAGAGCGACGCCGTCGCGACGACCACCATCGCCAGCGCTGCGGCGCCGACCACGACCACCACCGCAGCGCCCCAGCTCACCGACATCGTCGGCACCGCCTTGACGGCGGGCGTCTTCACCGAGTTGGCCGGCCTCGTCGTCGACGCCGGGCTGGTCGAGACGTTGCGTGGCACCGGGCCATTCACGGTCTTCGCGCCCACCGACGCTGCCTTCAAGAAGCTGCCGGTCGAGGCCCTGCACTCCGTCCAGGACGACAGCAAGTTGTTGACCACGGTGTTGACGTATCACGTCGTTCCCGGTGCGTTGAAGCTCGCCGATCTGAAGCCGGGCAAGCTGACCACCGTCGCCGGCATCGACTTGACCGTCACACGCGATGGCGACACGGTCTCGATCAATGGCGTGCCGATCGCAGCAGGCGATGTTGTCGCCAGCAACGGCATCATCCACGTGATCGGCGACGTGCTGCTCCCCCCCAGCTGAGTCCCGCAGCCTCCTGTGGAGTTCATCGCGCCCACCTGCCTACCTCGAACGACTCCACACGGGCTCGCTATACGGGCAGATCGCCCGTGGCGGTGCGGGTCGAGCCGTGGTCGCGATAGGCAGCGATCGTTCGTTGGGCGATGCGCATCTGGTGCACTTCGTCGGCGCCGTCGGCGAAGCGAGCCCAGCGAGCATGCTGATACATGCTGGCCAGCGGCGTGTCGGTCGAGTAACCGAGCGCGCCGTGGACCTGGATCGAACGGTCGATCACACGGCCGAGCATGTTGGCCACGAAGTGCTTGGCCATCGACACCTCTGATTTGAAGTCGAGGCCCTGGTCGATGCGGTAGGCGGCATGGAGCACCATCAACTTGGCTTGGTACAACTCCATCGTCGAGTCGGCGATCATCCATTGGATGCCCTGCTTCTCGGCCAGCACCGAGCCGTGTGCGTACCGGTACAGCGATCGGTCGACCATCATGTCGAGAGCGGTTTCGGCCTGGGCGATCCAGCGCATGCAGTGCGCCAGCCTGGCCGGACCGAGACGGTACTGACCCAGCAGGTGACCCTGACCGCGACCGCCGAGCATGTTGTCGTTCGACACGCGCAGGTCTTCGATCACGATCTCGCTGTGGCCGGTTCCGCCGTGCATGGTCTCGACCTCGCGCACCCGGTTCCAGCCCGGCGAGGGGATGTCGACGATGAACGCCGTGTTTGCGGCCTGTGGCAGGTCGGGGTTGTCCTCCGTGCGCGCCAGCAGGATCGCGAAGGCAGCGCGGCGAGCGTTGGAGATGAACCACTTGTGACCGTTGATGACCCACTCGCCGCCGTCGCGCACCGCTGTGGTGCGAATCAGCGTGGGGTCGCTGCCCGCGACCTCGGGCTCGGTCATCGCGAAGCAACTCATCTTGAAGCCGTCGCACAACGGTCGCAGGTACTTCTCTTTCTGTTCCGGCGTGGCCCAGTGCAAAAGGGTGTGCATGTTGCCCTCGTCGGGCGCCTGGCAGTTCAACACGAACGGGCCGTACGAGGCCTTGGCCGCCTCGGCCTGCACCATCGCCAACTCGACGTGGCCGAGCCCCATGCCACCCCACTCCTTCGGCATCTGCGGAAGCCACAGGCCGGCGTCCTTGGCCGCCTGACGCATGCTCATCAGCAGCGAGAGGTACTCCTTGCGGTCCATTCGCTCGGGATCAGCCATCTTCGCCTCACCGGGCTTCACCACGTCGTCGACGAAGGTCCTGACGCGCAGCCGGATGTCTTCCAGTTCAGGAGAGAGGGTGAAGTCGATGGCCATGCCGGTCATCGTCGCACCCGAACCGCGGGGCGCACGAGCCGACGCCGAATGGATGGGCCCAGCTACGTTTGTGCGATGCGCACCTTGTCGAGACGCAGCGTCGCAGTCGTGGTCCTCGTGATGGCGACATGGTCGTGTTCCTCGTCTGGCGAGTCCGACACATCGGTGGCGCCGGAGACGGTCGGCTCGGTGCGGCCCACCACGGCCGCCGGCTCGCCGGGAACGTTCGGGGACCCCGCAGCACTCGGCGATCTGAAGGTCACGGTCAGCAACCCCGTGATCGAATCCGACGTGGATGGGCCGTTCCTGACCCTGACCGTGCGCGCCGAGAACACGACGTCGGCCGACGTCCCGTCCCCACAGTTCCAACTTCGCTGCTCGGGCAATCCGACGGGTGGGGCCTGGTTGACGACCTCGACGTTCAAGCAGGAAGACTCGGTGCTATCGCTGTCGTTCAACGAGGGCACCCTCAGCCTGCTGGCGCCGGGCGACGAGCGGCGCGGCGGGCCGAGACCATCGTGTGCCGCTCCGGCGACCGTGCTTGCCACGCACCTGGTCTTCGACAACGCCGGTGCAGGCCCACCGAAAGAGAAGCGGGTCACGTGGGCGATCCCCGACGAACTCGTCGCCCAACTGAACGCGACGTAGCACCCAACTGCGGCCGCTCCACGACCGTCGTGGAGACGGCCAGCGTGTGACGGCCACGCTCGAACGCGAGTGGAACGACCGGATGAGCGTCATCGCCTGGCCGCCGGATGCGCTCGACGAGGCCCAAGCCGCTTCGGCACAGCGCGTTGCGCTGCTCGACCTCCTCGATCAGTGCGCTGCCGCACCGGCGACCCGAGCCGGCCAGGATCACATCCTCGATGCGCTCGACCTGCAAGACGATGCCTACTACGCGACCGTCGATGCAATGCGCCTGGCGATCGGCCTGCCACCACGCAACGGCTGACCGAGCGCGAAACGAGCCGATGTCGCCGCGGCGGCACCGGCTCGTGATCGGATCTAACGGGTGGAGGTGCGGGGAATTGAACCCCGGGCCTCAACAGTGCGATTGTTGCGCTCTGCCAACTGAGCTACACCCCCGTTGGAGATCCTGAGTGTAGCGGTGCGGTCGCAGCGCGACCACGGACAAACTCAGGCGGCGTTGAACCAGTTGGTGTCGGCGTCGCGGTCGACTTCGAGTGACCGGATCTGCACCAGCTTGTAGCAGTAGCAGCACAGCGAGATGAACGAGAAGGTGAACGCGTAGACCATCGAGTTGGCCTTGGTGGTCGCCGCCAGGAAGGCGGTGACACCGGTGACGAGCACCAGCATGAAGAAGACGTTGGCCCGACGGCGACGGACGAGTTCGCGCTGGCTGACCTTGTGCAGGTGGGCCTGGCGGTGTTGACCGGTGGTGCGATCGATCGTCGCGGCGTGCATGCGCTGGCCGGCCACGGCGGCCGCGGCGCTGCGGTGCATCTGGCCGGGGCGACCCGGCGCCGCCGGACGCGACAGCGGTGACGGTGACGCCAGCGGGCGACCCATCGAACGCATCGGCACCATGGTTCGAGTCGGCACCGCACGCTGCAGCGTGGAGAGCTGGCGACGGAAGTCGGTGACCGATGAATTCGGTCGATTCTCGACTCGAGAGCGCAGGAGCGGTGGGACTAAGACGGCGGCCCACGCAGCGAGGACAGCCAATAAAACGATCTTGCTCATCGACTACGCGATTCCCTTGTCAGACATCTGTTCACGATTCCTTCTGAGGTGCCACGCCGGCAAACACGACATTAACCGAGGGCGCTGTTTCATTACGAATCTACTACATTCGTAACACTGGCTGACACGTTATCAGGTCGCCGGTAGGTTCCCGACCGCCCCCCGGTCTTCTCCCACAACGCCAGCTCGCCGATCACCATCCCGCGGTCGGCCGACTTGCACATGTCGTAGATGGTCAACGCCGCGATCGCGCACGCATGCAGCGCCTCCATCTCGACCCCGGTGCGGTCAACGGTGTCGACCTGGGACTCGATGGCCACGTGGTCGTCGCCGATCTCGAAGTTGACGTGCACCGAACCAACCAGCAACGGATGGCACAGCGGGATCATGTCGCTGGTGCGCTTGGCGGCCTGGATCGCAGCGACGCGGGCGACTGCCAAGACATCGCCCTTGTTGACCTCGCGGTTCGCGATGGCCGCCGTGGTCTCGGGGGCCATGAACACCTTGCAGCGCGCAACGGCTCGACGGTGGGTCGGGTCCTTGGGCGTGACGTCGACCATGCGCGCCCGTCCCATGGGATCGAGGTGGGAGAACGCCAGGTCGCTCATCTAGGTGATCACTCTAGTAAACGCGGGCAGGTCTGACCCGACACCAGCGTCCTGGTCAGCCCGGCTGCACCGCGCCGGTGTCGACAACCTCGAATGCGCTACCGGGAATCCGCTTCAGTTGATCGAGGTCGCTGTCATTCCATCCGGGGTTGGGAGCGCCCTGGAAGAACCAGTTGCTGCCGTTGTCGGCGACGATCAAGCCGTACCGCTGCATGGCTGTCGCGATGATCTTGGCCTGACCTGTCAGCGAGCCGATGTCGAAGCTGGCGCTCAGGCGCAGCCGCATCCCCATTGCCGGCAGCGTCGCGTCGGAACTGTTCGACGCGAAGTGGGTCGCCGGCAGCACGAAGCCGCGCTGGGTCTTCGAGAACGTGACCCGGATGGCGTGGTCGATGAGACCGGCGGCCACCTCGTCGTAGCGAACAAGGCCGGGAAGGATCGGCAACCCCGCGGCGTCGGCGCTGGTGAAGCCGATCGTGCGCAACACACCCGTCTTGAGGTCGAACTTCGCACCAGACTGCGCGAGCCAACCGGTCGGTGTCGATTGGGCGCCGAACAACTCGAACAACTCGCACGTACCTTGCCGGAGCGCCAACACGTGCGCGTCGCTGCCCGCCTCGACCGGGGCAGTAAGCGGGATCGGGAATGGTCCCGGGTCGCTCTCGTCGCCGTAGGGGTCGTACGTCACGGGCACGAGCGGCTCGGACGCGGGCACGACCACGAACGGGATGCCGAACGTCGACCCGACATCGGGATGCACGAACTTGCCACCGACCGAATTGATGTGAGCGATGATCTGCGCGCTCAGCGGATGCAGCGGCGCCGAGGCGATCTCCCGGTTCCACGCATTGCTCGCCGGGAAGATCGAGCAATCCCCGATTCTGGGGCCCGGCGGCCGCAGCCGCTTCGCCGGCACGCTCGCGGTGGCGCCGGTCGAGATCGTGGTAGGCACTGCGGCGGCGACGCCAGCGACACCGAGCGCGGCGACAACGGTGACCGCAACCGGCCAGCGACCGACGACCAAGTCAGCCGCCGATCTGGCTCATCGTCCGCTTCGGCCTCACGAAGTTCACCTGGTTGATCTGGTGACCTGCCCACTTCGTGCCCACGGCTCGCTGGATCTCTGCGGCCACCGCGTCGTCGTCGGCGCCATCGCGCATCAACTTGCGGAAGTCGAACTCGGTGGTCGCGAACAGGCAGGTGCGGAACTGGCCATCGGCCGTCACCCGCACACGGTCGCAGTCACCGCAGAACGGCTTGGAGACGGAAGGGATCACGCCAACGGTGCCACGCCCGTCGAGGTATCTCCAGCGATCAGCCGGGGCCGCACCCCGCGAGGTCATCTGCTCGAGCGGGAACACCTCGTCGATCGCCGCCACGATCTCGTCCTGGGTCACGACCTGGTCGTTGACCCAGTGCCCGCCGGCGTCGAGCGGCATGAACTCGATGAACCGAACCTCGACATCATGATCGCGCCCGAAGCGGGCCAGGTCGACGATCTCGTCGTCGTTGACACCGCGCTGGACAACTGCGTTGATCTTGACCGGGGAGAACCCGGCTTCCTTGGCTGCCTCGATGCCATCGAGCACCCGGACCAGCTCGTCGCGTCGCGTCATCTGCAGGAACCGGTCGGCGTGCAGCGTGTCGAGGCTGACGTTGACCCGATCGAGTCCCGCTTGGCGCAACTCGTGCGCCACGAGCCGGAACGTGGCCCCGTTGGTGGTCAGGCCGAGATCGGGGGCGCGGCCTGCGCGTGGCGAGCGAGACGATGAGGGCACTCGCAACGCGGCGAGCTTGCCGACCAGCACCGGAAGGTGGGCGCGCACCGTGGGCTCGCCACCGGTGAGGCGCAATCCGTCGACCTCGAACCGCTCGACGAAGATCCGTGCCAGCCGCTCGATCTCTTCGAACGTCAACACCTCGCTGCGTGGCACCCACACCATGCCCTCTTCCGGCATGCAGTACGTACAGCGAAAGTTGCAGCGGTCGGTGACCGAGATGCGCAGGTCACGAATGGTGCGTCCGAAGGGATCGACCAAATCCATGGTCGTCAGGCTATCGGCAGCAGCATCGTGGCGACGGAGCCGCCGGGTTCGATGCCATCACCGTCGGGGACGATCGCGATCGCGTCGGCCAGCGAGGTGGCCGCCAACTGGTGGCTTCCCTGGGCCCCGACGGAACCGATGTGGTAGCGCCCGTCGTCGCCGAAACCGCCGAACACACGCACGTAGTGGGTCTTGCCATCGGCCCGGCGTGGCAACCCGTCGTCGGCGACCGCGACGACCGTGGTGCGATCGAGCGCCGTGTGACCCATCATCTTGCGCAACGCCGGGCGGGCGAACAGCTCGAAGCTGACCATCGAGCTCACCGGGTTGCCGGGCAGCCCGAAGATCGGTGTGCGCCGGCCCCCCGAATCGAGCAACCCGAACGCGAAGGGCTTGGCTGGTTTGATCGCGATCTGCATCCAGCGCATGTCGGCGATGCGCGAGAGCACGGCCTTCACGACGTCGTACTCACCCATGCTGACCCCACCGCTCGTGACGATCGCGTCGTAGTTGGCCGCTGCGTCGCGTAGGACGACCTCGAGGGCCGCCTCGTCGTCGCGGACCACGCCGAGATCGATTGCTTCGCAACCCGCTTCGGTGACCAGTGGTAACAGCATGGTCTTGTTGCTCTCGCGAATCTGGCCGGGCTGCAGCGCGGATCCGTCGTTGATGAGTTCGTCACCGGTCGACAGAACTGCGACCCGCGGCGTACGCACGACGCGCACCCGCCTGGCATTGATACTGGCCAGTACGCCCGCAACCGCAGGGCGCACCGTGGTGCCGGCGGTGAACAGCTCCGTGCCGACGTGCACATCCTCACCAACCCCGCGCACCGAGGCTCCCGTCGACACCGATCGGTGGATCATCACCTCGTCACCGTCGACGCGTTCGGTGTCTTCGACCATCACCGACGCGTCGGCACCGGCAGGCATCGGCGCACCGGTCATGATGCGGATCGCCTCGCCGGGCCCGACGACCCGATCGGTCGACCAGCCTGCCGCAACTTCACCGACGACGCGCAGACGCGTGGGAGCGTCTGCGGTGTCGGCTGCCCGCACCGCATAGCCGTCGACAGCCGAGTTGACGAAGGGTGGAACATCTTCGGCGGCGACCACGGCCTGGGCCAGGACCGCGCCGATCGATTCGGCGATCGACACCTCGACCACCCCACCGACGACGCAACGCTCGAGTACGTACTGGCGAGCCTCACGTTCGCTGATCACGACCCGAACGGTACCGTTTCAGCGGTGAGCAACTACACCGCGCTGCCCGCCAGCGGTCACACAGCGCGGTGGGCCACGTGGGATGGCGAGAGCGACGAGGTCACCGACTTCCGCTGGGAGAACGAGGGCTGGACGATCAGTGGCCAGGTTGCCCGAGAACGGGTGCAATACGTCGTGCGCTTGACCGCGTCATGGCAGGTGCGCCAGTTCCTGTTGTTTCGCGATCTGGATGATCCCGACCTCTGGTTGGCCACCGACGGCACGGCGCGGTGGGGCGAGATGAACGGTGCCCATCGCGTCGAGCTCGACGGTTGCTACGACGTCGGGCTGCCGTGCACGCCCCTCACCCATTCGTTGCCGATCAGACGACTGCCGCTGCACGTCGGCGACAGCGCCGAGCTCCCCGTGGTGGCCATCGATGTCGAGACGCTCGAGGTGCGCGCCGTGACCCATCGATACGTGCGCCTCGACACCCATCGGTGGGCGTTCACGGACGGCGATCATGCTGTGGAGTTCGACGTCGATCAGCACGGTCTGCTGATCGACTACCCCGACAGATTCCGACGGGTCAGCTGAGCCGATCGCGCAAGAACGCGTCGAAGTCGGCGCCGATCGTCGGGTGGTCGAGGGCGATGTCGACCACCGCGCTCAACCACCCGAGCGGCGTTCCCGTGTCGTAGCGGCGAATCGTCGAGAGCACACCGTGGAACGAGCCGTTGGCGGCCTGCACCTTCAGGGCATCGGTGAGTTGGATCTCGCCGCCGGCTCCTGGCTGCAAGCGTTCGATCTTGTCGAACACATCGGGCGTCAACACATAGCGACCGATGATGATGAGGTCGCTCGGTGCGTCGTCGATGCTCGGCTTTTCGACCATGGTGCGGATTCCGATGACGCCGGCATCGTCGAGCTCGGTCGACGGGTCGATCACGCCGTACGAACTGACCTGATCGCGAGGGACCCGCTTGAGGCCGACCACGCTGCCCCCGCTCGACTCGCACAGCCTGGCCATCTGATCGAGCAACGAGGAATCACCCATCAGCTCGTCGGGCAACATCACCGCAAAGGGCTCGTCGCCCACCGCGTCGGCGGCACATCCGACTGCGTGACCGAGCCCGAGCGGGGCATCCTGATAGGCGAAGCTGACCCGCACATCGCGACCGATCGATTCGAGCCGGTCGGCCATGTCGTGCCGAGCGGTCGACCGCAACTTGGCGAGCACCTCGTCGGAGGATTCGAAGTACGCCTCGATCGCC
>JANMNE010000064.1:0-15534 GCA_031373785.1 Ilumatobacteraceae bacterium
GTTGTTCGGTCGCTGCGTCAGCATCAACGAGGCGTTGTACCTCGGCACGTTCAGCCGCGCCGGTGGACTGATGATGGGTGCCGCGTTCGCGATGGTGTGGCGACCGATGGCGTTGATGCGCGGCAGGGTGCGCAACAAGGCCCGGCAACTCGATCTGCTGGCGCTCCTCGGCCTCGCCTTGCTTGGCCTCCTGGTGTGGAAGCTCACGCTGTCGGGTGACGGTCACTCGACCGGAATCCGATTCAACCCATGGCTGTTTCGCGGCGGGTTCTTCCTGACCGGCCTGGCGACGCTGATGGTGATCGCCGCGGTGACACACCAGCGGGCGATGATGGGCCGGCTGTTGGGCAACCGGATCTTCAACTACATCGGCACCCGCAGCTACGGCATGTACCTGTACCACTGGCCGATCTATCAGATCATCCGCGGTCAGGCCGGCGTGCCGATGACGAAGACGCAGTGGCTGCTGGCGATGGCGATCACGCTGCCGATCACCGAGGCCAGCTTCCGCTTCATCGAGACCCCCATCCGGCAAGGCCGGCTGGGCGAATGGCTGCGCGGCGATCGACGGCCGCGCACCGCTGCGGCGTACAAGCGGCGCCAACGCGTCGCCGGGTTCGGGATCGTCAGCGCCGCGCTCGTCGGTTTTGCCGGCGTCAGCATCGCGATGGCCGACAACCAATGCGTCGGCCAGGTCGAGTGCGACAGTCAGGCCGGTCGCGGTGTGGTGGTGAACGTGGTCGCGACCGACGCTCCGGCGACGGTGCAGCCGTCGATCGCCAGCAGCATTGCGGCGAGCGTGCTACCCGGCCAGACGGTCCCGCCGCCACCTCCCTCGAGCGCGCCGCCGACCACCGTGTTGCAAGACATCCCGATCCTCGCCCTCGGAGAATCGGTGATGCTGGGTGCCGCGCAGGTGCTCGAGGCGCGCGGCATCAAGACCATCGCCGAAGTGTCGAAAGGGCCCGACTGGGAGCTCGAGCAGCTCAACATCGCCAAGACGAAGTACAACATCAAGTTGGGTGTGGTGATCCAGCTCGGCACCAACGGCACCGTCACCCGCGAGCAGTACGACGCGATCCTCAAGGAACTGACCGGTGTGCCGCGTGTCGTGATGCTGACCGTCAGGGCATCGAGGCCGTGGATCGAAGGAAACAACGCGATCATCCGCGCCTTGCCCGAGAGCTATCCGAACGTCGTCGTGCTCGACTGGGAGGCCCGTGCCGCCGAGATCGCCGACCACCTCTCCAACGATGGGATTCACCTCAGCGACGACATGGCAAAGACCTTCTACCGCGACATCGTCCTGCAGGCGCTCGGTCTGCCGACCTGACCGGTTTTCGGTCCACGCGACCTGCGACCTACGCTCGCTCGCATGACTACACCTGTTCGCGTTGCCGTCACCGGAGCTGCCGGTCAGATCGGCTACAGCCTGCTGTTCCGCATCGCCTCCGGCTCGATGCTGGGGCCGGACACCCCCGTGATCCTCCAGCTGCTGGAGATCACCCCCGCACTCGGGGCCCTCGGTGGCGTGAAGATGGAGCTCGACGACTGCGCGTTCCCGTTGCTGGCCGATGTGGTGTGCACCGACGATGCCCACGTCGCGTTCGGTGACGCCGACGTCGCCCTGCTGGTCGGGGCGATGCCGCGCAAGGCCGGCATGGAGCGCAGCGATCTGCTGAGTGCCAATGGAGGGATCTTCAAGCCGCAGGGCGCGGCACTGAGCAAGAGTGCCAAGAAGGACGTCAAGATTCTCATCGTCGGCAACCCGGCCAACACCAATGCGCTGATCGCCAAGCGCAACGCTCCCGACCTCGACCCGGGGCGGTTCACGGCGATGACCCGCCTCGACCACAACCGGGCGATCAGCCAGCTGGCTGTCAAGACGGGAACGACGGTCAACGACGTGACCAACATGACCATCTGGGGCAATCACTCGGCGACGCAGTACCCCGACCTGTTCCATGCCAAGGTCTCCGGCAAGAACGCCTACGAGTTGGTCAACGACCACGCCTGGGTCGACGGCACCTATATCCCCACGGTGGCCAAGCGGGGCGCCGCGATCATCGAGGCCCGCGGCGCATCGTCGGCCGCGTCTGCCGCGAACGCTGCGGTCGACCACATCCGCACATGGACGCAGGGCACCGCAGAAGGTGACTGGGTGTCGATGGCGATTCCGTCCGACGGCTCGTACGGCGTTGCCGAAGGCCTGATCTCGTCGTTCCCCTGCGTCTGCAAGGGCGGGGTGTACTCGATCGTGCAGGGCCTCGACATCGACGACTACTCGCGCGCCAAGATCGACGCCTCCGTCGCCGAGCTCGCCGAAGAGCGCGACGCGGTGAAGGAACTGGGTCTGATCTAGTCGTGCCGCCGAGCCAGTCTTTGCCGCATCTTCGCCGAGAACTGTAGCACTTGTGCTACCATTGGTGGAATGACCACCGTGGGCCTCCGAGAGCTCCGTCAGGATGCATCTGACCTCGTGCGACGGGTCGAGGATGGAGAGGAGATCGAGATCACGGTTGCTGGCCGTCTCGCCGCTCGTTTGGTCCCCGCCGCTCCTCGACGATGGCAGAGATGGGCCGACATCGCAGACCTGTTCGGCGGCCGACCCGACCCAGACTGGGACCGCGACCGCGACCTGATAGATCAGTCCTTGGCGAACCCGTGGGAGCGCGACGATGAAGGCAATTCTTGATACCAGCGTGTTACTCGCCACTGATGTCGCCGAGCTGGAGGGCGAACTTGCGATCAGTGCCGTCTCACTGGCCGAGTTGCATTTCGGCGTACTCGTCACAGCTGACGCGGCTATCCGGGCCGAACGACTTCGAAGGCTCACGGACCTCCAACGCAACTTCGATGCGTTACCGGTCGACGACGAGGTGGCGGCCAGTTATGGGCAACTTGCTGCCGCAGTCGCCAGCCGCGGCCGCCAACCGCGCTCGCGGGTGATGGACCTGTTGATCGCGGCGACAGCGCACGCCCACGCTGCCCGCCTGTACACCCGCAACGCCGCAGACCTCGTCGGGATCGAGCACCTCATCGACATCGTTGCGGCATGAGATTCGAACCCAATGCGAAATCGAGCGATTTGATCGGCTCGATAACCACCGAGAACAACGGCACAGATTCGCCGGCACCTACTATCGCGTGACGAGCGCCGAACGAAGCCTCTGCCGCTCGAGACATCACACCGGACACGAACGCACGCGGCGCACGGTGAACGTTGCCGAACGCGTCACCAGTCGGCGGAGATCAGGTCAGGTCGGCGACGGCGACGGCGCAGGCCACGATCATCATCTTGTCGACGCCACGCTGCAGGTCCTCGTCGGAGATGCGCTGCGAGGTGCCCTCCTCGGCGGCGATCAGATCGCTGATCGTCACCATGCACAGCGTCTCGATGTGGTGAATGGCGCCCAAGGTGTACAGCACCGCGGCCTCCATCTCGACCGCGAGATGACCACGCTCTTTCCAGTGCTGCCTCATGTTGGGGCGGGGATCGTAGAAGAGCGCGCTCGACACGATGGGGCCGACGTGCACCGTTGCACCGCCGGCGCGCGACAGCTCGACGCTGGACTCGATCAACGACCATGACGCGGTCGGCGCGTGGGGTTCGCCGTTGGTGAGGTGACCGACGATCGGGTCGTCGGCGGTGGCGCTGAGCCCGATGACAGTGTCGCCCATCTGCAACCCGTCGGCCAGCCCGCCGGCGGTGCCGACCCGGATGATCCGTGTCGCGCCGAGTTGGATCAGCTCGCTGTAGTAGATCGCCGCGCTGGCGCAACCCATGCCGACGGACTGCACGCTGATCGGCTTGCCCTTGAAGGTGCCGGTGTACCCCAACATGCCGCGCTCCTCGTTGACGCAGCGGGCCCCCGGGTCGAAGAACGTCTGGGCGATGTACGTGGCTCGGCGGGGGTCGCCGGGAACCAGCACCGCAGGGGCGTAGTCGGAGGCCTCGGCGCGGAGGTGAACGGGCATTCCTCCGAGCGTATAGCGGTACGACTGTTCGGCGCCGGTTACTTGAGAAAGCGCGACGTGGTGTTGTCGGCCAGCACCTTGCCCCCCGTCTGACACGTCGGGCAGTACGCCACCGTGTAGCCGCTGTACGAGACGGATCGGATCGTGTCACCGCATGCGGGACAGGCCTCGCCGACGCGGCCGTGAACGCGGCCGGGTCGATCCTTCGACGAGCTCATGTCGGGGCGCGTTCGTTCGTAGGTCAGACCTTCGTCGACGGCCACGTGGATCGCCGTGACGATCAGCTCGGCGCCGGCGGCACCGAGCTTGCCCGTCATCGCGAACGGCGAGATCTTGGCGCGATGGCAGATCTCGTTGGCCAACATGCGGCCGAGCCCGGCGATCTGGTGTTGATCGCGCAGGTAGCCGTGGATGCGCATGTTGGTCGTCGCGAACGCGGCCGCCAGCGCGGCCGGTGCTCTGTCGAGCGCCTCCGGCCCCAGCCGGTCGAGCGGTGGACCGTCGATGGCGTCGTTGGCGATGCACCAGACCCCGGCTCGACGCTCGGTTCCCGCCTCGGTCAGCAGCAACGCCGGGCCCTCGGTGAAGACGAACCGGGCTTGCCCGTTGCGTGGTTTGAGTGACTGCTTGTCGTCGACCAGCAGCCGCCCACCTTGCATGAGGTGCACCACGAAGGTCACCGGCTCGAACCGCAGCAGCAGGTACTTGCCGCGCCGACCGACCGTCTGCAGCGCCAGCCCGTAGGCGACCTCTGGTCGCGGGACGGCAGTCTTCAGCGCGGTGAATGTCAGCGGCGCGAACTTGGCCAGGACGTGTCCGGAGAACTGCGCGGTCAGCCGCTCGGCGTGGGCTTGAACCTCGGGTAGCTCGGGCACAGCGGTGGCTCAGCGGTACTCGGTCTGTCCGCGAACCGAGGTGAACACGGCGTCGAGCGCGGCGAACACGGGTTGCGATTCGATCAGCTTCTGCTGGTTGCCCGTGAGCCGGATCAGGCCTTTGATGAAGGCTTCCTGCGCGTTCAGTTCCCCGGTGGCGACGGCCGCAGCGGTCGCCCACGACTGCTCCAAGCGCACGTCCTCGGCCTCGGCCGGGCCGGCGCCGAACGACGCCGTGCCACCGCCGAGACGCAGGTGGTAGATCACGTTGCCCTCGGGCCCGTCGGTCACGACCTGGGTGACGCCGATCTGGTGGGTATCGGCGAGCGCGGCCAGGGCGGCGCTCTTGGCGACCTCCTGCGACAATGCATCGATCCAGGCGAGACTGAGATAGCGGACCACGGCCGCCTAGTCTGCCGGATCGAGATGCTGTTCGCTGCCGCCGACGAGGCTCGTCACCCCGATGTAGCCGTCGAAGCGTGGTGGTGGTGGGGGTGGAACGTCGGTGCCACCGCAGGGCTGTTCGTCGGGTTGGAGCTGCGCGGGCGACGCTATGACTACTGGGCGGGTCTGGTGCGCCGGGGCGAGCCGTACCTCTACGTCGAGGAACTCGACGGAACCGGGCTGCGCGACGGGTTGGAGATCAAGCCGACGGAGATGTGGGCCGACCATGCCTGCGACCTTCCGTTCCGGCAATGGAGCATCGGCAACGAGGCGCACGGCGTGCTGCTGGATGACCCGACGGAGGCGTGGCGCCGGGCATTCGGGTCGCCGGTGCCGGTGACCCTCGACGTCGAGTGGGGAGCGGTGGACGACCCGACCGCGATCGCTCACGGATACGAACAGACCGGCGACGTCGATGCCCGCCTCGAGCTGACCGAAGGGGTGTTCGAGCTCGTCGGCCCTGGCCATCGCGTGCACGTGTGGGGCGCGTCGTACCGTCCGCAGGCCATGGCAATGCCCGTCGACTCGGTTGGTCTGCGGGCGCCGTATCGCCGAAGCGATGGGGTGCACGTGGACCAGGTGCTCACCCCGACGGGTTGGCTCGGGCGTACTGTCGGCACATGAGCCGCGACATCCTCGACGAGTTCGAGCAGATGCGAGGCCAGCCGAAGTACCCGTCGATCGCGGCGCGACTCGGCGAGATCGTCGAGGATCGCGCCTCCGGGTTCTGCGGCGACATCATCGCGATCACGGCAGAGGCCGTCACATTGCGCGACAGGCGGGGCGGGACCCGGCAGTTCCGCTACAAACCCGGCGGCTTCCTGCTCGACGGCAAGCCGGTCACACTCGTGCGCGAACTGCGATCATCGCAGGCACCGGCTCGCACCAACAGTGGCGCGGTTGCCGGTCCGCCGCAGCGCGCTCAGGTCGCCCGGGCCAGCCGCATCTGGGTCGAGGGTCGCCACGACGCCGAACTGCTGCAGCACGTCTGGGGTGACGAGCTGGCCGAACTGGCGATCGTGGTCGAGCCGATGCATGGCATCGACGGCCTGGTCGACATGGTCGCCGGCTTCGGGCCCACATCGCAGCGCCGGCTCGGCATCCTCGTCGACCATCTGGTCACCGGGTCGAAAGAAGACCGCATCACGCGACAGGTGGCCGGCCCCCATGTGCTGGTGACCGGCCACCCCTTCGTCGATGTGTGGGCGGGCATCCGCCCGCAGGTGATGCAACTCGCCGAGTGGCCTGACGTGCCCCGCAGCGTCGAGTGGAAGCAGGGCATGTGCGCCGCACTCGGCGTGTCACTCACGGATTTCTGGCCGCGCCTACGGAATCGCGTTCGGACGTTCGCGGACCTGCGACCGGAGCTGGTGGGGGCGGTGGAGCAGCTGATCGATTTCGTTGCTCCGCCTGGCGGCGACGGCGACGGCTGAACGGGAGCGCGAACGCCGCGGCGATGGCGCCGATCACCAGCAACGGCGAGGCGTAGCCGATGAAGATCATGATCGCGGCCAGCGCCACGACGAAGCCCTTCCAACCGTTCTCGAATGCCCGCCCGATGGTCTGCTTGGCCTTCGGTGTGGCCGTGGCGGCCACCGGCTCGGGGCTGACGCTCAACTGCACGCGCAGCGTGGCCAGCGAAACCCGGTCGCTGATGGCCCGCTTCATCGCGGTGTACTGCTCGACCAAGGTCTCGCGCTCGGTGAGTTGACTCTCCAGGCTCAGTATCTGGCCGAGGTCGGTCGCGGCCTCCAGCAACTTGCGAACGCGATCGAGGCTGGCCTGAGCGGTGACCAGCCTGGCGTCGATGTCGACCACCTGGCTCGTCACGTCCTCGGTGCCTTGCGATGCCGTGCGCCGGATTCCGATTGCATCGAGATCGGCGATTGCGGCCTCGATGTTCTCCGGGGGCAACTTGATCACGAACGAAGCGCTCGACGATCGGTCATCGGTGATGTTGATCGTGCGCTCATAGATCTGACCACCACGGCGGTCGGAGAGCGTGACCACGTCGTTGATCCCCTTGGTGATGTCGTCGACCTCGACGCCGTAGCTGACGTCGATCGCCAGGTACTTGTTCGGTGTGCTGTTGGTCGGCGCATCGATCGACGGCAGTGCGAGCGCGGGTTCTGCGGTCGGTGTCTCCCCCGAAGCACCGGTGTCGCCTGGAACCTGACTGGCATCACCATTGGCCGAGTCGGTCTTGGTCGCTGCGGGCTTGGCAATGTCGACGGTGTTGCTCGACGACTTGCTGTCACTACCGCATGCGGTTGCGCCGAGGATGACAGCTACGAGGACGGCGGCGATCCGTACTCCTCGATGCGCTGTGTTCACGTGTGTCATGGGTGTTCGACGTGACCACCGACACGTCTGGTTCCCGTGACCCCGTGTCAGTCGTGTGACGCAATCGCGCCCGACCAGGTCCACCGGGGGCGATGTGAGTAGTGGGAGTACCGGAATCGCGCCCGACCGGGTGGGGTGCGTAGTCTCGGCGGCGAATGGGACGCCTCGACTCACTGGATCTCACACAGCGCCTGCCCCGCAAGGACTACGACGAGCGGCTGCTCGCCGCACAGCGCCGTTTGTTGCACCTGCGCCTGCACGTCGGCGGCCAGATGGGCGCGGGCGAGCTGGGCCCGGGGCTGGTGTTCGTGTTCGAGGGCAGTGATGCAGCGGGCAAGGGTGGCGCGATCAAGCGCCTGGTCGAGCCGCTCGATCCCCGGCACTACCGCGTGTCGTCGTTCGCCAAGCCGACGTTCGACGAGAAGCGGCACCCATTCCTGTGGCGCTTCTACCCCTACGTGCCGGGCCTCGGTGGGATGTCGGTGTTCGACCGCAGCTGGTACGGGCGGGTGTTGGTCGAGCGCATCGAAGGGTTCGCCACCGAGGACCAGTGGGGGCGTGCCTACGAGGAGATCGTGCAGTTCGAGCGAGCCAACGCGCTGGAGGGCGTGATCATCGTCAAGTTCTGGCTGCAGATCAGCGCCGAGGAGCAGTTGAAGCGGTTCGAGGATCGTGAGAACGACCCGCTGCGGCGGTGGAAGATCACCGAGGAGGATTGGCGCAACCGCACCAAGGCCGACCAGTACGCGGTCGCCGCCGAGGAGATGTTCGAACGCACCGATCATCACCTCGCACCCTGGGACCTGATCTCCGGCGAGAACAAGCGCCTCGCCCGGGTGCAGGTCTTGGAGACCGCGATCCATCGCGTCGAGCAGGGAATGCTCCGCTGGGGGATGGAAGTACCGGCGCCCGAAGAGCTCGGCGCTACGAGCTAGTGCCTCGACTGCCAACCGTGCCTGCAGTCGTCGGGCATCTCGGGGATGTCGACCAGACCCGGATGGCCAGCTTCGTGCGCTGTTTCGCTGGCGTTTGGGGATCTGGGCGCCACACGTCTGGCTGAGCTGTGCCGGTGAAGGAGCGTGGCGCCCAGATCGCCGGTCTGCGGTCCGCTGCTCTCCGAGGTGGTCGGGCGCGATTTCGGTATCCCCAGGCGTGTTTTCGCGCCCAACCATGCTGGATCGTGGCGCACAAGTGTGCGCTTCTGCTTCCCCCAAGGCAGGGTCGGGGCTGCGAGCTACCTCAGCTCGGCGTCGCGGCGGTGGCGTCGAATCTCATTTGCGACGGGGAGCAGCGAGATGGCGACGATCACCACGGCGGCGACTTCGAGGTTCTTCTCGATGAACCCGATCTCGCCGAGGAAATAGCCCAGGGTGGTGATGCCGGTGCCCCACAGAAACCCGCCGACCAGGTTGTACGTGACGAACGTGCGATATCGCATCTCGGCAACGCCAGCCACGATCGGCGTGAATGTGCGGACGATCGGAACGAACCTGGCCAACACGATCGCAAATGGCCCGCGACGTTCGAAGAACGCGTGAGCCTTGGCCAGGTTGGTCGGATTGAACAGACGGCTCTTCGGGCGGTCGAACAATGGTGGCCCGACCTTGCGTCCGAACAGGTAGCCGACCTGGTCACCTGCCACAGCAGCGAGAAAGATCACGCCGGCGGTCACTGGAAGCGGCGGCAATACGTTGCCACCAGCCGACGACGACAGGAACCCGGCGATGAACAGCAGCGAATCACCGGGTAGGAAGAAGCCGATCAGCAGACCGCTCTCGGCGAAGACGATTGCTGCAGCGAGCGCGAGTCCGCCGCTGTCGAGCCAACCTTTGATATCGAACAGAGCGAGCACGAGGTGAAGCGGGCGATCAGCTGCTGGGCGAGTTGCTGATCGAACTCACCTTGCGGCTGGAGAAGATGATCGCACCGATCAGGACGGCCAGCGCGGCTGCGGCGATCGAGAAGCGGGCGCCGTCGTTGTCGCGCAGGCTGATGATGGCCGGCAGGATCAACAGCGACACCAGGTTCATCACCTTGATCAACGGGTTCAACGCCGGGCCGGCGGTGTCTTTGAACGGGTCGCCGACCGTGTCGGCGATGACCGCTGCTCGGTACGGGTCGCTGCCCTTGCCGCCGTGGTGACCGTCTTCGATGTACTTCTTCGAGTTGTCCCACGCACCACCGGAGTTGGACAGGTAGTTGGCCATCAACTGCCCCACGAGGATGACCGCCGCCAGGAACGCGCCGAGGGCGAAGAAGTTGATGCCGAAGCCGACGATGACCGGCGTCAGCACTGCGAGCAGGGCCGGCGTCGCAAGTTCGCGCAGCGAGGCTTCGGTGCAGATGTCGATGACCGGGCCGTACTCCGGCTCCTTCTCACCCTTCATGATCTTGCCGTCGGCGAATTGCTTGCGGACCTCTTGCACCACCACGCCGGCAGTGCGCCCGACGGCGCGGATGGCGAGGGCGCTGAACATGAACGGTACGGAACCGCCGATCAGCAGACCGATGAACACCTTCGGGTCGGCGACGTTGATCGGCAACAGGTCGAACACACCGCGCGACGTGCGCAACGCAGCGTCGATTTGGTCCTGCGGCAGCAACTCGTTGACCGCAGTCTCGATGAAGCTGGCGAACAGGGCGACGGCGGCGATGACGGCCGAGCCGATCGCGAAGCCCTTGGTGACGGCCTTGGTGGTGTTGCCGACGGCGTCGAGGCTGACCATGATCCGCTGCGGCTCGCCGTGGAACTCGCCACTCATCTCGGCGATGCCGGCGGCGTTGTCGCTGACCGGGCCGAACGTGTCTTCCGAGACGATGATGCCGGTCGTTGCCAACATGCCCATGCCGCAGAGAGCGACGAGGTAGAAGGAGAACTGCAGGTTGCCGCCGCCGAGTGCAAGGGCGGAGCCAAGCGCGATGGCGATGGCCAGCACGGCGTAGACCGAGCTCTCCATGCCACTGGCGGTGCCGGCAAGGATGACCGTGGCCGGGCCGGTCTCGGCGGCCGCGGCGATCTCCTGCACGGGCGAGTGGTGGGTGGCCGTGTAGTACTCGGTGAGGCGACTGATCAGCTGCGCCAGGACGAGGCCGATGGCGACGGCGCCGAAGCACTTCCAGCCAACGCTCGACTTGTCGTTGCCGACGTACACGAGCGAGACGATCAGCGTGCCGATGAGCGTCAGCGAGCCGGCGACCAGGAAGCCCTTGTTGATCGGCTTCAACGCGTTCGTCTCGCCTTCCTTCGCCTTGACGAAGAAAATGCCGATGATCGAGGCGACCACGCCGATGGCGCGGGCTGCCAGCGGGAACATCAGGCCGAGCACCCATTTCCTGGGGTCGTCGGGGAAGACCGACTTGAAGGCTGCGACGCCGAGGATGATCGAGGCGACGAGGGTGACCTCGTAGCTCTCGAACAGGTCTGCGGCCATGCCGGCGCAGTCGCCGACGTTGTCGCCGACGTTGTCGGCGATGGTCGCCGGGTTGCGCGGGTCGTCTTCGGGGATGCCGGCCTCGACCTTACCGACCAGGTCGGCGCCGACGTCGGCTGCCTTGGTGAAGATGCCGCCGCCGACTCGGAGGAACAGGGCCAGCAGCGAACCACCGAAGCCGAAGCCGATGAGGATGACCGATGATGTGTTCTGGAACAGGGCGATGATCGTGGTTGCACCCAGCAGGCCGAGACCAACGGTGAACATGCCGGCAACGCCGCCGGTGCGGAAGGCGATCGTGAGCGCCTTTGGCATGGAGCCGGTCTTGGCGGCTGCGGCGGTGCGCACGTTGCCGCGGGTGGCCAGCGTCATGCCGATCAGGCCGGTGGCCCCCGACGCGAAACAGCCGAGAACGAACGCCAGGGTTCGCCACGTACCGGCCAGCCCGAAGCTCAGCGCCTCGCTGCCATCAGGCTTCTTGATCGCCGTCGACGTGACGAAGACGATGATCGCCAGCGGCACCAGGATCATGCCGATCGTCTTGAACTGACGGCGCAAGTAGGCCGAGGCACCGTCCTGGATCGCCTTGGCGATCTCCTTCATCTTCGGGGTGCCTTCGTCTTGCGCCATCACGTTCTTCGCCAGCAACAGGCCAACGACGATGGCGACAAGCGCCGCCACTCCAGAGAGGAGAAGCACCGCCCACTCTCCGCCTCGGAGGATGAAGTCTTGGTAGCCGCCTTCGGTAGCAATCACTGATGACACCGGTCGTACTCCCGGGAATCTCGGGCGCGCCCAATAGGTGGGGAACGCTTGGTTGGCAAACGTGGAGAGTGTAGGGACTTTGGGGTGCGTCCGGCGAAACGATGACAGTTTCCGGAAAGTTCGTCAGTGCGACGTCATGGGAGTACCGTCGGCGGTGATGGCACAGGCAGTCTCTACGCGCGGCCCCGTCTCAGGCACCGCAACGGCCGGCAAGAAGCGACGGAAGTTCTTCCTGCTCGATCTGTACGGCACCGCAGTCGGCAAGAAGTACGCCATGGCGCTCAGCGGCATCGCCCTCATGGGGTACGTCTTCGCCCACATGATCGGCAACCTCAAGATGTACCTCGGGCCCGAGGACATCAACCACTACGGCGAGTTCCTGCGCGAGTTGCTCGTGCCGATCGCGCCGCGCACGGTCGTGCTGTGGATCCTGCGCATCGGCCTGCTCGGGGCGGTCGTGCTGCACATCCATGCCGCGTACAGCCTGACGATCCTCAACCGCGAGGCGCGCTCGGTGAAGTACCAGAGCGCGCGCGACTACGAGGTCGCCAACTTCGCCAGCCGCACGATGCGCTGGACCGGCATCATCGTGTTCCTGTTCGTGTTCTGGCACCTCGCCGACTTCACCTGGGGCTGGGTCAACCCTGGCTACGTGCGTGGCGATGTGTACCGCAACGTCGATGCGTCGCTGTCGCGAGTGCCGGTCGCCGCGCTGTACGTCATTGCCAACATCGCCCTCGGTGTGCACCTGTACCACGGTGCCTGGAGCCTGTTTCAGTCGATGGGCTGGAACCGCCCGCGGTTCAACACGTGGCGACGCGGCTTCGCAATCGGGTTCGCCACCTTGATCGTGGTCGGCAACGTCTCGTTCCCCATCGCCGTGCTGGCGGGAATTGTGCAGAGCTGACATGTCGGTCGTACTCGACGCCAAGATCCCCGCAGGTCCGATCGAGGACAAGTGGGACACGTACAAGAGCGACATGAAGTTGGTCAACCCCAACAACAAGCGCAAGTTCAAGGTTCTGGTCGTCGGCACCGGGTTGGCCGGTGCGTCAGCCGCTGCAACGTTGGCCGAGCTCGGCTACCAGGTCGACGCGTTCACGTTCCACGACTCGCCGCGACGCGCCCACTCGATCGCTGCGCAGGGCGGCATCAACGCCGCCAAGAACTACCGCGGCGACGGCGACTCCGTGCACCGCTTGTTCTACGACACGGTCAAGGGCGGCGACTTCCGCGCTCGTGAGGGCAACGTGCACCGGCTGGCCCAGGTCAGCGTCGACATCATCGACCAGATGGTGGCGCAGGGTGTGCCGTTCGCCCGCGAGTACGGCGGGTTGCTCGACAACCGATCGTTCGGTGGCGCCCAGGTCAGCCGCACGTTCTACGCCCGTGGGCAGACCGGCCAGCAACTGCTGCTCGGCGCCTACCAGCAGTTGGCCCGCCAGATCGGCCTCGGTGGCGTGCGTCTGTTCAACCGCGTCGAGCTCGTCGACACGGTCGTGATCGACGGCCGGTGCGCCGGCATCGTGACGCGCGACCTGATGACCGGCGAGATCCAATCGCATGCCGGCGACGCCGTGGTGTTGGCCACCGGCGGGTACGGCAACGTGTTCTTCCTGTCGACCAACGCCATGAACTGCAACGTCACTGCGGCGTGGCGGGCACACCAGCGCGGCGCCTACTTCGCCAACCCGTGCTACACGCAGATCCACCCCACGTGCATCCCGCAGGCCGACGACACGCAGTCGAAGCTCACGTTGATGAGCGAGTCGCTGCGCAACGACGGCCGGGTGTGGGTGCCGAAGAACACCGACGAGACGCGTCCAGTCGAGCAGATCCCCGAGGAAGACCGCGACTACTACCTCGAGCGGTTGTACCCCAGCTTCGGCAACCTCGCACCCCGCGACATCTCGTCGCGTGCCGCCAAGCGTGCCGTCGACGCCGGCCGCGGTGTCGGTCCGTTGAAAAACGGCGTGTACCTCGACTTCGCCGCGGCGATCGATCGCATCGGGTACGACACGGTCTACGAGCGCTACTCGAACCTGTTCGAGATGTACGAGCGGATCACCGGCGAGAACCCGACCAAGGTGCCGATGCGCATCTACCCGGCCAGTCACTACACGATGGGCGGACTGTGGGTCGACTACGAGTTGATGACCACCGTGCCCGGCCTGTACTGCGCCGGCGAAGCCAACTTCAGCGATCACGGCGCCAACCGCCTGGGCGCTTCGGCATTGATGCAGGGGTTGGCCGACGGCTACTTCGTGCTGCCGTACACGATCGGCAACTACCTCGCCCCGCTGCTCGGTAGGCCGGGCCCGGGTGTCGATCATCCGGAGTTCAAAGCCGCCGAGGCCGCTGCCGCGCAGCGCTTCCAGGGTTACCTCGACATCAAGGGCACGCGGTCGCCCGACTGGTTCCACCGCGAGCTCGGCAAGATCATCTGGGACTACTGCGGCATGGAGCGCACCGAGCAGGGCCTGGAGAAGGCGTTGTCGGAGCTGCCCGCGCTGTACGGCGAGTTCCAGAAGGACCTGCGTGTCACCGGCGACGGCGACTCGATGAACCAGACGCTGGAGAAGGCCGGCCGCGTCGACGACTTCTTCCAGCTCGGCATGTTGATGTGCCGCGATGCGCTGGAGCGCAAGGAGAGCTGCGGTGGCCACTTCCGCTCCGAGTACCAAGACGCAGAAGGCGAGGCCAAGCGCGACGACGAGCACTTCGCCCACGTCGCCGCGTGGGAGTGGACCGGTGACCCGTTGAAGTCCATCCGCAACGTCGAAGAGCTGGAGTTCGAAGCCGTGCACCTCGCCACCCGGAGCTACAAGTAATGGCCAACCACCTCACCAACCTCACGTTGAAGATCTGGCGGCAGCCGGGCCCCGACGCCGCCGGCCACTTCGAGAGCTACAAGATCGACTCGATCAGCGACGAGGCGTCGTTCCTCGAACTGCTCGACGTGCTGAACGAGCGACTGATCGACGACGGTCACGAAGCGATCGCCTTCGACCACGACTGCCGCGAGGGCATCTGTGGTACGTGCTCGCTGATGATCGACGGCCAGGCCCACGGCCCGCAACGCGGCACGGCGACCTGTCAGTTACACATGCGCAAGTTCGCCTCCGGTCAAGAGATCGTCGTCGAGCCGTGGCGGGCCACGTCGTTCCCGATCATCAAAGACCTCGTCGTCGATCGCGCTGCCTTCGACCGGATCATCGAGAGCGGTGGGTTCATCACCGCCCAGACCGGCGGGGCGCCCGACGCCAACCTGATCCCCATCCCCAAGGTCGTCGCCGACGCATCGATGGACGCCGCGGAGTGCATCGGCTGCGGCGCGTGCGTGGCCGCCTGCCCGAACGGAGCAGCCAACCTGTTCACCGCCGCCAAGGTCAGCCACCTCAACCTGTTGCCGCAAGGCCAGGCCGAGCGCTACAGCCGCGTCGAGGCCATGGTCGAGACGATGGACGAGTACTTCGGTTCGTGCACCAACCACGGCGAGTGCGAAGCGGCCTGCCCGAAGAGCATCTCCATCGACTTCATCGCCCTGATGAACAAGGACTACCTCAAGGCCAAGTTCGCCAACCGCAAAGAGCTCAGCCGCACCTGAGTCCGTCGCCTCGGCAACTGTTCGCGCTCTCTGTCAGCGCCTTGACCGACGGTCGGCGGATCAGCTGACATAGACGACTGGGCAAACGCCG
>JANMNE010000126.1:0-29964 GCA_031373785.1 Ilumatobacteraceae bacterium
CCTCCGGGCAATCGACGGCTTCTGCAACGAGGTCTGGCAGGCATTCGGCCAGACGACGCAGGTCGTTCTCGCCGATCATGCGGTCGTAGGTGACATCAACCAAGGGCACGATGACATTCTCGCCGTCAAGCGCGCACGCGGAGCCTCTGAGGCCGCAGCGGCGGCTCAATCGGTTCCCGCGAGAAGCGATGTCACGACGTCGGTCTTGCCTGCGGTGTACGCCTCGCGGTCGTCCGCGTGCTGATCGGCCAGCCGCAGCTTCTCGGTCTCGTACCTGTCGCGAGCCTGTGGGCTGGAGCGGAGGAGGTTCCGGAGGCGCAGGTAGTTCGACCACTGATCGCCATTGAGTTCGACGGCGTGCAGGTGAGCGACTCGATGCCATGGCCGGGTCTCGAGAACGAAGACATGCCCTGCGGCATTGCCAGCATCGCCTCGGTAGAGCCATCCGGCGGCTTCCAACGCGGCGGTGAGGAGCGCGAGGTCGTCGTCCTCGGTCAGGCCGACCGCGAGATCGATGATCGGTTTGGCGAGGAGACCGAGCACCGACGAGGAGCCGATCTGTTCGACGCGACCGGCGACACCGAGCATGTCCGCGACGCGGTCACGCAGCGCAGCACCCGCGACGAGCCACTCCTCGGTCGTCCGACTCAAACCCACCGTGCCGTAGTCGAGGCCAAGTCCCACAGCGGTCCATAGGTCCACGTCGCCATTGTGACCCAAGCCGTCGGTCGAGTCGCTCGACAGGCCTCCCGACGTACTGCCCGGCGACGATTCGGTGGTGTGTCGTTGTCGATCGCTCACAGCGATGGACGCCACCCAACAGACCCGACTCGCAGCCGGCGATATCGCGGTGGGCAGCGAGGCCCGTAGCCTGCGACCGTGCGCGAGGAGCGGATCGACACCGGTGGCGTCCCGGCCAAGTTGTACGACCCCGGAGACGCAAGCGGATTGCTGCTGTTCGGGCACGGAGGGGAGTACAGCAAAGACAGCGAGCGCTCTGTTCATCTGTGCCGACGCTACGCGGATCAGACCGGGCTTGCAGTTGTCTGCATCGACGCCGTCGATCATGGCGAGCGCAAGCCGATTGGCGTCAGCGCAGCGCTGCCACCGCTGTGGCATTCAACCGCGACCGACAAGATGGTGGCCGACTGGCAGACGACGACCGAAGGTCTCACCTCGATCGGCCCGGCGCGCGCCTACGTCGGTTTTTCCATGGGGATCTTCGGCGCACCAACCGTCGCCGCGATGGCCAGTATCAGGGCTGCCGTGTTCGTAGTCGGCGGCATTCCCCGGGTGCGTGGATCAACGACCCACCTCTCCGGACAACGCTGCTCGATGCCGCTTCAAAGCTCGCGCATCCGCATGTGCTCATGATCAACACGACCCAGGACCAGCTCTTTCGAACCGAGGACACTCACCATTTCTTCGATGCGATTCCCGGCCACAGAAAGCGGCTCATGTTCTGGGAGAGCGACCACGACCACTGGCCAGATGAGGCGATCCGCCACTCGATCGACTTCATCAACGAGCACACTCGGTAGCGCTCGCGCCAATGAACTGCCCTCATCCGAAGTGTCGTTGGACAATGCCTAACAACGGCGCATCACTCCGGTTCACCTCGGGCAGTCGAGGCGCACCGAACAGGCGCATCGGTGTCGGCTGCTAGCCGGCGATGAAGGTGCGGCCCCCCGGAGACCAATTCGCAAACTTGAAGATCGGTCCGTACGATCGCGGAGATGCGAGTGTTCTTCACCGGTGGCAGCGGAAAGGCGGGTCGGCATGCGATCCGGCATCTCGTCGAACAGGGGCACCGGGTGGTCAACGGCGACATGGTGCCGCTCGGTGACCCGGGGGTCGCGGATCTGCGCATCGATCTGACCGACGCCGGCCAGGTCTTCAACGCTCTGTCGGCGTACGCCGGCTTTGACGAACTGGAGCCCGGCACCGGTGTTCCCAGGTACGACGCCGTCGTGCATTTCGCGGCGATCCCGGCGATCCTGGTGCGCCCCGACAACGAGACGTTCCGTGTCAACGCCCTCAGCACGTACAACGTCATCGATGCGGCGGTGAAGTTGGGAATTCGCAAGGTGATCTTTGCCAGCTCCGAGACCACCTACGGGATCTGTTTCGCCGAGGGCGAGGTCAGGCCCGAGTACGTGCCGATCGACGAGGAGCACCCAACCGTTCCCCACGACAGCTACGCAATGTCGAAGGTTGTCAACGAGGCGACGGCACGGTCGTTTCAGGCACGCAGCGGTATCGACATCTACGGGTTACGCATCAACAACGTGATCGAACCGCACGAGTACGAGACCAAGTTCCCCGCGTTCATCGCCGATCCCGGTCTGCGGCGTCGCAACATCTTCGCCTACATCGATGCCCGCGACCTCGGCCGTATGGTCGACTGCTGCATCCGCACCGACGGCCTCGGCTACGAGGTCTTCAACGTCTCGAACGACGACACGTCGGTAGCGATTCCCAGCGATGAGGTGTACGAGCGCTTCTACGCTGGTGTCCCGCGTCGGCGCGACATGGGGCGCTACGACACGTTCTACGCCAACGACAAGGCAAAGCGCCTCGTCGGATTCGCTCCGCGCCATTCGTGGCGCAACGAGTTCGGCTGAGCACCTATCTTCGGATTGTTCAGCTGAGGTGTCGCTCGGCGGCCGGCGCAATGGCGACGACCCGATCGACCATATGCGCCTCATGGGGAGTGGGGAGTCCGCCAGACGGCGGCATCGGGTTTGGTGACTGCTGTTGGTTCTGCGAGCGCCGTCGAAATGATGGCTCTGGCAGCGAGTCATTGCGGCGTCTGTCGCAAGGTGTAGCTGGATCTTTCGACGTCGGTTGCATAGATCCGTGGGGTTGATGCGTGTGTGTAGGTATGAGCACTCATGTGGGAGTCGCAAGAATTGAGCTGATGCCGACTGACCTGATCACCCTGTCGTGGGATTTCGAGGGGTTCTACCAACTCGAGTACCCGGGCCTGGTCGGGGTCGCGACGGCGTTGACGGGTGATTTCCATGACGCCGAGGATCTGGTGCAGGAGACGATGGTCAAAGCGTTCCTGCACTGGCGACGCGTGTCCCGGCTCGAACGCCCGGGTGGGTGGTGTCATCGGGTGTTGGTCAATGGGTGTCGTTCGTTGTTGCGTCGCCGCAGGACCGAGCAACGCTTCTGGGCGAGGTCGCGCCGTGACGAGCGATCGGTGCCTGGCCCGTCGGCCGATGTCGTGGCGTTTTGGTCGTTGGTACGCGAGCTTCCGTCGCGGCCGCGGATGGTGATGGCGTTGCACATCGCCGGTGAGCGCACGATGGCCGAGATCGCCACGATCCTCGGCGAGCCCGAGGGCACGGTCCGCTCTGATGTTGCCCGTGCACGTGTGGTGATCACCGAAGGTTTGAGAGGCTGAGATGGCGACCGATTCGGAGAACCGTCACTACGACCTCGCTGCGGGCGACAACTCGGCCTTTGACGAGTTGGCGGCACGGGCCGGTGCAGCGGTGCGTCGCCCGGCACCCGAGCACGGGGCCGCCGAGGCGGTTCGTCGTGGACAACGCCGCCGAGTCGCCACTGCGTTTGCCGCAGGCGGGGTGACGATCGTGTTGGTCGTGGTGGGTGTCGCGGTGTTGCGCGACGGCACCAACCCGGAGCCGAGTTCTCCTGTTGCGACGACAACGGCCGACAACAGTGGTGACTCGGCGGTCGCCAGGGCCGCGCTGATCAGCGTCGATCAGCTCGGCCCTGGTTGGTCACCGGAGTTCACTCCGACGTCGTTGGAACCGTGGCGGGCGGCCACCGCAGCACAGCCCGAATGCGCCGAGTACATCGCCGCGGTGGAGCCGCTGGCGGCGACTGCTCCTGGAGGCCTGGCGTCGTTCATCAACGTGCAGAATCAGATCGCCAGCGAGGCGTTGACCATCTATCCGAGCAAGGAGGCAGCGTCGAGTGTGATGGACAGCATGGAGGCTCCCGGGTTCAAGGACTGCTTCTTTGCAACGTTCGACGCCGAGAACAGCAGAGGTTTCCCTGGTTCTGGCCCGACCACGAGGACTTTCGATATCGCTGCACCTGCCGCACACGGCGACCGACAGATCGCCTTCGGCCAGGAAACCCGCACCGCGGTCGATTCGCGCACACGGCTGTACCACGACATCTGGATACAAGTCGGCCGATCGATCATCCTCATCATCGTGAGCCCTGACGGCCTCGGTAGCGACAATCCAGCCGGACTGACAGACAAGTCGATCACCGCAGCGATCGCATCGCTCACGGCGGCACTGCCCGCCGAGTGATCCGCCCCGAGTTTGGTGACTGCCCCGGTGTGTCACTCGAGCGATTGCTGGCCGTGTCCGGCGAATTCGGCTTGACTGGCGCGATGGCCGTCCTCCCGATCCGCAGTGAGCGCCTGGTTCTGCGCATCATGCAGCCGGGCGACGCTGCGGTACTCGCCGCCTACCGCGACAATCCAGACACCGCCCGCTTCCAGGACTGGCCTTTGCCCTTCACGTTGGCGGATGCCGAGCGGCTGCTCGTGGGTCAAGCGCACCTCGACGACCTCGATCCCGAGGGCTGGACGCAGGTGGCGATCGAGCACGAGGGCGAGGTGATCGGCGATCTCGCCGTCGGTCTCGAGACTTCGCGGCGCCGGGCCGCGCTTCGCTACACGCTCGCGCCAGAGGCGCGGCACCGCGGCTTCGCCGTAGAGGCAGCAGGTGCGATGGTCGACGCGCTGTTCGATCGCACCGAGATCCGACGGATCGTGGCGACGGCCGACGACGCGAACCCCGCGTCGATGCAAGTGATCGAACCACTGGGCTTCCGCTTCGAGGGCATCGCCCACAAGGCAGCGCCGATGCGCAGCGAGTGGGTGGACGGCGTCCGGTTCGCGCTCCTCCGCGACGACCGCGCCGCCTGGGTGTCGAGGGTGCGAACGCCGCCGAACCGGGTGGAGCTGATCGAGCTCGTCCACGAGAACGCACGCCCATACGCCGAACTGGTGACACACCGATACCACGAGGAGTTCGTCTCGCCGAACCCGACAAGCTTCCGTCACGCACTGCTCCCCGAGGAGGTAGACGGCGCGCGGGTCGTGCCGTGGTTCCGCGGGATCGCTGCAGACGGCGTCCCCGTCGGGTTCGTGATGCTGGCGCTCGTGACGGAGACGTTCCCCGATCCATACCTGTGGCGATTCATGATCGACCGCTGGCACCAACGGCGCGGCATTGGCGGCCGAGTGATGTCGATGCTGATCGAGCAACTGCGCGAGGAAGGCCACGAGCGCCTGATGACGAGTTGGGGCGTGGGTCCCGGTAGCCCGGAGTTGTACTACCGCCGCCTCGGTTTCGAGCCGACCGGCAACATGATCGACGACGAGTTCGAGGCCGCCCTTGTTCTCTGACCCATCGGGCTCGACAAGACTGGCGTCGATGGCGAAGATGAACATGAATCGAGCACGAGGCGGAGACGACGACTTTGGTGCCGTCGGTGAGGAGCCGACGATGCCGGCGAAGTACGCCGGCACATGTGCCACGTGCAGGCAACGGTTCGCCGCCGGTGATCCGATCGCCCCGGTTCTCGTCGACAAGAAGATGACGTACCACCACGGGGCATGCCGCTACCCGGCCTCGGCTCTCCTCGCGACGGAAGGCGCGGAGACTGATGTCGACGCCCTGGCCATCGCCCGCAACGCAACATGCCGCGCGACAACGAACAAGGGCAAGCCGTGCAACAACGTCCCGCAGAAGGGCGAGCAGTTCTGCGGGCCGCATCTGACCCAGCTCGTCGCTCGCTCGTCGTCCGGCACGCGATCAACCATCCAGCCCGATGCCGACAACGAACCGTTCTGACCTCGCGTCAACTGTGGGTGGCCATTCGCGCCCAACTGCCTGGTCCCAGCGATCGTCGGCCTTGGCCGCATCGACCTCGAACAGACCCGGTGGCTGCATGCGTCCGGCGGCGAGCAATGCATCGACCTTGGCGACGTTCACTGCGGACCAATTGCTCCCAGGCGGCTGCATCGTTGCAGCGGATGACCTCAAGCTCGTCCGGCATGCTCGCCGACTCTACGAGCGCGATCCGGCAAGTCGTGCTGCGCTTCGGTGTCGACCTGCTGTCCATCGGGTCGTGGTCGCACGACGACGCAGTCTCCACCCATGTCCTTGGCGACATAGAGCGGCACATCGGCGCTCTCGATCACCATCGGTGCATCCGCGTCCTCAGGCGCCACCTCGACCACGCCGATCGATACCGATACGGCTGTTGTGCTCGGCACGATCGTGGCCATGTTGTCGGCCACTGCGGCACGAATCCGGTCGGCCAGTGCGACGGCCGCGGTCGGTGGGGTCGACGGCATCAGGATCATGAACTCGTCCCCGCCGATGCGAAAGAGCACGTCGCCGGCGCGGAGCTCACCGGTGACGGCACTTGCGACGCCCTGCAGGACTGCATCGCCGACGACGTGCCCATGGAGATCGTTGACCGTCTTGAAGTGGTCGATGTCGAGGAGCATCACCGTGAGGCTGTCGCCGGCGCGCTGTGCCCGAGCCGCGAGCACAGGCAGGTCAGCGTCGAGCTGACGACGGTTGAACGCGCCTGTCAGCGCGTCGGTCGCGGCCCACCGGCTCCGCTCGTCGAGCAGCCGCTCGACGAACTCGAGCGTCCCGAGGACTTGAATGACCACGAGGGCGACTGCTGCGATCGCCATGAGACCGAGTACGCCGTCATCGAACGCGACCGCCGCCACAGCGCCGAGCATTGCCACCGCCGGCAGGGTACGGCGAGCACGCGAGCGCGGGATGTGCTCCCGCCGGCTGATCGAGGCCGGCTGGTCATCGGTCCCCTCGCGACAGAGCGCAGCCACGGTGAGGCATCCCGATGTGATCACCCCGGCCGCCATCCCGGCCAATCGGAGCCCCACGTGATCGCCCGACGGCTGCGCCGCCATGCTCAGGCCGATGTCGACGGCGAGAAACGCAATTCCGGCCAATGCCCAACGCAGCCACCGATGCATCGCTGAACCGCGCCACACCACCATTCCACCAACGGCGACAGCGAGCCCGCCGATGACGGCGAGGTACGCCGTGCCGACGCGCATGAGCCATCCGTCGTGGTCGGTACTCGGTTCCGGCATGACGAGAACCCACAGCAGCACGATCGACGACAGGGCCACGATGCCTGCGTCGACCGGCCCCTCCCAACTCGGGTGGTCGCGATAGTGCAGGTACACCAGCACCAGGCTGGCGGCTCCGAGCACCGTCGCAACGATGTATCCCGCTTGCACGATGAACAGCGACTCGATCGCACCCTGATGACGGAGGCTCACGAGCCACGCCACGGCTGCTGACGTCCATACCGCGAAGACTCCCGAGACACAGATGAACGCGGCACGCTCCATCCCTCGCCGCCGCCGAGCGGACCAGGCCCACGTGATGCACCCGATGACGTCGGTGCCGAGCATCGTTGCCGCGCCGACCGCCAGCCACCTCGGGTTGGTCGGCCCGGCCGATGCGACGACGAGAACACCACCCGCGAGAGCGAACTCGACCGCCATCACCACGCGAGCGACGATCTGCAGCCTCATGGTGACGAGCTTGCCGATCCCACTATTGCGACCGAGACACGACGGCGGAGTCAATGCCCATGCCCCCAGCATCGCCGAACTTCGGCGTAAGCATTAGGGCCGGACGACCTGCTGACGGCAATGATCGGGTCATTGTGCTCTTTGGGCGCTGCTCGGTGACGGGCACACTGCTGACGTGGACCATGCAGTGGCGGTCGAACGGCGACGCGTCGTCACCCGATGAAGGTGTCGGCCGAAGCGGCCCGATCGGACGATGTTGACGTGATGCATCGCCTCTCGATCCTGGACCGGTTCCTGCCGGCGTGGATCGGTGTGGCGATGCTGTTCGGATTGGTTTTGGGTCGGGCAATTCCACAGCTGGACGACTGGCTCGAGCGGGTCAAGATCGGAACGGTGTCGCTGCCGATCGCGATTGGGCTGCTGCTGATGATGTACCCGGTGCTCGCCAAGGTGAAGTACCGACACCTCGACGAGGCGATTCGAGACCGGCGTTCGTTGTGGATGTCGTTGTTGTTGAACTGGGTGATCGGTCCGGCGGTGATGTTCTCTCTGGCCTGGCTGCTGCTGCCCGATCTGCCCGAATACCGGACCGGGCTGATCATCGTCGGCCTGGCCAGGTGCATCGCAATGGTGCTGATCTGGAACGATCTGGCATGCGGCGACCGCGAGTTGGCGGCCGTCCTCGTCGCGATCAACTCGCTGTTCCAGATCATCGCCTACTCGGTGCTCGGTTGGTTCTACCTGAAGGTTCTCCCGGGCTGGCTCGGTCTCCACACAGCGAACCTCGACGTGAGCATGTGGGAGATCGCCAAGGTCGTGCTCGTGTTCCTCGGCGTGCCCTTGGCGGCCGGGTTCCTCACCCGGACGTTCGGGGAGCGAGCCAACGGCACCGAATGGTACGAGCAGCGATTCCTGCCCCGAATCGGTCCCCTCGCGTTGTATGGGTTGCTGTTCACGATCGTGGTTCTCTTCGCGCTGCAGGGCGACAAGATCACCAACAAGCCGTGGGACGTGGCTCGAATCGCACTGCCACTGCTCGTCTACTTCGCGATCATGTGGTTCGGATCATTCTTCCTCGGGCTGCGTCTCGGCTTCCCCTACGGACGCAACACGTCGATCGCATTCACCGCCGCCGGCAACAACTTCGAGCTCGCCATTGCTGTGTCGATTGGTGTCTTCGGGGTCACGTCGGGCGAGGCCCTCGCCGGCGTCGTCGGGCCGCTGATCGAGGTGCCGGTGCTGGTCGGTCTGGTGTATGTCGCGCTGTGGGCACGCCGCCGCTTCTACCCATCGACGGTCGAACCTCGACCGTGATGTGGGCGGGTCCCGTGGAAAACGGACTAAAGCCCCTTATTGCTCGTCGATGATGCGTCCACAATGGCAAGCACTATCCCCATGAAGAGCGTGACGAACCCTTCGTACCCAATGAAAGGGTTGCTATGTTCAAGAAACCGTTAGGACTACTCGGGATCTTCTTGGTCCTTGTCGGAGTCGGATACTTCGTAGGCGCCGGCGTGGCCTACAGCAAGGTGCAGGGTGGTTACGGCTCACTCGAGGCCTTCAGCAAGGCCCAGAACGTCGAGCTCAAGTACAACGACCAAGGTCAGCTCGTCGACCGCGGCGAACCCGCGCCGGGCATCATGACGCTGCTCAAGGACGACTGGAACTTCCCGGTCGTCGAATCCGACCTCGATCCCAAGAACCCGCTGGTGAACACTGCTACAGAATTCATGTACCAGATGGCGACGATCTCCTATCACACGCTGAACGGCACCCAGCACGTCGTGCTGGCAGAGGCCGATCTGACTGGTGACGACGGCAAGGTCGCTTCCACCTTCGATTGCAACGGCGAACAAGTCGCAGTTCCGACTCCCTTCCCCGCCGATGGCGTGACCTGCGACTTCAAGGTCGACGGTCGCTACTGGACCGGATTCGACCGCTCGATTCCCGTGCAGGCTCAAGCTCGTGACAAGGCATGGAGCGGAACCGCCCACGCACTCGTCGCCGAGCTGGGTGTCGGTGCGGCAACGCACAGCACCCTGCAGTTGGCGCTCGGAGTCGCCGCACTGCTTGCCGGCCTCGGCGTCGTCTGCACCGTGATGGGCGCAGCCTTCATCTGGGATACCCGCAAGAAGGGCAAGCTCATTGTTCCGGACACCATCCCGGAGTCGTTTGTGAAGGACACACCCGGAAGGACGCCTCAAACCGTCTGATCCAGACCGATCGAGCCCGATTGCGATCGAGCTCGACTAACCAAGTGGGCCCTCCCTCCGGGGGCCCACTTGGCGTTTTGGGGGTGGACACCGTCTAGTACGGTCGCATCGATGACACATGCTTGATGTCTCGGCGCACCGACCGGCGTTCGTGGTGTCCGAGCCCGCTGAGTCGGCGTACGTCCGATCACCGGTCACCGCGATCCGGCTCCTTGGGGCCCTGGTGGTCCTCGGGTTCATGTATGTGGCGTTGAACGGTACCGACGGCGCCCAATTCGCGACCGACTTCGGCGACCTGCTCGGCTCGATCCCGCATTGGATCGTGTCGGGCATCGTCAGTGTCTGTCAGATCGCCTTTCTCGTGGCTGCGATCCTCGGGTTCATCAGTCAGCTCGTCCTGCGTCGATTCGCCCGCGTCGGGCGAATGCTGCTGGCCGCTGTCGTCTGCACGGCCGGTCTGATTGCGATGGTGAAGCTCGTCGGCAGCTCGGCGCTGCCACTCGTTCCGAGACGGCACGTTGGCGCAACTACGGGCTTCGAGGCGACGGGCCTGAGCGGGTACGGCATTGGGGCCGCCTTCCCGACCACGCTGGACATGGGCGTGATCCCGGCCTGGATGTTCATCGATCGTGGTTTGTGGTCCGACCGTTGGCGACGGATCGGCCGATTCGTCTTGGTCCTGGGGGTCGCCGCACGCCTCGGTGTCGGCTTGGCGGACCCGGCGACGATCATCACCGCCATCGCGATGGCCGCGGCCGCGTCGTCGCTGGTTCAATTGATCCTCGGTGCCCCGAACACCAGTCCACGAGCCGCGGCGGTGGGCGAGATCCTCGAACGACTCGGATACAAGTTGTCCTCGGTGGAACGATTCGGTGGCTTCCGTGGTTTCGCTGGTTTCCGCGTGTACGTCGAGGATGGTCAACAGCTGATCGTGAAGGTCATCAGTCGCGATCTGTGGACTGCCCTGCTTCCGGTGCAGATGTACCGAGCAGCACGATTCCGCGACGTCGGCCAGGACCGGCTGTTCCGGTCCCTGCGTTCGGCGGCCGAGCACGAGGCGCTGTGCGCCTTGAAGGCCCACTCCGACGGAGTGCCCACCGCCCGTCTGGCCGTGGTCGCCGAGTTCCCGCCGAACGCGATGATGATGGCGTTCGACGCGCAGGCCCGCGTGTCGTTGAGCGACCTCGACGCGTCGCGCCGCACCCCCGAGCTCCTGGAGTCGGTCTGGGCGATCGTCGATGGCCTGCAACGAAGTCACACTGTGCATCGACGCCTCAACGATGAAGCCCTGTGGGTCAACGATGAAGGTGGCGTCGTGCTGGTCGGGTTCGCGTCGGCCTCGTTGGGTGTCGTCGGCTCGGCTCTGTCGACCGATGTCGCCGAGGTCCTTGCAGCAACCGCGGCGCCGCTCGGCGTGCAACGTGCCGTGGAATCCGCGGTTGCCGGCGTCGGTGCCGCCGCGGTCGCGGCAGCGCTGCCGAGACTGCAGCCGCTGGCGCTGACACAGCGGACGAGGGCAGCCGTCAAGGCCGCCGGCTGTCTCGACGATCTCCGTGCCGAGGTCCAACGCGTGACCGGCGCCGACGATGTTCCCATCGCCGAGCTCCAACGGATCAAGACGGGCACGGTGGTGACCATCGCGGTGGTCGCGCTGGCGTTGTGGTCGCTGATACCTCAGTTCCTTGGCGTCGGCTCGTTGTGGGGCGAGTTGCAGCGAGCCAACCTGTGGTGGGTCGCCGCGGCGCTCGCCTTGTCGGCACTGACCTACGTGGGCGCGGCGATGGCACTCGATGGCTCGTTGTCGGAGAGGTTGCCGCTGGGCCCGAACATCGGTGTGCAGGTGGCCACGTCGTTCGTCGGGGTCGCCGCGCCCGGCGGCGGATTGGCACTGACGGCGCGGTTTCTCCAAAAGCGGGGCGTCGACACGGCGACGGCCGTCGGCGCGGTCGGTGTCGACACGATCGCCGGCGTGATCGTGCACTTCACGCTCACCGGGCTGTTCATCGCTCTCGCCGGTTCGTCAGGACTGCGGACGTTCGACCTGCCATCGTGGGGCACCATCGGGTTGATCGCCGCCGGCGTCGCCCTGGTCGCGGCAGTCGGCGTGGCCGTTCCATGGAGTCGCGCGTTGTTGACGACCCGGGTACTGCCGGCCACGAAGCGATCGCTGGCCAACGTCGGCGAGATCGCCCGGCAGCCCGGCAAGATGATCGAACTGTTCGGCGGCTGCCTGGTCATCACCATGGGCTACATCCTCGCCCTGGCCGTATCGGTCTCGGCGTTCGGCGCCGGTCCGGCGTTCACCTCGGTTGCGCTCGTCTACCTCGTTGGCTCGATGGTGTCGTCCGTCGCCCCCACGCCGGGCGGGATCGGAGCCGTCGAGGCAACCCTGATCGCTGGACTGACGTCAGCGGGGATGCCCAGCACCACGGCGATTGCGGCCGTCATCCTGTTCCGCCTCGCCACCTTCTGGATCCCGTTGCTCCCGGGCTGGGGTGCTCTCGTGGTGATGCAGCGCTCCGGCGACCTCTGATTCAGTCCGTGGTGGCGGGAACTGCGTACCGGGCCAGCACGGTGTCGACGACCGCGGCGACGAGTTCGTCGGTGACACGTTGGCGGCGAACGAGCTTGGTGTACACCAGTGGCCCGGCCAACAGGGTCACGAGCAAATCGACATCGACATCGGCAGGCAGATCGCCGCGAACGACGGCCCGCTCGATCACGTTGATGGCGAAGCGACGCCGCTGGTCGGTCTGGGCGCGCACCAGGCGACCCAACTCCGGGTCGCGCTGGGCAGCATCCATCAGCGACAACATCATGTTGCCGAGTCGGCCGTCGTACGAGGCCTTCGTCGTGCCGCTGAAGCAGGAGATCAGGTCGTTGCGCAGCGAGCCGGTGTCGGCCACCACCGGGATGTACGTGCACGCATGCACCGCCTCGACGACCAACACCTCTTTGCTGGCGAAGTGGCGGTAGATCGTGGTCTTGGCGACCCCGGATCGGTTGGCGATCTCGTCGATCGTGGTGCGCTCGACCCCTACCTCGGCGACGAGATCCGCTGTAGCGTCGAGCACGGCCTGACGGGCCCGCTCGCTTCTGGTGGGTGTCGTCTCGACCATCGCTACCAGATCGTAGCGTCGTGTCGATCAGACCGGCGCAACACGTGGCTGTGACAGATGTCTGAGGCGGCAAATGCAGTTGCGCATCGAAAATACCGCCGATACGGTCTCGTAGCGTTCTGTTGAGGAGGATGCATGAGCACAACCCAACCGCCCGGCTCTGACACCGCCAAGGTCGATATCGATCCAGAGGTGTTCGAGCGTCGCTGGAAGATCCTGGCAGTGCTGTGCACCAGCCTGATGGTCGTCATCGTCGGCAACACGGCGCTCAACGTCGCGCTGCCCACGCTGGCCCGCGAACTGAACGCCTCGATCTCGGCTCAGCAGTGGATGGTCGATGCGTACGGCCTCGTCTTTGCAGGCCTCTTGCTGACTGCCGGCACCATCGGTGACCGGTTCGGGCGCAAGGGCACGCTGCAGGCCGGCCTCACCGTCTTCCTGTCAGGCTCGCTGTTCGCTGCTTTCAGCCACAGCGCTTCGGCCATCATCGTCGGGCGTGCGGTGATGGGCCTCGGCGCCGCCTTCGTCATGCCTGCCACGCTGTCGATCCTCACCAACGTCTTCCCGCCGCACGAGCGGGGCAAGGCAATCGCGATCTGGGCCGGCATCTCCGGTGGTGGCGCGGCGGTCGGCCCGGTTGCCAGCGGCTTCCTGCTCGAGCGCTTCTCGTGGGGCTCGGTCTTCCTGGTCAACGTCCCGATCATCGCGTTCGCCCTCGCAGCCGGCTACGTCTTGCTGCCGAAGTCTCGCGACCCGCACCCTGAGGCACTCGATCCGGTCGGCGCGCTGCTGTCGATCGCCGGGCTCGGGTCGCTCGTCTACGCCATCATCGAAGCACCCGACCGTGGTTGGGGCAGCGGTACCAGCCTGCTCTGGTTCGGCGTTTCCGCCGTGCTGATCGTCGCCTTCCTCACGTGGGAGTTGCGTAACACCGCGCCGATGTTGAACCTGCGGTACTTCCTCGATCCGCGCTTCGGCGTGGCTGCCGGCGTGATCACGCTCGTCTTCTTCGGGATGTTCGGGTTCTTCTTCCTGCTCACCCAGTACTTCCAACTGGTGCTCGGCTACGGCACGCTGGAGGCCGGCGTGAAGCAACTTCCGTTCGCTGCTGTGATGATGGTGGTCGCCCCGAACTCCCCGAAGTTCGCGGCACGATTCGGCGCGAACATCGCTGTCGCCGTCGGTCTCATCGGCGTGTCGTCGGGCATGTTCCTGTTCACGATCGCCCATACCAACACGCCGTACATCCAGATCGTTCTGGTCGTGATGGTGATGGCCGCAGGTATGGCGATGTGCATCCCGACCATGACCGGCTCGATCATGTCGGCGGTTCCGCTCGGCAAGGCAGGTGTCGGCTCGGCGATGAACGACACCACGCGAGAGTTGGGCGGCGCGCTCGGCGTCGCCGTGCTCGGCAGCCTCGTGGCCTCGCGGTACGACGCCCGGCTGTCACCGGCGCTCGACCTGCTGCCCGCCTCACTGCATGCCCAGGCCGGTGAGAGTCTCGCCGGCGCGCTGCACACGGCGGCCGATGTCGGTGGACCAACCGGTGCACAGGTTGCCGGCATCGCCCGCGAGGCGTTCGTCTCCGGCATGCACCTCGCCGCGATCATTGCCGGCTGCGTTGCCTTGTTGGCCGCTGCCATCGTCTATCGCAAGCTGCCCGCCGGCAACCCGCACGCCACCGGCGCCGCAACATTGACCCGGGAATCACCCGAGGTCCTCGCCGAGCACTGACCGTCGAGTGTTTGACGCCCATCTGGGTGCGCCAAGACACTCTGGGTGGCGGTTTCACCGGGTCAGGTGTTGGCTTCGAGCCGCGCTATGGCTCCGCGATGCCGCTGTTCGGCACCGGCGAGCTTCTGCTCGGCCTGTCGGAGCTCGGCCTCGGCTTCGTCGAAGGCAGTCTGGGCGGCAGCGACCCGGCGCTCGGCAGCTGTGAGCTCCCGGACTGCGGCAGCGATGTCTTTGCGTGCCTGTGTTGCCTGCATAGTTCGTGCGGCTCGGGCAGCACGGTCGTCGACGGGCTCGGGTGATCGAGGCGTGGCCGTCTTGCGCGGCGCGGGAGCTCGGCGCGCAGGGATGGAAGTCTCGACCTCGTCGTCGTCCGCGTCGGACACGCCGGTGAAGGCTCCGAAGCCGAACTCCTCCTCGGGCAGATCGCGGAGCGTGCCGTCGATCCAGGTGTCCCCGAGATCAGGGTGACGCGACAGCTGATCGATGATGTCGCGGATCTCCCCGCGTCGCGCCTGGGCACTCGGGACCGATCGGCCCAGTGCCGTCACCGCACGGTCGACCAGTGCCTCCAGCGTCACCCGTCGATATCGCGTCGCCGTCGACAACGCCGTTGCTCGAGCCCCGCTGGCTTGAACTTCCGCCAGCTCGGTGGTCGCGGCCATCAGCGCCCGGACAGCCTCGCCGTCGTCGCCGGCCGCCAGCACCGCCCACAGCGCCAGGTTGGGGCGCTTGAGCGACTGCAGGAAGGTGGCGCGTGAACGGTCGCCGTCGGCCCTCGCCAACTTGACGAGACGGGTCCGCTCACCGACGTAGTCGTCGGGTGGCTGGCGCAGCAGGACTCGGGCGTCATTGGAACCGGTCGGCGAACTGGCTGACTTCGGCATGCTGGAAGACTAGGGAGCGAACGTCGCCACCTGGTCCACCACGAGGTGAGACTTGATGTTCGATCGCACGCAGACGTTGCCACTGGAGTCGCCGCCGACGGCGGTCAGGTTGGCCGTGTCTTCGTTCGGGGTGGTGTTGATCAGCGAGCTGACGACCGCGGAACTGCACGGACGCACGGTCACGTAGCCCAGCGCAGTGCTGTCGACCGCGACGATGTTGAGCGCCGAGACGGAATCGACGTGCACCGGGATCTCGGCGCTCGTCGCCAATCCGCCGTTGAGCCGGGTGTCGAGCAATCGCACCGGCTGACCTGCACGGTATGCGAGACCACCGGGGCCGGGCCCGAACCAACCGGCGATGTCGACCACGATGTGAGAGCTCCCGGTGTAGGTGAGCACGCAGATCGAACCGTCGGTGCCGATGCCGACGAGCACTGACGAAGCCGTCGATCGAAGCGGCCGGGCGTTGACGTTCGACGACAGTGGCGGCGTGCCGCATGGGCCCGGATACGCGGTCAAGACCGTAGGCGAGGTGGGGTCGGCGACAGTGAGGTTCAGCCACACCGAGGTCGCCTCCGCAGGGATTCCACCTTGACCACGCATCATCAGTTGCGTCTGTGTCGGCGCGGCGCGGACTCCGGTGATCTCAGCCAGCTGCACGGTGGCTCCGCGCGTGTCGATCCAGCGGGTCGGCGTCATCGGGTGGAAGCGACCGCCGTCGGGGGTGAACGCACCCATCACGTCGACGATCACGTCAGTCGCGTTCGAGGCGAAGATGCAGGCCCGGCCGTTGGCCATGGGGGTGATCGCCAAACCCGCCGTCGTGCGACCGACCTCATAGTTGAGGTTCGACGTCGCCGGGCGTGCACCGCACGCGAACACGGTGAGATAGCCGGCAACGCAACTGCCGTTGGCGGCCACGCTGAGCACCGCGGCATCGGCGTTGGCTGGCACGATCTGGCTGAGATCGATCGCCACGGTTCGTCCGGCCCCGAGCATTCCCGATGCTCCGCCCTGCGCCGGGTCGCGTGTGTCGAGCACGCGCCGCGGGGCTTGGGCGACGAAGCCCGATGCCTCCGTGGGCAGGGTCGCCGGCACCGTGCCCGTGTCGGTCGTGCCGGTGAGGGCGTTCGCGTTGCGGCAGCGGCCGATCGCCGGCTCTGCGTCGAGGGCGGCCTTGATGAACGTTGCCAGGCCGATTGCGCCGTCGATGTTCAGATGGATGCCGTCGCCGGCGAACCAGTTGCCTCGGTTGGCGGTGAACCCATCCCAATCGAGGATCCGCAGCGAGGGGTGCCGCAGCGCTGCGGAGGCCAACTCGTTGTTGTGGCTGCTGTACAAGAACTGTGCGGGGATGCCACCGGGCAAGACGTAGGCCGTGTTCGTTCGGTACGTCAGCCAGAACACTCGGGTCACACCTTGCGCCTCGGCCTCGGCCATCACCTGATCGACGGCGTTGGTGATCGATGCGTCGTCGTAACCGGCCATCACCACCAGTGCCTCGCCCAGCCGTCCGCTCAGCGCGGTTCGCATCAGCGGCAGCACGCTCATCGGCGCATAGCCGAAGCGTCCGCGGCAACTGCCGACCACCAGGCGCCGGCAGCTCTCGGCGTCGAACGTCAGTCGGTACGAGTTGCCGACGATGTTGCGCGGATCGTTGCCGGTCGTCGAGTTCCACGCCATGCCCGCCATCGTCGAATCGCCGATCAAGGACACCGGCGGGGCATCGGCCGGAGGGGTCGCCGCAGCGACAGTCGAGCTCGACCCGATCACGGGCAGACAGGCGATGGTCACGGTCACCACAGCGATGCGAAGCAACCGCAACGGGTGTGGTTTGGACATTGTTGCGGTGGTACCCACGGAGCTCCCTCTCGAACCATCGCCGCTGCCAGAAGGTATCGGCACGGGCCGGTGGTGAATCAAGTCGCGAATCGTGAGGTCGCGTCCGGCCCAGGTCAGGTGGCCTATCCGAGGACGATCCGCACGTGGTGGGTGATCCCGTCGTCGGCGAGCGGAATCGGGGTTCCACGATCGAGCGAGGTGCCGTCGAGATCGATCGAGGCAACGCCCCGGCTCACACCGGCCGGGTTCTGCACCACGATCTCGTACCTGGCGCTGTGGTATCGGAAGTCGATCTCGAAGCCGGGCCAGGCGCGGGGGATGCATGGGTCGATCACCAACGTCGTGCCGCGGAGCCGGAACCCGAGGATCCACTCCGTGCCGGCCTGGTACATCCACCCCGCCGACCCGGTGTACCACGTCCATCCGCCACGGCCGACGTGCGGCGGCTCGGTGTACACGTCGGCCGCCATCACGTACGGCTCGACCTTGTAGCGGTGTACCCCGGCTCGCGTGCTGGCGTGGTTGATCGGGTTCAGCACGGAGAACAGTTCGCCGGCTTTGTCGCCATCGCCCAACGCGGCGAAGGCCAGCACCGACCAGATGGCGCCGTGGGTGTACTGGCCCCCGTTCTCGCGGATGCCTGGCAGGTAGCCCTTGATGTAGCCGGGGTCCACGTCCGAGTGGTCGAACGGCGGGGTGAACAGCAGCACCAGCCCGTCGCCGAGGCGGATGAGGAACTCGTTGACGGCGGCCATCGCCCGCTCGGCGCGGACGGGGTTGGCCACGCCGGAGAGCACCGCCCACGACTGGGCGATCGAATCGATGCGGCACTCGGCGTTCATCGCCGAGCCGAGTGGGGTGCCGTCGTCGAAGAACGCTCGTCGGTACCAGTCGCCATCCCAGCCGTCGGCTTCGAGCGCCAGCTCGAGCTCACTCATGTGCGCTTTCCAAGTGTCGGCGCGCGTTTGCTCGCCGCGACGCTCGGCGATCGGTACGAACGCGGCGAGGGCCATGTGCAGGAACCAGCCCAGCCAGACGCTCTCGCCCCGGCCGTCGTGACCGACGCGGTCCATCCCGTCATTCCAATCGCCCGACCCCATCAGTGGCAGGCCATGCAGTCCAACGGCAAGGCTTCGATCGAGCGCCGCGGCGCAGTGCTCGAACAGCGAGGCCGAGTGCGGCGTCACCTCTGGTTGGAAGTAGTTGTCGGTCTGGTCGGGCCGCAGTGTCGGTCCATCGACGTACGGCACCATCTCGTCGAGCACCGCATCGTCGCCGGTGACCGCGAGGTATCGGTCGACCGCGTACGGCAGCCACACCCGGTCGTCGGAGATGCGGGTCCGCACACCACGCCCCGACGGCGGGTGCCACCAGTGCTGCACGTCGCCCTCGGTGAACTGCCGGGCGGCGGCGCGCAGCAGGTGCTCACGGGTCAGTTCACGCTTGGCGGTCACGAGGGCGAGCACGTCCTGCAACTGATCGCGGAACCCGTACGCGCCACCTGCCTGGTAGAACGCGGACCGGGCCCAGAACCGGCACGCCAGCGTCTGGTAGATCAGCCAATGGTTCACCATGATGTCGAGCGACCGGTCCGGGGTGCGCACCTGGATCGTGCCCTGCACGTCGTCCCAGTAGCTCATGACGCCACGCAACGTTGTCTCGTGATCCGCGGCCCGCCCACGGCGAACGAGCTCGGCGACCGCAAGCGCGTCTGGCGCTTCACCGAGCAGCACGACCACCTCGGTGGCCGCGCCGTTGGCCACTTCGAACGAGGTCTGCAGCGCGGTGCAGGGGTCGAGCCCGGCGCCGCTGGCTTCGCCGAGGTGGTAGCCACGATCGAGCCCGGCGGGTCGAGTCGGGTCGCCGTTGCGCCCGAGGAACTCGGTGCGATCGGCGGTCCATTCCTTCTGGCGCCCGCCGAGATCGAAGAAGGCGACACGCCCGGCGAACTCGGTGTTCCACGGGTTACGCACGAGCAGCGCGCCCGTCTCGGCGTCGAGTGCGGTGACGATCCGCGGCGCGCTGGCGCCGCGCGACGTGCCGAGCACCCATTCCGCGTAGGCCGTGACGGACAGTCGCCGCGACTTCCCCGACCGGTTCTCGATGGTCAACACCGAGACCTTCACGGGATCGTCGGGCATGACGTACTGCACCAAGGTGAGCTGGATGCCGTCGTGCAGGTGTTCGAACCGGCTGTACCCGGCGGCGTGGTGCGCCACGTAGGTCGAGCTCTCCAAGCGGATCGGCTGCGCGGTCGCACACCACAGCTCGCCGGTGTCGTCGTCGCGAAGGTAGATCGCTTCGCTGATCGGGTCGGTGACCGGATCGTTCGACCACGGCGTCAGCTGGTTCTCCCGGCTGTTGCCCGACCACGTGTAGCCGGCACCCGACTCGGAGACCTGGAACCCGAACGACGGGTTGGCGATCACGTTCAGCCAGGGTGCAGGGGTCGATTGACCGGGACCGAGGGTGGTCACGTACTCGCGTCCGCCGTCGGCGAACCCACCGAGCCCGTTGAAGAACTCCAACTCCGGGCGAAGCTCGGCGGGCACGTTCCGGGGTGGCTTCACCGTCGGTGGCGCCGGACGTGCCGCGATCGCCTCGGTCCGCTCGAGACGGATCACCTGATCGGCGAGGGTGCCGCGGCGACTGAGCAGCACGGCTCGCGCCGCGGTTTGCAACAGCGTGCGATCCGCATCGGTCAGTTGCTCGCCGCGCAGGATGAACACGCCGCCGACACCGCGGTGGCCGTCCTGCATCGGGTTCGATTGGCTCGCCCGCACCAGCGTCTCCAGCGAGTCGTGCAGGTGCTGGGCGTACGTCGCCCCGTGCTCGTTGAGGATCACCAGGTCGACATCGAGCACCTTCAGGCGCCAGTACTCGTGGGCGCGCAGCAACTGCCGGACGATGTCGAGGTCTTCCGCCTCGTCGATCCGCACGAGCACGATCGGCAGGTCACCGGAGATGCCGTGCGCCCACAGGCCCGATGCCCCGCGGTCGTTGCGTACCAGCAAGGTGGGCGATGGCCGCAGCGAGGGGTCCGAGTAGAGGATCCGGTTCGCCAGTCGCTGGAACAGGTGTGCCTCGTCGGAGTCGATGCCGAGGTGATGCAGCTGGACTTGCGCCTGCGTCCACGCCAGGATCGCGGCGCGCTCGTAGACGGCGGGCTCGCGGTACTTGTCGGCGAGGTCCAGTGCTTCCGCACGCGATGCGGCGACGCCGGTCGAGAACGTCGCGTGGACCGCGGCGCCGGGAGCCAAACTGACGCGGTATCGCAGACTGAAGATCGGGTCGAGCACGGCACCGACGGTGTTGGACAGCGGGCGCCCGTCGATGACCGAGACAGCGGAGCGGACCGAGTGATCCCTGCCGAGGAATCGGGCGCGATCCGTCTCGTACTGGACCATCCCATTGGTCTCGGCGTCGACTGCGGCGACATGCGCGGCCCAGATCGGGTGCTCAAGGCTCGACCTCGGGCGCCTCGTCGCCAGCAGGGCCCCGATACCGGGGACGAACTCGGTCTGGACGAAGAGGTTCTGGAACGCCGGGTGCGCCACGTCGGCGGCCTGCGGGGCAAGGGCGATCTCGGCGTACGACGTGATCTCGATCTGGCGGTGCTGTGTGCCGAGGTTCGTCAGGGTCAGTCGGCGGATCTCGGCATCGTGTTCGGCCGACACGACAACGGCCAGGTGGGTGGCGATCGATCCGTCGCGACGCGAGAACTCTGCCTTGTCCTCGTTGTAGATGACCTCGTAGCGGTCGGCGTCCTTGCCGCTCGGCTGGTGACCCGCCGACCAGACAACGCCACTGTCCACGTCGCGCAGGAACAGGTAGCTGCCCCACGAGTCACGGGTCACGTCCTCGCGCCAACGCGTTACTGCCTGATCACGCCAGCGGCTGTACCCGGACCCCGCAGCGGTGACCATCACTGCGTAGCGCCCATTCGACAGCAGGTGCGTTCGTGGGATGGCGTCGTGTGGCGAGCTGAAGCGACGAGGGAGCGGTGGCACGAGGTCGCGCACATCGGCGCCCTTGACTTCCTCGGCACGTGGCCGAGCCACGAGCACGTTGCGCGGCATGCGCTCCTGCAGCAGCAGCTCGGTCGCCTCGACGATCGGGTCGGCGTGGAAGCGTTCGACCATGACCCGATTGTGCAAGACGTTGCCGAGTGACACCAACGTCATCCCTTGGTGGTGCGCCATGTAGCTCTTCACGACCGCGACCGTCGCGCCTGCCGGCAAACGTCTCGACGTGTAGTCGAGCGCCTCCCGGAAGCCGTAGCGGCCGCTGCCACCGGCCTTGGCCAAGCGAGCGAAGTTGCGGACCGCGGCCTCCGGATCGACCATCGCCGCCAGCCCGGTCGCGTACGGGGCGATCACCAGGTCGTCGCTCAACCCGCGCTTCAGGCCGAGGCCTGGCACGCCGAAGCTCGAGTACTGGTAGGTCTGGGCGAGGTCACGGGCGTTGAAGCCCGACTCGGAGATGCCCCATGGCACGCCTTGCTCCGACGCGTATTGCATCTGCCTGGCGACAACGAGTCGGTGCGTCTGCTCGAGCAGGCTGTTGGCCGGGGCGCGCATCACCAGCATCGGCATGAGGAACTCGAACATCGACCCCGACCAGGAGATCAGCACTGACCCGCGGCCGACGGGGGTGAGTGAGCGGCCCAACCGGAACCAGTGGTCGGGTGGCACGTCGCCCTTGGCGATCGCAATGAAGCTGGCCAGGCGGGCCTCGGAGGCCAGCAGGTCGTAGTAGCTCGGATCCATCGCGCCTTCCAAGACGCGGTACCCGATCGAGAAGAGCTTGCGCGACGAGTCGAAGAGGAACCCGAAATCCATCTCGTTGAAATGCCGATCGGCCAACTCGGCGATCGCCTGCAGCCTTCGCACGAGCGCCGCCGCTGCGGCCGACCCTTCGGTCGGTGGTCCGGCCGGCGGGTCGGAGAGCTCGGCAATCGTCGGCAGCGCAGAGTCCGGCGCAGCATGTCGGGCGATCAGCAGATCTCGGGAGTGGCTGCTGACCGCCAGACGCGTCGCTTCCGCCCACGTGACGAGTTCACTCTCCTTGCCGTCGTCGCGTTCGGCGGTCAGTGCGGCTGCCACGTCGGACAGCGTGCGGGCGAGCGTGGCGAACTTGCCGAGACGAGTCGTCCAATCACTGGCGTTCGCGACGCCATCGAGCGACGGCCAGGCGAGCGCGTCGTCGAGGTGGCGACGAGTGACCGTCTGGCTCCGTCGGTCGTCGTCGACCACCCCGGCTGCCTCACGGGTGAGGAGGAGCGCGTCGTTGATCCCTTTCAGCGCGGCCTCGACGGGCAGGGGCTGGTCGATCATCTCGCGGCAGGCGTTCGACAACGCCAACAGGTGCCCGGCCAGGTTGCCGCTGTCGACCGACGAGACGTAAGCGGGCTCCAGCCGGCGCAGGTCGCGCGTGTCGTACCAGTTGTAGAGGTGCCCTCGGAAGTGCTCGAGCTCACCGATCGTCTCCATCGTCGCCTCGAGGCGTTCGACCATCTCCGTCGTGCCGATCCAGCCGAAGTCCCGGGCTGTCACCGTGGCCAGCAGGTACATCCCGATGTTCGTGGGGGACGTGCGATGTTCGACCACCGGGGTCGGATCGTCCTGGAAGTTGTCGGGCGGCAACGCGTGGTCCTCGGGACCGACGAATGTCTCGAAGAACAGCCAGGTACGCCGGGCGGTGAGACGCAATGCTTCGACGTCGTCATCGGAGAGCTCCGCTGCGACGGACTCCGAAGCGGGCAGGCTGACCCACCGGCCCACGACCGGCGAGAGCAGCCAGAGCGCCAGGAACGCAGCGGCCAGCCAAGCGTTCTCCGGTCGCAGGGCGACGACCAGCGCTGCGGCCGCAACGGCCAGCACGATGCCGCCGGCCATGCGCCGATAGAACCCCGACAAGCGCAGGTTGCGGCTGGCTTTGGCCTGCGCCGCGGTCATCCACTCGAGGAGGTGTCGTCGGGTCGCGTACACCCGAACGAGGGTCCGCAGGATCGCGTCGCCCATCAACCACGCTTGGTGGGCCAGGAAGGTGATCCCGAGAAGCACGTGCGCGACGGCGAGTGTGATGTCCTCACCGACGGCTCTGACGTGACTGCGCTTGGAGATGCCCTGGCGTCGCGGCAGCAGCCCCATGAGGACCGGGAGCGCAGAGGGAATGGTTGCCGCGACCACCACGAACGCCGTCCACATGACCGCAAGATCAGTACTGAGCGTCCACGCTGTGACCAGCGTGGCCAGCGTGAACGGCGATGACAGCGTGCGCCGGAGGTTGTCGACCATCTTCCAGCGGGCGATGCCGTGGATCGAGCTGTGGTGGCGGCGGCCCGTGGCGTCGCGGGCCTGGTCGAGGATCCATGGCACCAGCTGCCAGTCGCCTCGCGCCCATCGCTGCTGGCGTGTCGTCGACACGAGGTAGTTCGACGGGAACTCGTCGAAGAGTTCGACGTCGGTCACCAGGCCGGCGCGAGCGAACACCCCCTCGAACAGGTCGTGACTCAGGAGCGTGTTCTCGGGGACTCGATCCTTCATCGCCGCGTCGAACGCGTCGAGGTCGTAGATCCCCTTGCCGGTGAAGCTGCCTTCCTGGAAGAGGTCCTGGTAGACGTCGGAGACGGCAGAGGAGTACGGATCGATCCCTGCTGAACCGGAGAAGATCCGCTGGAACAGCGATACTCCGTGCTCGGACGGCAGCGTCGGGGTGATCCGTGGCTGCAGCACGCCGTACCCCCGGGTCACGCGGCCCGACGCAGGATCGAATCGCGGTTGGTTCAGCGGGTGGGCGATCGTGCCGACCAATCGCCCGATGGCGCCGCGCGGCACCCGGGTGTCGGCGTCGAGCGTGACGACGTAGCGCACACCCGTCGGCGGCGTCGCTGACGCCAGCTCTGTCGTGAGGTAGGTCGTCGTCGTCGAGCCCCGTAGCAACGCATTCAGTTCCTGCAGCTTGCCGCGCTTGCGCTCCCAGCCCATCCAGCAACTCTCGGCCTCGTTCCACCGGCGCGTGCGGTGGAACAGCAGGAACCGTGCGCCACCGCCCGGCGCCTCGCCGTAGCGCTCGTTGAGCTGGTCGATCGCGGCGACTGCGGCCGACAAGACCTCGTCGTCACCGGGCATCCGCTCTGTCGGAGCGTCGAGCCAGTCCGAGAGCAGTGCGAATCGCAGGTCCCCGTCGCGGTTGCCGAGGTAATGCACCTCGAGGCCGCCGACCAGTGCTTCGGCCTCGTCCTCGCCGGTCAGCAGCATCGGAACCACGACCAGTGTGCGCAGGTTCGAGGGCACGCCATCGTCGAGGTCGAGCCGCGGTAGCCGCATCGGGCCGAGCACCCTGGTGACCATCATGTTGACGAGGTTGACGGCGAGATCGGAGGCCGGGGCGAGCGCGAAGATCGTGATCACGATCAGTCCTGCCCCGGCAGCGCCTCCGTGGCGCGACAGCAGCAGCGGTACTGCGAGCGTGACCGCGGTCAGGAACACGACCGTCGCCAGGTAGCCGGTCGTGGGGTACCGCACGTAGGCACGTCGCAGCCGTGTGGCGAGTGGGACGCTGACGTCGAGCTCGCGTTCGAGGGCGAGGCGGCCATCAGAGATCAAGTAGTACCCGGGGTCGTGGTGCCGGGCGGCCTCGGTCGCTTCGCCCTCGATCCCCGGTGGGACGGCGTCGGCCAGGTCGAGCGCCTTTCGAGCGATCTCGACCTCGGGCATCGTCGAGCCGCGACCCAGCTCCTCGATGGCCTTGCGATAGCTGTCGCGCGTCGCGAAGTCCATGTCGCCGAAGGCGCTGCGCCGGCGAAGCAGCGTGTCGACCACGCCGACGCTCTCGACGAACTCCGCCCAGTCGAGCGAGGAGATCAGGCGCATGCTCGTGATCACGTTGCGGACCGTCACGTTCATCGTCGCCTGACGCTGATGCTCGAGCCGCACCGTCTCGTCGGCTGTCGTCCCTTGCGAGACGAGCCGATCCTCCAGCCAGCCGAGGGCAGGGGTGACCGCCGGGTCCTGATCGCGAAGGCGTTGGAAGAGCTGTACGAGTGCGGGCGTCGACAGTGTCGCTCGCGACAGCTTGCGCAACGCCACGATGGCGACGTCCGGACTCGCGTCGCCGAGGCCCAGCAGGCTGTCGGCGAGCTCGTCGGCGGTCCCCCGCGCCCGACGACTGGCGACGATCTGCTCCGACAATCGCCGGAGGTTCTCGACGAGGAGGATGCGCAGGGTGATCGCGATTGCCCACAGCTCACCGATCGTCAGTGGCTCGACCGATTGGTACGCCTGCACCATCCGCCGCAAGCTGTCGGGGTCGAAGCGGCTGTCGGTGTGGGCGATATATGCCCACGCCAGCCCGAGCACACGGGGATAGCCGGCGAGGTGCCCCTCCAGCAGCTTGGGGAGCTCGTGGTAGTAGTTCGCCGGCAGGTCGTCGCGGATCTCGCGGAGTTGCTCGTCGACGATGGGGAAGTTGTCGACCAGCCATTCCGCGGCCGGCGTGATCGAGCGTTCGTCCTTGATCGCCCGCGCCAGGAGGCGATACGACTCGATCAGCACCCGCCCGTTCTCGGCGACCCGGGGCTGCACGGGTTTTCCACGGTGCCGCGTCGGGTTGATCGCTTGGGCCACAGCCAGGGTCTGGGCGTGCTGCTCGAGCCGTTCGACGCTGAAGAGCTCCTCGACGATGGGTCGCTGCAACGCTGCCGACGCGCGTGACCGCCGCCGATCTCTGGCGAGGGGATCGGGGGTCGACGGCTTCGTCATCGAGCCGACCTCACCAGACGTCGCCGTCGCGCCAGTCGCACGCGAGCTCGCCGCCAACGTCGAGCACATGTGTGACTGGGAAGACGTAGATGCACCCGTCTTCGTCGGGGGTCCGCACGATGCCGGTCGGGGTCAGGGCGGAAGTCGGGCCGAGCCACCTGATCCAACCGCGATGCTCGTACAGGTCGATCGCTGCGTCGGAGGCGCCCAGCGCGCCGAGGTCGTAGGCGGCTGCGATGATCCGTTCGAGCGCCGCCATCATCTGCCCGCCGATGCCATGGCGCTGCCAATCGGGATGCACACCGACGCCTTCGACGTACCCCGTTCGCAGCACCTGATTCTCATGCATGAGATGTCGTTGGATGACCGAAGCATGACCGACCAGCGTCGAGTTGTGCCACACGATCGAGTGCATTCCACCGAGCGAGTGTTCCCAGTCGTGGTCGGTCAAATCACCGGTGAAGACGACGTCGAGCAGGTCTCTGGCTTGGGCGAGCACGGGTGCCGGCAAGTCAGCGGTGTGCCCGACCTGCAGCGATAACCCTCCCGGAATCGATCGATCCCGAACGTCTTCGCTTGCGGTCATCGAAGTTGACGCTAACCGATATCCGAAAATTTGCGGTCTGCGTACTGCGGTACGTTGGCCAACGGTCAGCCGACCCCGGGGGTTGGGAGCGGGGTCAGTCGGTGGTGCGGGCCCGGTAGCGGCGCTGGGCGATCACCCATCCGAGCAGCACCAGGGCCAGGCTGTACAGCCAGGCCGCGGTGATCGGGTGGTCGATCGGCCACACGTGCTTGGTCACCGGCGACACCGGGTTGCCGAACAGTGTGCGCACGGCGGCGATCAACACGCTGACCGGGTTGACCGAGGCCACCCATTGCAACACGTTGGGCATCGACTCGATGGGCACGAACGCGTTGGAGATGAAGGTCACCGGAAAGATGATCACGAAACCGATGCCCATCACCGCGTCGGGAGACCGCACCAAGATGCCCAACCACAGGCCGAGCCAGATGATCGCCGTTGCGAACACCAGGAGGAGTGCCACGGCCTCGAGCACGTGGAGGAAGGGGGCATGGGTGCGCCACCCGACGATCAGTCCGGTACCCAGGAGGATCACAATGGTCAGGATCGACCCGAGCATCTCCGCGAAGTAGTGACCCAACAGATACGCGGATCGTCGCGATGGCAGGGACCGGAAGCGGTCGATCACGCCTTCTTGCAGGTCGGTGGCGATCGACATCGCCGGGCCCATCATGGCGAAGGCCAACGTTTGGATGAGGATGCCGCCGATGAGGTACTCCTTGTACCCCGCGCCGTCGACCTTGATCGCTCCGCCGAAGACGTAGGCGAACAGCAGCACGAACATCAGCGGTTGCACAGTGACGTTGGTCAGCTTCTCGGGGACCTGGCGAATGTGCTCGAGGTTGCGACGGGCGAAGATGGTCGCGTCGGTCATCAAGGTGTTGCTCATGCCGGGATCTCCTGGTGGCTTCGGCGGTCGGTGGTGAGAGCGAGAAAGACTTCGTCGAGGGTGGCTTCGCGCCGGGTGATGTCGATGGCATCGATGCCCGCCTCGTCGAGGGCTCGCACGATGTCGATGACCCTCACGCCTGACTTGATCGGCGCGGTGACGACGAGTTGCTGGGCGTCGAACGTGGGGTCGTTCTCGGCGAAGGCAGACAGCGCGCTGGCCGCGGCGACCAGTTCGCTGGCTGCGGCGACCTTGACGTCGAAGCGATCGTCGCCGATGCGTGCCTTCAGGCCGTCGGGGGTTCCGTGGGCAACCGTCTCGCCGTGGTCGAGCACGACGATGTCGTCGGCCATGCGGTCGGCCTCCTCCAGGTACTGCGTGGTGAGGATGATGGTGGTTCCTTCACGCACCAGATCGGCCAGCAGTTGCCAGAGATCGCCGCGGCTTCGCGGGTCCAGCCCGGTTGTGGGCTCGTCGAGGAAGAGGACGTCGGGGTTGCCCATCAGGCTGGCGGCGACATCGAGACGGCGACGCATGCCACCCGAGTAGGTCTTGACGAGGGCAGTCGCAAAGTCGGTGAGATCGAGTTGCTCGAGCAGTTCATCGCCTCGCTGTCGGGCGGCGGCCTTCGACATGCCCCGCAGCCGGCCGATGGTCAACAGGTTCAAGCGGGCGGTCATCAGACCGTCGACGGTGGACTGTTGAGAGGCGACGCCGATGCGATCTCGGACCGCCGCGCTCTGGTGCACGACATCGAGCCCGGCGACCGTCGCGCTGCCCTCGGTGGGTTGGCTCAGGGTGGTGAGAATGCGAATCGCGGTGGTCTTCCCGGCGCCGTTGTGGCCGAGGAGGCCCAGCACGGTTCCTGGGGCGACGTGCAGGTCGAGGTTGCGCAACGCCCACAGGTCGCCGAACTGCTTGCCGAGCCCGGTGGCGGTGATGCCACCGGTGCGCGACGCACGCTGCGATGCGGGCGGTTCCAATGTCTTCGTATGGCGTACTGAATTATCGTACATAGTACGAAGAAGATTAGCAGTACACTGTACGCCGTGGCAAGCGACTATCGGAAGAAGCGGCCGGAGGCCCCCAGCGATCCGAATGCGCCGGGTGTTCCGGGCGCTGAGGTCAGCGAGGCGTTTCGCCAGTTCGTGATCGACAAGACCACTGAGAAGATCAACGCCAAGATCGAAAAGCAGGCGACGAAGGTGGCGATCAAGACCGCCAAGCACGTCGAGACACTCGATCGGTTGGCAGCACATCTCGAGACCATCGATGTGTGGACCCGCGCCGACCGGAACATGCGCAAGCCCCGCTTCAACCGCGACGACATCGCCGCCGCGGCCATTCGCATCGCCGATGCCGAAGGGTTCGATGCGGTGTCGATGCGCCGCCTGGCTGCCGAGCTCGACGCCGGGACCATGACGCTCTACCACTACGTGCGCACCAAAGACGAGCTGTTGACGCTGGTGTTCGATGCGCTGATGGGCGAAGTTGCGCTTCCTCCCGGCCAGCGGATACCACGCGAGTGGCACGCCGCGATCACGCTCATCGCCAGGCGCAGCCGCGATGCGTTGCGCCGGCACCCGTGGATCCTCGACATCACCGACGACCCCAGCATCGGACCCAACGCGATGCGCCACTTCGATCAGTCGTGGCAGGCGTTGGCGTCGCTCGAGGCCACCTTCGAAGACAAGCTCGACCTCATCACCGTGGTCGACGAGTACGTCTTCGGTTACTGCCTCCACGAGCGCAACAACCTCAAGGACAACCCCAAGGACGCCGAGATGGTCGACTACATCGGTGCGTTGCTGATCGAGGACCAAGCCGAGTACCCGGCCCTCGCCGGGATGGTCGACGAGATGGGTCTGCCTCGCCTGTGGTCGAGGATCCACACCCACGGGCGTGGCGCCGGCCGCTTCGATCGCAACCTGGCCCGCCTGCTGGCGGGCTTCGAGGCCAGCATCACCCGCCCCTGATCGCGGCCCGCGACGTCAGGTGCCGACCGCCAGCGATCCGCGGTTCGTCGCCGGCCGGTCGGGATCGGCCCGCTCGGCATCGGTGCGCAGCGAATCGTCCAGCACGCTGTGGGTCTGTCCGTACCCGTTGGGTTCGAGGCGATCCGCTGCGGGGTCGTCGAAGAACTCGCCGTCATCGGCGAGGTAGCGAAAGCATGTCACCGTGTCTGCGGGCACAGACACGGTGACATAGCGACGTCCGTCGAGTTCTTCGACGAAGGGGTCGCGGCTCGGGTCCCAGCCGTTGAAGTCACCGACGACGGAAACGGGCCGCCCGTCGTCGATCATGAACGTGACCAGGACGTCACCGTTTGGGAGGAGACCGGTGGTGA
>JANMNE010000170.1:0-8722 GCA_031373785.1 Ilumatobacteraceae bacterium
GTCGAGGAGGGCCAGAAGGTACGCATCGACGTCGATGTCCACGAGCAAGACGAACAGTTCCGAACGATGCAGTTCAACCTCGATCTCGTCAACGACCAGTGGGTCATCCCTGACGCACCCGTCGAGGTTCCGGCCGGCTAGCTCGGTTGCGAGCCGGGCGCGACATCCACGGCCCCGATGCCGTGCAATCGGCGCTCGGCGATCAATGCACCGGCTGCTTCGATGACGGCACGCGAGTCGTCGGCCGTCGGATCGAACGTGCCATCGACAACCGCGGCGATGCGGGCCGCCAGGGCATCCCAGTCCGGCTGAACAGTCGAGTCCAGGGGCGCAGGCCCCCTCGCGTCGAGCACGCGCACCGAACTCTCGGCGACGACCACGGCGACATCGTGATCGCCCTGTTCGGCGAACCGCATCGCCTCGGCGAGCAGCGCCAACGGCAGCCCGTCGGTCGCCGAGCGCGGCCGCTGCCCCAGTAGCCACCGGCCGGCCTCGTGTCGCAACGACATCTTCAGCTCCGACGCATAGGTGACGCCACCGAGCATGAGCACGAGAGCCACCGCCGCAAAGCCGACCCTCGGCCCCGGGTAGACCAGCACCGCAATCGCCGCACCCGTCACGTTGGCCAACTGGAACAGCAGCTCGCTGCGGGAGATGATGCGACCGCGCATGAGGTGTGGCACGCCGCCGTAGAGCGCGTCCATCGCCCGAGCGGCGACGCTGCCGCCGAGACCGATCGCCAGTGCGATCGCCACGATGCTGAGGCTTCCGATCGTCAGCACCCCGAACGCCGACATCGCCCCAGGGATCAGCAGCGTCAGCACGACGATCCCGTTCAACGAGAAGGCATGGTGTAGCCGTGGCGACACGATCGTGCCACCGAACGTCCCAATGCCCGCGGCCACGAGTGCCGCGACGAAGATCCACTCGTCGCCTCCGCCGCGTTTGATCGACAACGCCAGCAGGAAGGTCAGGGCACCCTCCGCCGCACGGATGGTCGCGACCGCTGGTACCGCTCGACGGATGTCGATCGGCGTCTCGACGCGTATCACCGCGCTCTCGACTCGGGGCTCGATCGTCAGTGCTGGGATGCGTGCGGCCAACACCGCAGCGATCACGAAGACGACCGCAGCGACCAGCGGCAACCACTTGACACCGACCAACGCGATCAATCCGCCGCCGAGAGCGGTGCCGATCCCGCCGGAAATGGTGCCGGTTCGGGCCAGGTGCCCGCTGGCGGCAACCAACGCGGCGCGCTCCGGCACCAGCTGGGCCACCATTGCCGTCTTCGCCAGTGCATACGCCTTGCGTGACAGCAAGATGCCGAAGACCAACGGGTAGAACGCCAGCGACAACAGCGAGCTGGCCAGCAGGAGCGCGAACAGGGCGCGAGCCAGGTGTGAGCAGATGACGACGAAGCGGGACCCGGCCCGAATGCGATCGAGTGCCGGCCCGACGACCTGAGCAACGACGGCGAGCGGCGCGGCGGTCAGCAGCAGATACAACAGGATTCGGCTCCGCGACGCCTCCAGCGACACGCTGAAGAACAGCGAACCGATGAGCGAGAGCGTGATCAGGGAGTCGGCGACGTCGTCGACGGCGTGCATGACAGTGAGTCGACGAATCGACTGCGGACCGACGATGGCCGCCTGCGCACGCGCCAACAGCCTCGGCCGCGCCGTGTGTCCGTCAGCGGATGCTCGTGCCACCGCAACGAGTATCGCAGAGCGGCGCAGGGCCACGGTCGTCCCGGGCTCAATCGTCGAGCTTGAGGGCGGAGATGAACACATCGCCAGGCACCTCGACACGCCCGATCGACTTCATCCTCTTCTTACCTTCCTTCTGCTTTTCCAGCAGTTTGCGCTTGCGGGTGATGTCACCGCCATAGCACTTGGCCAGCACATCCTTGCGCTTGGCCTTCACGGTCTCACGAGCGATCACCTTGCCGCCGATCGCTGCCTGGATCGGCACGTCGAACATCTGCCGAGGAATCAGTTCCTTCAACTTCTCGCACATCCTGTTGCCGTAGGCGAAGGCCTTGTCGCGATGCACGATCGTCGAAAACGCGTCGGCGTGCACACCGTTCAGCAAAAGGTCGACGCGTACCAACTGGCTTCGCTGGTAACCACTGAGCTCGTAGTCGAGGCTGGCGTAGCCCTGCGTTCGACTCTTCATCTGATCGAAGAAGTCGACGACCACTTCGGCGAGCGGGATGAGGTAGTGGAGCTCGACGCGTTCCGGCGACAGGTACTCGAGCTTCGACATCTCGCCGCGACGCGACTGGCACAACTCCATCAATGTGCCGGTGTAGTCCTTCGGCGTGATGATGGTGACTCGGAAGAACGGCTCTTCGATGTAGTCGATGTTCTGTGTCGGAGGGAGGTCGGCGGGGTTGTCGATCAACTCGACCTCGCCATTGGTCTTGCGAACCCGATACTCGACGCTGGGTGCCGTCGCGATCAGCGCGAGATTGAACTCGCGCTCCAAACGTTCCTTGACGATCTCCATGTGCAACAGCCCGAGGAAGCCACATCGGAACCCGAACCCGAGGGCGCCCGACGACTCGGGGGTGTAAGAGATCGAGGCGTCGTTGAGCCTCAACTTCTCCAGGCTTTCGCGCAGCGTCTCGAAGTCGTCGCCGTCGATCGGGAACAATCCACAAAAGACCATCGGCTTCGGGTCGTGATAGCCGTCGAGCGCTTCAGTTGCACCGTGGGTGAACGTGGTGACGGTCTCGCCGCTGCGGGCGTGGCCGACCTCTTTGATGCCGGCGATCAGGTAACCGACCTCACCCGGCCCGAGCTCGGCCACCGGCGTCGGCACCGGCCGTCGCACACCGATCTCGATCGCCTCCTGGGCTGTGCCGGCCTGCATGAACATCAGCTTCGAGCCGGTCGTCAGGCGACCGTTCATCACCCGAATGGAGCTGACGACACCGCGATACTGGTCGTACTGGCTGTCGAAGATCAGCGCCTGCAGCGGCGCGTCGGGATCGCCCTTCGGCGCCGGGATGCGCTCGCAGATCGCGTCGAGCAGTTCGCCCACGCCGTCGCCCGTCTTGGCCGAGATCCGCAAGATGTCTTCGGCGGGGATCCCCAGGACCGTCTCGATCTCCATCGCGTAACGGTCGGGGTCAGCGGCAGGCAGGTCGATCTTGTTCAGCGCGGCGACGATCTCGAGATCGTGCTCCATCGCCAAGTAGCAGTTGGCCAGCGTCTGGGCCTCGATGCCCTGCGCTGCGTCGACCACCAGCACCACACCTTCGCACGCGGCCAGGCTGCGGCTCACCTCGTACCCGAAGTCGACGTGGCCGGGGGTGTCGATCAGGTGCAGCGTGAAGCCCTTCCAGTCGACGCGCACGTTCTGGGCCTTGATCGTGATGCCCCGCTCGCGCTCCAGATCCATGGTGTCGAGGTACTGCGACCGCATGTCCCGGGCGTCGACGGCGTTGGTGATCTCCAGAATGCGGTCGCTGAGGGTGCTCTTGCCGTGATCGATGTGGGCAATGATCGAAAAGTTGCGAATACGTGAGAGGTCCATGGCCGGTCGCTAGATGCTACCGGCGGGATCCCTGACGTGGTTGGAGCGATGCAGCGGCGCTGTTAGCCTTGTGGGGCTTATCCAACGTGCGAGCCAATCTGCGAGAGAGTCTTCCCCAACGTGGCAAATATCAAGAGTCAGAAGAAGCGAATCCTCACCAACGCCAAGGCGGCCGAGCGCAACAAGGCTGTCAAGAGCGAGTTGAAGACTCGCAGCAAGAACGCCGTCAACGCCATTGGTACCGAGACCGGTGAAGAGTCGCTGCGACTCGCCGTGAAGCGCCTCGACATGGCCGCCGCCAAGGGTGTCATCCACAAGAACCAGGCCGCTCGTCGCAAGAGCCGCCTGATGAAGAAGATCAACGTCGGCTGAGCAAGTCACCTGCGGGCGGCTCCGGCCAGGCGGCTGAGGCGGGCCACCAGCACCTCCATCACCAGTTCGTCGGGCCACTCCTTGGCGCCACGCAGATCGAGATCGGCCTGGGCCAGCAACCCGATGGCGCGCACGACGCCACTGTTGCCGAGCTTGCGGTATTGATCCAAGGCCTTCTTGGCGGGAAACCCCGGCTTGATGCCCAGCACAGCCGCGGCCGACGATTCGTCGTTTGCGTTGGCGCCGTCGAGCGTGAGCAGCTTGGTGTAGTGGCCGTGCAAGATGGCCATGACCTGCAGCGGATGCCGCTCGCCGGCGCGCATCATACGATGTAACAACAGCAGCGACTTGGTGGTGTCGCCTCGGTCGACCGCATCGGTCAGGTCCCACGGCGGCACTCCCCCGGCCTCGCCGAGGAACGGCTCGAGGTCGACGACCTTCAGGGTCCGCGAATCGCCGTAGGCCGAGACCAACGTCTCGAGGATGCCTTGCACGCGTCCCGCATCCTCGCCCAGCCACGAGGACAGCAACGCGAGGGCCTGATGATCGAAGCGCAGCCCGGCGGCGATGACCTGCTCTTCGAACCAACCACTGCGCTCGCGAGCACGCATCGGCGGCACCGTGTCGATCACGTGGCCACCCGACTTCTTCACCGCATCCGACAAGGCCTTGGCCAAGCGTCCGCCACCGGCCACGAGGACCAACTCGGTGCTGGGAAGCGGATCGCCCAGGTAGGCGATGAGCGGGGCGACGTCGTCGGCCCCGAAGCGCCCCACGCCACGTGCGACCACGACGCGTGACTCGGTGAGGAATGGCGGTGTCTGCGCGGCATCGACGATCGACCGCACTTCGTACTCGTCGTCGTCGAACTCGTCGACGATCAGCGAGCGATCGCCGTCGCCGATGAGGCGATGCACGACCTCCGACACGGCACCGAGCAAGAGTGACTCGTCGTCGCCGGTGATGAGGTGGACAGCCATGCCGACTCAGATTGGCACATCGCCGGCCGAGCGACGCCAGCGATGCAGAATCAGCAGTGCACCGACGCCGCACACCACCATGACCCAACCAGCCACTGCCCAGCCGGGCGATGGCTCGGCGTCGGCGGCGAGATAGGCGACGGTGGAGACCCAGCGTGATCCGGCGGCACACGGCGCCATCACGACCGGGGCGAGTGGCGTGACCGCGGCTGACAGCAGGCCGGCCGGGATGCCGAACAACATCACGAACCCGGCAACCGGCACGGCGAGCAGGTTGGCGGGCAACGACACCAGTGGCAGGCGATGGAAGACGAGCCAGCTCGGCAACACCACGCCAACCTGCGCTCCGAGCGTGACCGAGATCGGTGTGCGCAGCCACGAGGGCCCTGGCAGGCGGCGAGCCAACGGCGGGGCGACAACGCAGACGCCGGCGGTCGCGCCCGCCGACAACCAGAACCCGACGGACCACACCAGCATCGGGTCGACGAGTACGAGGATCGTGACGGTCCACGCCAACAGACGGACGACCGATTGCTGGCGACCCAGCACGAATGACGAACTGGCCAACATCGCCATCACGCCAGCGCGCAGCACCGACGGCTCGAAGCGAGTCAAGACCATGAACCACCCGATCAACGCCAGTGTTGCGCCCCATCGCCACCATGGACGCAGCCGTCGCAAGAGTGGCGATGCTGCAGCCAGCAGAAAGATGACGTTCTCGCCCGAGACCGCGGTCAGATGAGAAAGCCCCGACGACCGGAACGCTGTCACCATCGCAGGGGATTCGCGGGCGTCGTCTCCGATCACCAGGCCGCTGAACAGCGCAGCGTCGTCGGCACCCATCGTCGACTCGGCAGCACTCCGGAGTGCCGTACGCACACGCGACGATGTTCGGGACAGCGGCGACCCCTCGTGCCAGTCGCCGACCACGTCGACGTCGAATCGCCCGACCACGTGTCGGACCTGGGCGCGGCGCTCGTTCGAGACCATGCGACGCCGGGTGCCGCGCACGTACACGCGCTCCCCTGCCTGACGATCGACCAGCCGCCGGCGAGGCGAGCCGTACGCCCACAGATCGAAGCGCTCGCCTCCCACCTCGATCGTCACACGCAGGCCGCTTCCGTACGGCGCCGGGTCGCCGACGACGGTGACCCAGCCTGAGAAGTCTCCCGTCTGGCGCGGGAACGCTGCGTTCCACTCCACCTGTGAACGCCAGCCGCCACCGATGCCGACGACGAGGCATGCCAGCAGGACCGTGGGTGTACGCCAGATGACGAACGACGCGAAAGCGACCACCGTGATCCACCACGGCGACCGACTCCAGACGCCGACGACCGCGGCGAGCGTGATCATCGCCACCTGCCCGTCTGCGAACGGGTGCCGCTGCCGTCCGCGCGACACGTCGTACGATCTGTTCATCGACGTCATGCCGGTCATCCACCAGCCCGTGCCCCTGGGTCCACGTGCCTACCGCTCGAAACTGCGCGGCTCGGGGCCATTCGTGGCACTGCTGCCCCCCGCAGCGCTGGGATGCGTATCGCTGCTGTTGCTGAGCGCACACACGTCGCTGACTCGGGGCGTCGCCGGATTCCTGACCGCAGTGTTTGCCGCACCAGGCCTCCTGGTGGCCGGAGCCCCGCTGCGATCGGGTGGAGGCGTGTACCTCGGTGGAGTGGTCGGAAGTGGTGTGCTGTGGATGATCGTCGGCGTGATCGCCGCACGCCGTGCCACGCGCCTGCCGGTCGCATCGTGGCGGGACTACTGGCGTGAGTACCTGTGGTTGGCCGTCGGTGTGTGGTTGGGCGCGCTGGTGGCCCTGATCGCCGTGAACCTCGTGTTCGGTCGCGCCCTGTTCTGATCACACGGTCACCAGGCCACGCAACGCGTCGAGCTTGGCCGGGCCGATCCCGCGCACGTCGGCCAGTTGCTCGACGGTCTGGAACGGGCCGTGCTGCTGCCGGTGGGAGACGATCGCAGCTGCCGTGGCCGGCCCGACACCCGGCAGGACGTCGAGTTGTTCCGCGGTCGCCGAGTTGACGTTGACGGGTCCGACGGCCGTCGTGTTGTCGACGACCACCACATCGGCACCCACCACGGGCGGGACCGCGCCGCCGACCTTCGGCACGTACACGCGCTCCCCGTCGTGCACCGTCGCAGCGAGGTTGACGACATCGAGGTCAGCGTCGAGTGCGGCGCCGCCAGCCGCGGCCACAGCATCGGTGACACGCGCCGGATTGTCGAGCGTGTACACCCCGGGCACCGCAACGGCGCCGGCCACGTAGACGACGATCGACGCCGCCACCGAGGTCGACGAGGCCGCGACCACTGCACCGCTGCCCCCCGGTCCGATCGAGGTGCTGGTCGATGTGGACGGGCGCGAGGCGAACGGCAACTGATCCTCGGCTCGGCCCGGCGGGCCCTTGAGGAGCCACGTGCCGCCGAGGACCACGGCGATGACGGCCAGCGCACTGGCCGTCAATCGGCCCGGCCCGAACCAGACCACCCACTCGCGGAATCGCTCGCCCGGCGACCGCGGCGGTGCAGGACGGGGAAGACTCGAATCCATGACGACCCCTCCGTGCGATGAGCACGCGGCTGGGCGCTCGGCGCGCCGCTGGCTACTGGGGGAAGTCAGGGCCGGACACTATCGACGGCCCTCCGGTTTGACTACGAGGCGATTTGCGCCTGCAACTCGTCGCGCACAGCGGTGGTCAGCGAGCGGCGAGCCACCCAGTCGGCCTCGATCTCCAATGGGATTCGCAGGTACGCCCCGTGATGATCTCGACCACGAAGGCGCCACAGCGCGTACGGCCCCAAGTAGCGGACGGCGAAGCCGATGACACCGAACCGCTTCCATTGGCGCACGTGCACGAGCTCGTGACGCAGCAGGTACGGCGTGGCCTTCCCGCGTCGCACGATCACCAGGGGGCCGATCGTGATGCCATCGGCACCCTTCGGCACCGGGCCGCCCTCCCACAGGCGGTACCCATCGCGGTGTTCGATGCGATGTTCGATCGGCACAGCCAGACCATAGCCCGGATCGTCAGTAGAGGCGGGCTGTCAGCTGCTTACGATACGCGGCGGTGCGCGGGTCCTCGGGGCCCATGAGCTCGAGGATGTCGACGAACTGCTGGCGCGCCTCGTCGTCGCCTTTCACCCGGTCGAGTAGATCCGCCAAGCGGGAGTCGTAGTCGTCGGTCGCCAGGGTCGGCTCGGTACTGACCCGCGCCGCCGCGGCGACCTTGCGTGTGCGATCCGTCTCCGGGATCCGGGCCAGGTAGCCGAGCGCCTCCTCGGGCTCGCCACGGGCGATCAGCATCTCGGCGAGGCTGACGATGGCATCTTCATTGCCCGGCTCGAGTTCCAGCACCGCACGGTACGCGCCTTCGGTACCTTCGGCCATCAACGAAGCAACGGTGCGCTCGGCTTCGGAGGGCAGCAGATTGGCGACGAACTCTTCGATCACGTGTTCCGGATGGGCGCCCACGAAGCCGTCGACGACCTCACCCTTCTTCAGCGCATACACCGCGGGAATCGACTGCACTTGGAACGCCTGAGACACGCCGGGATTCTCGTCGACGTTGACCTTGACCAGCACGACCTGCCCGTTGGTCGCATCGGTGACCTTCTCGAGGATCGGGCCGATCGTGCGGCATGGACCACACCACGGTGCCCACAGATCGACGACGACAGCGGCGGTGTTCGAACGGTCGACGACCTCGGTCTGGAATGTTGCGTCGGTGACATCGATGGCCATGTCGGCACGATACCGGGATACCGTACGGGCAGCATGAACGACGTGCCGGGCATCCATGTTGAACGGGTCACAG
>JANMNE010000224.1:0-3347 GCA_031373785.1 Ilumatobacteraceae bacterium
GGCTTGCAACACGCGGATGAAGTCGGGGGTCTGCCCGAAGTGGCTGATGAGCACGTCGTACTTCCCGTCGATGACGAAGAACACGTCGTCGCCGTCCTCGCCCTGCCTGACGATCGTCTCGCCGACGTCGACATGTTCACGTTGTGTGACGTCGGCGAGATCGCGCAGCCGAGCGGGGGTCGCAAAGCGCAGCGAAGGAATGGTGCCCAGCAATGAACTGATCGGTTGCGAGGGATGACTGATCGTGGCGGGGTCGCGCTCGTCGGCCATGAATTCGACGTGGGGCTTGCCGAATGCCGATCGCACCTGGCCATACCAGCTGCGGGGCAGCGTGGCGCTGCCGGTGATCGTCGTGCACGTGGGACTCTCGGTGGTGCCGGTCATATCGCTCGGTGAGAAAGAGCGCCGACCAATAGCCTGTGATACGTGATTGGCCCAACAACTCGTATCGGATTTCTCGGGCCGCTCGGCACGTTCACCGAGCAAGCCCTCAAATCGCAACCCGATCTGGCTGCCGCCGAGCACGTGTTGTTCCGCACCATGCCCGACGTGCTCGACGCCGTCGAGGCCGGCGAGGTCGACTTCGGCTTCGTGGCGATCGAGAACTCGATCGAGGGCACGGTCAACCTGACCCAAGACGAGTTGGCCTTCAGCCACGACCTGTTGATCCAGCGTGAGGTCGTGCTCGACATCGAGCACTGCCTGCTGGCCAAGCCCGGCACGACGTTGGCTGATGTGAAGGCGGTGCTGTCGATCCCGGTCGCCACGGCGCAGTGTCACGCGTATGTGCGAGCCCAACTTCCGCTGGCCGAGCTCCGCGCCGCCAACTCGACGGCCGAGGCTGCACGCACGGTCAGCGAGGAAGCAGGCGCCGGTTCTGCCGCCATTGCGCCGCGGATCGCCGGCGATGTGTACGGCCTTGCGGTACTGGCCGAAGACATCGCCGATCATCCGGGCAACCAGACGCGCTTCGTGCTGGTGGCCCGCGAGGGCGTGCCGGCGCGCACCGGGCACGACCGCACCGGCCTGGTGATCTACCAGCGTGCCGATGAGCCGGGCAGCTTGATCTCGATCCTCCAGGAATTCGCGGCGCGCCGCATCAACCTGTCGAACCTGATCTCGCGACCGACCAAGGACGGCGGTCTGGGTGACTACTGCTTCGTGGTGTACGCCGAAGGCCACATTGCCGACGAGTTGCTGGCCGATGCCATCCGATCGCTTCGGGCCAAACAGGGCAAGGTCAAGTTCCTCGGTTCGTACCCGGCGTCGGGTGAACAAGCGCACACGACTCGTGAACACGCCGACGCCCGGTGGCGCGAAGCCGACGACTGGGTCCAGTCGTTGCGCCACCAGATCCGCTAGTCGGCGACGACGCCCTGGTGGAGTGTCTCAGGGCACCCAGGTGGGCGCAAGACACTCCGCTCCGGTCTGCTAGGAACGCGAGGTGGACTCATTCGATGTGATCGTCCTCGGCACCGGTGCGTCCGGTCTGACCGCAGCAGTCACCGCTGCCGGTCACGGCGCGACAGTTGGGGTGTTCGAGAAGGGCGACGAGGTCGGCGGTACGTCGGCCAGGTCGGGTGGGATGATCTGGATCCCCTGCAATCACCAGATGGGCGAGTTCGGGCTCACCGATTCGCGCGACGACGCCTTGACCTACCTTCACTCGTTGTCGCACGGAATGATCCTCGACGACCTCGCCGAGGCGTTCGTCGACGGTGGTCCGCAGATGTTGCGCTGGCTCGAAGACAACACGCCGGTCTCGTTCGGCGTCGTCGAGGGGTTCCCCGATTACCACCCCGAGCATCCCGGTGGGAAGACCGGCGGCGGTCGATCGTTGGAGTGCCCGCTGTTCGCGTTCGGCGAGCTCGGCCCTTGGGCCGATCGGGTGGTGCAGGGCTACCAGATGAGCAAGCACCTCGTCATGAACGAGACCACCCTCGGCAAGGGCACCACCGATCACATCGAGCCCGAAGAAGCCCGTCGTCGCGAGGAGGGTGACCTTCGTGGTTGTGGCCAGGCGTTGATCGGTCGCCTGCTGAAGGGTTGCCTCGACCGCCAGATCGAGCCGCACACCGGTCACCGCGCTATTCGGTTGCTGGTCGAGGATGGCCGTGTCGTCGGGGTCGAGTTCGAGGTCGGTGGCGAGACCCGCAAGGTCGAGGCCCGCGGTGGTGTCGTACTGGCCACCGGTGGGTTCGATTGGGATCCCGAGCTCGTGCGCAGCTTCATCCGTGGCCCGCTCGAGCGCAGCGTGGCCGTGGAGACCAACACGGGCGATGGCCTGAAGATGGCCATGCGGATCGGGGCCGCGCTCGGCAACATGCGAGAGGCGTGGTGGGTGCCGATCATGGACGTCTCCGACGACGACGGCCCGTCGTTCCCGTGGCTGGTCAATCGCGAGCGCACCCGTCCCCGATCGATCATCGTCAACGGTGCGGGTCGCCGGTTCACCAACGAAGCCGTCAACTACAACGCCTTCGGTACCGCGTTCCACGAGATGAACACGACGACGTTCGAGTATTCGAACATGCCGGCCTGGTTGCTGTTCGATCAGGGGTACGCAACGCAGTACGGCCTGGCCGGCCGATTCCGTGGCGAGGGCCCGGTGCCGTCGTGGATCACCCATGCGCCCACGCTGGCCGAGCTCGGCGAGAAGCTCGGCACACCGGCCGGCGCGCTCGACGACACCGTCGCACGTTGGAATGCGATCTGTGCCGACGGCGACGACCCCGACTTCGGGCGCGGTCAAAGCGTGAACGACCGTTGGTGGGGCGATGCCCAACGCCAGGGCGTCGATGCCACGCTGGGCCCGATCGACACCGGCCCGTTCTACGCCGTCGAGGTCCACCCCGGCGCCCTTGGCACCAAGGGTGGGCCGCGCACGACCGCCGACGGTCAGGTGATCGATGTCGATGGCGCGCCGATCGGTGGGCTGTATGCCGCAGGCAACGTGATGGCCTCGGCCATGGGCATGACCTACGGCGGTGGCGGTGGCACCCTCGCGCCCGGCATGGTGTTCGGCTTCCTCGCCGGTAAGCACGCCGCGGCTGCGGCCGAGGATCGCTAACCTCGAACCCGGAACGGTGGCAGAGCGGCCAAATGCATCCGCCTTGAAAGCGGAAGGGTGTCACAGCCCCGGGGGTTCAAATCCCTCCCGTTCCGCCGATCCTCGAGTCCCGGGTTCGAGGTTAGCGATCCTTGGCCGCAGCCGCGGCGTGCTTACCGGCGAGGTAGCCGAACACCATGCCGGGCGCGAGGGTGCCACCGCCACCTCCGTAGGTCATGCCCATGGCCGAGGCCATCACGTTGCCTGCGGCATACAGCCCACCAATCGGCGCGCCGTC
>JANMNE010000279.1:0-11560 GCA_031373785.1 Ilumatobacteraceae bacterium
TTCCTTCAGAGATGTCGCGGACATCGCCAACGATCGACCAACCCTTCGGTCCTCCTCGGACCACGTGAGAACGACTTGTGTACGCCACGTCGGCGAGCACACGTGGATATCGGCAGACTGTGACCAAAGCTTGACTGATGCATACAGTGAGCAATGACCACTCCTAGTGTAGGTATGGCCACGTCGTTACTCGCCGTATCGTGTTCAAGATGCGGGACGAGCTGCGGTGATCAGCACACGGCGCCGGATCGACAGTTCGGCGGTGTCGGCGTTCCTGCCTGTCGTTGCCGTCATCCCACTGTGGCTTCTGGCGCTCGCGGTTGTGTGGCTGCCACTGCGCGTGGTCTGGCATATCTCCTTCGTGGCGCTCGCGCTCGGGTACCTGGCCGCCGTCTTGCTGCTGTTCTTGCGCCCCGTGCAAGTCGTCATCCTGGCGCCGCTGCTCGGTGCACGCCGGCCCACCCGCCACGAACGAGCCGCGCTCGACATCGCCTGGCGATCGGTGCTGCAGGCCAACCGGCTGCCGCGGCGGCGGTTCGTGATCGCCGTGCTCCCCGTCGATGAGCTGAACGCATTCGCCTGCGGCGGGCACCTCGTCGTGGTCACCTCATACGCCATCGACACCTTGCCGCGCGACGAGCTCAGCGGCGTGTTGGCCCACGAGCTCAGCCACCACCTCGGCTCGCACACGATCGCGTTGACCATCGGTCATTGGTTGAGCCTTCCGGTGTTCGCGCTCGCCCGAATCGGGTTCTTCCTGCAGAACGTGGCCACTGCAGCAACACGCACCTTCGCCCGGCGGTCGTCGTCGTTGACGGTGCTCGGTCAACTCGCCAGCGCGCTGTTGATGGCGGTCTCGTGGGTGTTCCTCAGCGGGTTGCTGCTGACCAACGTGATCTCCAACGTGGTCGGCCGCAATGCCGAGCTCCAGGCTGATCGGCGTGCCGTCTCGATGGGCTTCGGTCGCCCGCTGGCCAGCGCCTTGCGGCGCGTCATCGGGGAGCGACGCGGCGAGCGCCCGACCACCTGGCGCGAGCGGCTTGCCGCCACCCACCCGCCGGCGCGGACTCGCGTCGCCCAGATCGAAGCCCTGCTGCGCGCTCGTCGGAGTGCCGAGACCCGTTAGTTTCGACGTGTGAGCGCAGCCCTGCAAACGCGACATCTCAGCCGCCGTTTCGGCGGCACGGTGGCCGTCGACGGCATCGACCTCGAGGTTGCTCCGGGCGAGATCTACGGCTTCCTCGGGCCCAACGGCGCCGGCAAGAGCACGACGGTTCGCATGCTCACCACGTTGCTGCTCCCGTCCTCCGGGACGGCGACGGTGGCCGGGTTCGACGTGCGCGATCAGGCCGACATGGTTCGGCTCCGCATCGGCGTCGCGCTGCAGGAAGCTGCGCTCGACCCGAAGCAGACCGGTCGCGAGCTCCTCGATCTGCAGGGCCGCCTCTACGGGCTCAGCGCCGTCGAGCGCCAGCATCGGATCGTTGACCTACTGCTGCTCGTCGACATCGGCGATGCCATCGATCAGCGGATCGGGACATACTCGGGTGGGATGAAGCGTCGGCTCGACGTCGCCGCGGCACTCGTGCACGAGCCCGAGGTGCTGTTCCTCGACGAGCCGACGACCGGGCTCGACCCGACGAGTCGGGCGGCTGTGTGGGACGAGGTCCGGCGGCTCAACGACGTGCGCGGCATGACCATCTTCCTCACCACGCAGTACCTGGAGGAAGCAGACGCGTTGGCCGACCGGGTCGGGATCATCGCCGCCGGGAGGATCGTCGCCGAGGGCACGCCCGCCGACTTGAAACGATCCGTCGGCTCCGATGTGATCATCGTCAAGGGCCTGCCGGGTGAGGCCGACCGCATCACGCACACCCTCGCCGCGGTGGCCGGTCTCGAATCGGTGGAGTCGGCCGGCGACGAGATCCTGATCTCGGTGACCGACGGCGCCAAAGCCATCAGCCCGGTCGCCGTGGCGCTCTCGGAAGCCGGCCACGTCGTCGAGGGGCTGACACTGCGGACCCCCACGCTCGACGACGTCTTCCTCCACGTCACCGGCGAGCGAATGGGTCAGGAACGCGACGAGCGCGACCGGCGCGAGGCGTCGTGATCGAACACGCGGCCCGCACCCGCGTCGCACCGCGCAGCGCCGGGTTTCTCGAAGACCTGCGCAGCGTGTCGTTGCGGGCCATCAGGCTGACGTGGCGCGACCCGGAGGCGTTCCTCCCCGCGCTCGTCATCCCTGTGTTCTTCTTCGTCGTCAACGTCGGGGCGTTGCAGAAGTTCGTCGAGGGCAGCTTTCCGGCCAACTTCGACTACAAGGCCTTCCAACTCCCGGTCGCGGTCGTCTTCGCTGTCACCGGTGTCAGCCGCGCCAACTCGCTGGTGCTCGACATCCAGAACGGGTACTTCGATCGACTGCTGCTCACGCCGGTCAGCCGCGGCACCTTGCTGCTCGGTCTGATGAGCGCCGACGTCGTGCTGATCGTCGCCCTCGCCACGCCGGTCGCGCTGCTCGGGTTGATCATCGGCATCCATCCGGCAACCGGGGTGTTGGGCATGGTCGCCTTCGTCGTGATGGCCGGGTTGTGGGGGCTGGCGTTCACCGGGTTCCCGTACTCCATCGCGCTCCGCACCGGGAACCCGACAGCGGTCAACAACGCGTTCCTGCTGTTCTTCCCATTCGCGTTCCTGACCACTGCGTACCTCCCGCAGGAGAGCATGACGGGGTGGCTGGCAACCGCGACGAGGTTCAACCCGACGACGTACCTGCTCGAAGGGATGCGCGCCCTGCTGCAAGAGGGGTGGGAGTGGGCGGCGATCGGGCGGGCCCTGCTGGCGATCGCCGGCGTGGGCGCCGTCTCGTTCAGCCTCGCCTTCGCCGCCCTGCGTGGCCGGGTCAAACGCAACTAGACCGCCGACGAACCCGGGTCGGGCGCGATTCTTGCCGCCCGCAGCGTGATCTCGATCCCAATGACCCAGGTCGGGAGCGATTCTTGCCGCCCGTGGCGTGATATCGACCCCAATGATCCAGGTCGGGTAGTGACCTGGGCAGACACGTACTACGAGGACGTGCCGATCGGGGCGGTGACCGCATCGAGCACGGCGAGGAGGTCGGCGGCGGCGATCTCGATGTCGAGCCCACGGCGCCCACCGCTGACGAAGATCGAGTCGAACAACACGCAGGTCTCGTCGATCACCACCGGCAGCGGACGCTTCTGGCCGAAGGGACTGATGCCGCCGACGACGTAGCCGGTGAGCCGCTCGGCGGTTTCGGGCTGGCACATCTCCGCTCGCTTGCCATGCACCGCCGCGGCGAGCTCTTTCAACGACAGCTGCCCGCTGACCGGCACGATGCCGACCACATGAGTGCGATCGTCGACCGTCGCGATCAGGGTCTTGAACACGCGCTCGAGCTCGACCCCCAGCGCCAGCGCGGCCGCGTTGCCGAAGTGACGCTCGACCGGATCGGCCTCGAACTCGTGAATGCGGAACTGCACGCCGGCGGCATTCAGCGCGACGATCGCCGGGGTCCCTCCACGTGCCATGAGCCGGTGTGCAGTCCTCAGGTCGTGGCCGCGCTGTTGAACTCCTCGACCAGTGGGGCGTAGGAGTCCATCTTGGCCAACGCCTCGTCTCGGTCGAGGGGCGGCAACAGCAGCAAGGCCGAGGTCGCCCCGACGTCGCGCAGTCGGGCAAGGTTGGCGGCGTCGGGCTTGGCGGCGTAGATCCCGAGCTGCAGCGAGGCCGGATCACGCCCGGCTGCTTCGGCCATCTGCTGCAGCTTCAGCCAGGCCTCGTCGATCGGCCAGCGGCCCTCGATCGGCATCCACACGTCGGCGTACTCGATGATGTGGCGGAAGTGGAGGTCCGACGGCGAGCACCCGACGTAGATCGGCGGGTTGGGGAACTGCAGCGGCTTCGGCCATGCCCACGACGGCTCGAAGTTGACGTACTGGCCGTGGAACGACGCCTCATCCTGCGTCCACAGCGCCTTGCAGGCGAGGATCTTCTCGCGGACGAGGGCTCGCCGGTGGCCGATGTCGACGCCGTGCGATTCCATCTCCTCGTGGTTCCACCCGTACCCGATGCCGAACAGAAACCGCCCACCGGAGATCACGTCGAGCGATGCCACCTCTTTGGCCAACCACACCGGATCGCGTTGGGCGACGAGCGTGATGCCCGTGCCGAGGCGAAGCGTGGTGGTGACCACGGCAGCAGCGGTGAGCGCGATGAACTGGTCGTGCGTGCGCCAATACTCGGCGGGCAGCGGCGGTGCGCCGGCGATGCCTCCCCACGGCGTTCGGCGGCTGACGGGGATGTGCGAGTGCTCGGGAAACCACAGGGAATCGAACCCCCGGGCCTCGGCCTCGCGAGCCACCTCGACGGGTTGAATGCCGAGGTCGGTCGGGAACATCATGACTCCGATACGCATCGGGCCAGACTAACTAGCCGAGCCGGACAGCCACGCCCGAGAGACCCGGGTCGGCCGCAGGATGCCGTTCGAACACCATCGGATCGTGCCCAGGAACGATCACGCCGCCCGCCCCGGCGAGGGCGCGCAACCGGTCGTACCCGGCGACCATCGCCGGAACGTCGAAGACGATCGGGAAGGGCCGCGTCGCCTCCATGTTCTCGTAGTAGTGGCTGGCATCCGACGCCAGCACCAGCCAGCCCGCAGCGGTGTTGACCCGAACCACCTGCAGGCCGTCGGTGTGACCGCCGATGTGATGCAGCGAGACCCCGGGTGCCATCTCGCCGTCTCCATCGTGGAACTGCACGCGCTTGGCATGAACGGCCATCACCATCTCGGCGACGTGACGCGCCGTGAACGCATGGCTGTACTGGCTGTCGATCATGTGCCGACCGGTCGCGAAGTTCATCTCTCGGTCCTGCAGGTGGAACCGCGCGTTCGGGAACTGATCGAAGCCGCCGACGTGGTCGTAGTGAAGATGCGTCAGGACGACCGTGGATGCCGTCGATGCATCGACACCAATCGCGCCGAGACCCTCGGCGGCGGTTCGCAGCAGCCGGCGGTTGCGCAGTTCTGCATCGTGGTTGTTGAACCCGGTGTCGACCACGATCGTGCGATCGCGGCCGACGATCGCCCACACGAAGTAGTCCATCGGCATCGGCACATCGTGCGGGTCGCCGCCGAGGAAGTGCTCGGGTCGCCGCGCATCTCGCTCCGCATACTTCACTGCGTACACCTCGTAGGATCCCGGATCCGTCATCGACGTAGGGTACCGAACATGGATGATTCTCTGTTTCAATCCGGCATCGATGCCCGGTCGCGCGTGCTCGGTCCCGAGTTCGTCACCAAGGCGTTCGCCACCGCCGACAGCTTCAATCGCGAGATGCAGGAGATGGTCACCGCCTACTGCTGGGGTGGCGTGTGGGGGCGCACCACGCTGACCGATCGGCAGCGCAGCCTCAACAACCTGTGCATCCTCGCCTCACTGAATCGCGGCCACGAGTTCAAGCTGCACTTCCGGGGCGCGCTGCGCAACGGCTGCACGCTCGACGAGTTGCGAGACACCTTGATCCAGGTGATGGTCTACGCGGGCGTGCCTGCCGGGGTCGAGGCGTTTCGCCTGGCCCGCGAAGTGCTCGACGCCGAGGGCATCACGCCCCCGCCGAGCGACCGGCCGATGCCCGACATCCCCGAGAGCCCGGGCGTGCAGGGCGGAGCCTGAGTCATGACGATCGGCTTCATCGGTCTCGGCAAGATGGGTGGCCCGATGGCCGCGAACGTCGTCGTCGCAGCACCCGGCTTGGTGTGCTTCGACCCAGCCGGCACGCAGGAGCGGATGCCGGCCGGCGCCGTTGCCGCTGCGTCGATCGCCGACGTCGCCGGCCGATGCGCGACGGTGTTCATCAGCGTGCCGGACGGCGCGGCGACGCTTGCCGTGGCGAACGAACTGGTCGCGGCCGATGGTTGTGTCGTCGAGACCGTGATCGATCTCTCGACGATCGGGCCGCAAGCGGCCACCGCGGCTGCGGCGCTCTTCCAACCCGCCGGAATCGACTACTGCGACGGGCCTGTTTCCGGCGGCGCCGCAGGCGCGCTGGCTGCGACGATCTCGTTGATGTTCGCCGGGCCGACGTCGGTGCTCGATGCCCACCGGGCGCTCCTGGAGTCGTTCACCGGCAACGTGTTCCACGTCGGCGACCAAGCCGGTCAGGGCCAGGCGATGAAGCTGGCCAACAACTTCTTGTCTGCTACCGCGCTGGCGGCAACGTCGGAGGCAGTCGCGTTCGGCATGGCCCACGGCCTCGACGTCGCGACGATGATCGACGTACTGAACGTTTCGACGGGGCGCAACTCGGCCACGACCGACAAGTTCCCCAACCGCATCATCACCGGCAGCTTCGACGCCGGCTTCTCCACCGCCCACATGACCAAGGACGTGGGGTTGTTCGTCGACGGTGCCGCGCAGGTCGAGACCGCGGCAGTCGTTGCTGCCGCGGTCACCGACACATGGCGGGAATGTGATCGCGCCCTGCCCGGCAGCGACTTCACCGAGATCTGGCGATACGTCTCGGCGCGCTGACGATCAGTTCGGGTTGCGACCTGCGATCGCCACGAGACGAGCGACCGGATCATCGGTGTCGACGTCGACGGCCGGACCGAACAACCCGGGGCCGCGCACCGCGTCTCCGAACGAGGCCAATCCGGCGGCCCCTGCCGCAGCCATGTCGGCAGGAAGGCACGCGTCGATGCCGGCGGTCTTGGCGATGTCCCACGTGTGCAGGAGGCAGTCCATGGCGTGAATCGCCAGGAAGTCGTCGACGGTTCCCGGACCGAACGGACCGTTGAACGTTTGGGCGAGCGCGCCTTCGTGATCGAGTGCCGTCAGCAAGGCGTCGCGACTGGTTGCCCAGGTTGCTCTGGGATCCGTCCCGGCGACTTCTGCCTCTGACCGCTCGTCAGAGCCCGATTGCCCGCTCGCCGCAGCCGCAATGTGTTGCCCGGCTCGCATGAAGTGGCCGAGCACCTGCTTGGCCGACCACAGCTCGCACGGCGACTGCTGATCCCAGACCGAGTCAGGCACGCGCTGCACGACCGCGTCCATGGTGTAGATGGCCTTGGTGTAGTTCCTCAGGTTCTCGCTCATCGCCGGATCGTATGCCCGCGGGCGCGCACGATCATCAGTCGAGCTGTTCGTGCAGGAACGCCACGACCTGCGGCCAGATGACGGCGGCGACCTCTTCGTTCAACGTGCCCAGCGCGTTGTGGGGGGCCATGAAGGCATGGCCGGTGCCGGGATGCACGGTCAAGGTCACGTCCTTGCCCAGGCCGCGCAGCTTGGTCTCGAGGGCCGCAGCGGCGCCCGGTGAGAAGAAGTCGTCGTGCTCGGCCATGTGGCCGCGGATGATCGCCTTCAGCGGTACCCAGTCGGGCTCCATGTCACCTTGGGGAAAGCCGTAGAACGGCACTGCGGCGACCACCTTGTCGGGGCGACCCGCGGCGATCAGGAACGACAGCATGCCGCCCATGCAGAACCCGACCACGCCGATGCCGCGCCCGGTGACGCCGTCGAGCCCGGCGAGGTAGTCGATCGCTCCGCTCATGTCGCGCGCCGCACGATCTGGCGGCATCGACTGCATCAACTCGCCGGCCTTGTCCATCTCGTCGTGTTGGGCCAGTTCACCGTGATACAGGTCGGGCGCGAGCGCCACGAAACCGGCTGCGGCGAGCCGCGATGCCATCTCCTTGATGCCACTCTCCAAGCCCCACCACTCCTGGATCACCAGCACGCCGGGGCCGCCGCCACTGTCGGGCCGAACCAGGTAGCCGGACGCTTCGGAGCCATCGCTCGGGAAGGAAACCATCTCAGTCATCGCGACAACGTAGCCCTGATGCGAATTGGCCGGGGACGCCGGGACTCGTCGTTAGCCTGAGCCACCGTGACTGCTCTCAGCGACACCGACCTGCCCCGACCCGACCCGGATTGGTGGCGATCGTCGGTCACGTACCAGATCTACATCCGGTCGTTCGCCGACGCCAACGGCGATGGGGTCGGCGACGTGAACGGCATCCGCTCGCGCCTCGCGTACATCGCCTCGTTGGGCGTCGACGCGTTGTGGATCAACCCGTGGTATCCCTCTCCGCAGGCCGACGGCGGATACGACGTCGCCGACTATCGCGACATCGAGCCGATCTTCGGCACGCTCGACGATGGGCGAGCGTTGATCACCGAAGCGCATGCAGTCGGATTGCGGGTCCTGCTCGACGTCGTGCCGAACCACACCTCCGACGAACACCCGTGGTTCCAGGCTGCGCTCGACGCCGGCCCTGGGTCACCCGAACGAGCTCGCTACCACTTCCGTCCGGGACGCGGCGCCGACGGCGAGTTGCCTCCCAACGACTGGACGTCCGCGTTCGACGGCGTGGCCTGGACGAGGATCGATCGGCCCGATCGCGAGTGGTACCTCCACCTGTTCGACAGCAAGCAGCCTGACCTCAATTGGGACGACCCGGAGGTGCGCGCCGAGTTCACCGACATCTTGCGGTTCTGGTTCGATGCCGGCGTCGACGGGTTCCGGATCGACGTTGCTCATGCGCTGCTGAAGGCCGACGGGCTCCCCGATCTCGGCGAGCAGTTCAAGGCCAACCTCGGCGGGCCACCGCAGCCCGAGCACCCCCACTGGGACCAGGCGGGAGTCCCCGACATCTACCGAGAGTGGCGTGCAGTGGGCGACTCGTATGACCCGCCACGCGTGTTCGTCGCCGAGGCCTGGGTGTCGTCGGTCGCCAGGCTCGCCGAGTACCTGCGACCGGGACGGCTGCACACGGCCTTCGACTTCCACACCACGCGATGCCGATGGGATGCCGTGCAACTTCGTGGTGCGATCGCGGCATCACTCGATGCCCACCAGGCCGTCGGCGCGCCCGTGACCTGGGTATTGAGCAACCACGACATCAACCGGCACGTGACCCGCTACGGCCGTGGCCCGGATGCGCACCCGTTGCACGGTCTGCCCGACGATCCGGTGGATCTCGCCCTCGGCACTCGGCGGGCGCGCTCCGCGATCCTGCTCGAACTGGCCCTGCCCGGCGCGGTGTACCTGTACCAGGGCGAGGAGCTCGGCCTGCCCGAGGTCGACGACATCCCCGAGCACCTGCTGGCCGACCCGACATGGGAGCGCTCGGGCCACACGCGTCGGGGTCGCGACGGATGTCGCGTGCCCCTGCCCTGGGCTCGAACCGGGACCTCGTTCGGCTTCGGTGCAACGATGCCCTGGTTGCCGCAACCGTCCGACTGGGGTGTGTTATCGGTGGAGGCAGAGGATGCCGACCGCTCGTCGATGCTGTGGTTGTACCGCGACACGTTGCACCTGCGCCGCAACCTGCCCGAGTTGCACGGCGACGCCTACACGTGGATGGAGACCGGCGACGACGTGCTCGCCTTCAGCCGCAGCGATCAGTTCGCCTGCGTCGTCAACTTCGGCGATGAGCCGATCGAACTGCCGTCTGGCGACGTGCTGCTGTCGAGCGTGCCGTTGGATGACGGCCGCCTGCCCACCGACGCAGCGGCGTGGGTTCGCCTGTCGTAGTCAGCGACTGGGCGTCAGCCCAGTAGATCGTGCACCACGTCGAGCCACAGCTGTGTGGTCAGCCGAAGCGATTCGACATCGATCCGTTCGTCGTTGCCGTGGAACCGGCGACCGAAATCGGCGGGATCCAGGTCGGGGCTGAACAGACCGGCGCCATACGCAACGGCGCCCATGCTCCGGTAGATGCGCGCGTCGGTGAAGCCGACGACCAACTGCGGTGACGGGCGCGCTGCCGGGAACGGCTTGGCCAGCGCACGCTCCAGGCTGTCCCACAGGGCACTGTCCACGCGGCTGATCGACGCCGGGTCGTCCATGATCACCTCGACATCGACCCGCTCGTAGAGATCACCGAGTGCGGCCTTCAAGTGGGCCGTCACGTCGTCGTGGCTCTCGCCCGGCAGGGTGCGCACATCGACACCGAGGTCGACGCAATCGGGGATCACGTTCGTCTTCATCCGCGACGGGCCGCCGCCACCGATCGTGTTGCACGAGAAGGTCGTGTGCGTGCACGCATGAAGGTGTGCGCCGGGCCCGGGAAGCGGCAACGCTTCCAAGAAGGCGTCGATGCGACTCTCGTCGAGCAGGTCGCGCTTGGTTGCGTCATCGAGGCCGAGGGTCTCGACCTTGGTGGTCCACAGCTCGTGGAAACGGGGAGGCGGACGGTAGCCGCCGATGCGTTGGATCACCGCTGCCGCCGTCATCAGCGCGTTGTCGGCCTTGAACGGCGTCGAGCCGTGACCGGGTGTGCCGCGCACCCGAAGGCGACGCCAGGCGACACCCTTCTCACCGACGTTGACGGAGATGTATGGCTGCTCTTTCGGGCCGCTGTGCAGCCCGCCGTTCTCGGTCAACACGTAATCGGCGCGGATCGCATCGGGTTCGTGATCCGCCATCCACTGCATGCCGTGGGCGCTGCCCGATTCCTCGTCGGCGACTGCGAAGTAGATCAGGTCACCGCGCGGCCGAAAGCCCGTGGCGGCGAGGTGGCGGAACGCAACGGCCATCGACGCGGTGAGGTTGAGCATGTCGACCGAACCGCGACCCCAGACCTCGCCATCGACCAGTTCGCCGCCGAACGGGTCGCGCGACCAGCCACTCTCGTTCACGGGGACGACATCGGTGTGACCCATCAGGCACAGGCTCGGCGCAGCGGGATCACTGCCCTCGATGCGAGCCACCAACGAGGCGCGACCGAGGGTCGGTTCGTACTGCTGGAGGTCGAGACCCGTCGAGCCCAGGTACGACTGCAACAGCTCGGCGTTGCGGGACTCGAACCCCGACTCGGCCGTGCCGTCGTTGACGCAGCGATTGCGGATCATCGCCTGCAACAACTCGACCGTCTCGCCGGTCAGGACCTCTGCCGTCAGAACCCCAGTCATGCGTCGTGCTCCCTCGCTTCATATGCCGCGAACACCTTCTTCGGCACCACCATCCGCCAGGCATCGACGACGAGCTCGGTCATCTCGGCCAGGTCGATCTCGGCAAGGCGCACCACGACCCAGTTGTATCGCATATCCGACTGCCGGGGCAGCATGAACTTGTCGGGTTCGCTCGACACCAACGCGTCGCGATCGTCCTTCGGGAAGGCGAATTCCATCAGCGTCTCGTCGCGACTGAAGGCGAGGTACACGATCTGCCCGACCCGGAACTTGATCCGGTCACGAACGACGACCTCGTAGGATCGCTCGAACGTCGACGTCAGGGCGCGCACATCGTCGATGGTCACGCCAACGCCCATCGGCGCAGACTACGAGATGTTTGCAGCCGCCAGCGGGCGAGCGATCGAGCCGACAATGCCACCGAAGAGATTGCCGACATTGGTGTCGACCACGTCGACATCGTCGTCGACCTGCACCATGAACCAGATTGCGTCGCCGTGCTTGATCGTCTCGACGTCGCAGCACGACCCGCTTGCCGACGTGAACTTCAGGCCATCCCCAGTGAGATACGACTCCTCGTCGGGAAGGATCTGGCGATACCCGAAGATCACCCAGTGCCC
>JANMNE010000288.1:0-25579 GCA_031373785.1 Ilumatobacteraceae bacterium
GCACGATCCGCCGATCCAGACACCGTGGAGGCGGGCCTGCTCGCTGAGGAACTGCGACGACGGCCCACCCTCGGGTTCGCCGAGGTCGTCGCGATCGGTGGCGAAGCCGGTGGAGAACGTCTCGCTGAGCAGGATCAGGCGGGCGCCCGCCGCTGCCCCGCCGGCGATCAACGGTGCGAGATGGGCGAAGTTGGCCTCGCGGTCACACCAGGCGATGTCGTGTTGAATTGCCGCGACGCGCATCGTGGCAGATTACCCGGTGGCCAACTTTGCCAGCCGCTCGGCGGCCTCGTCGAGCACTTCCATCCGCTTGCAGAACGCGAACCGCACCAGGTGCCTGCCTTCGTGCCGGTTGGCGTAGAAGACCTCGTTGGGGATGGCGACGATCCCGCAGCGACCGGGCAGCGAACGACAGAACGTCATCCCATCGCCATCGGGTTGCACCGGCCGGATGTCGACCGTCACGAAGTACGTGCCGAACGTCGGGTAGACGGTGAACCCCGCGGCGTGCAGGCCAGGCAGCAGTCGATCGCGTTTGGCTTGCATGTCGGCGGCGAACTCGGTGAAGAACGAGTCCGGCAGGCCGAGACCGACGGCGATCGCCGGCTGGAACGGAGCGCCGCTGACGTAGGTGAGGAACTGCTTGGCGGTCCGAGCCGCGGCGAGCAACGCGGGTGGCGCACAGATCCAGCCGATCTTCCAACCCGTCGTGTTGAACGTCTTGCCACCGCTGGAGATCACAAGAGTGCGTTCACGCATGCCGGGGAATGTGGCCAGTGGTGTGTGGACCGCGCCATCGAAGACCAGGTGTTCGTAGACCTCGTCGGTGATCACGATGAGATCGTGCTCGATCGCCAGGTCGGCGATCAGTTGCAACTCCTCGGTGCTCAGCACGTGCCCTGTCGGGTTGTGCGGGCTGTTGATCAGCAGCAGCTTGGTCTTTGGTGTGATCGCGGTGCGGAGCTCGTCGGGATCGAAGCGGTAGTCGGGCGGGCGGAGCGTGACCGGCTTGGCCACGGCGCCCGCCAAGGCGATGCACGCCTGATAGCTGTCGTACATCGGCTCGAACAGCACGACCTCGTCACCGGTGTCGAGCAAACCCATCAGGGCGCCCGCCAGCGCTTCGGTGGCTCCGGTGGTGACCAGCACTTCCGAGTCGGCGTCGTAGTGCAGCCCGTAGAACCTCTGCTGATGCGCGGCGATGGCCTCGCGCAACACCGCCATGCCAGGGCCCGGCGGGTACTGGTTGACGCCACTGCTGATCGCCGCGATCGCGGCATCGAGCACTTCGCGAGGGCCATCGGTATCGGGAAAGCCCTGACCGAGGTTGACGCTGCCCGTCGACATGGCGAGGGAGCTCATCTCGGCGAAGATCGTGGTGCCGAAGCCCTGAAGCTTGGCGGTGAGGTGTGGAAGGCGCGCAGACGACACGCCCGCGAGCGTAGGTCGTGTCAGGCGACGGTGATGGTGCCGTGCATCGACCCATGGATGTTGCAATGGATCTTGTACGTGCCCGCCGCGGGGATTGTCAGCGGTGCGGTGCCGCCGGCCGGGACCTGCACGTTGAACGTGCCACCGTCGTCGGTGACGGTGTGGCCGACACTGTCGTTGTTGGTGATCGTGAACTCTGTGCCCGCGGTGACGGACGCGGCCGAGAACGCGTTGCCGGAGATGGTCAGCCCGGCGCCGGCCGGTGCTGCAGCCGTGGTACCCCCTGGGGCCGCGGTCGCCGATGGTGCGTTGGTCGAGCTGCTCGTGCTGTCGCTGCTGCACCCTGCTGCGGTCAATGCCATCAGGCAAGCACCTGCGATGGCGAGGCGTACTTTGGTCTGAGCCATGGTCTCTCCGTTCTTACTGTTGAAACTCTGTGAGGTGTTCCGGACCGAACGAGTGGGGCAGCAGTTCATCCAATGTGAACGTTGCTCGCACCCCATCGGGCCCCGCCGCGTAGATGGGAGTGTTCCCGCTGGCGAACTCTCGTAAACGCTGACGGCATCCGCCGCAGCACGTGCCGATCGCGTCGCCGTCGCACACGGTCAAGACGGCGACGATCTCGTGCTCGCCCGCGGCCACCATCGCCGAGATGGCGCCGGCCTCTGCGCATGACCCCTGCGGGTACGCCGCGTTCTCGACGTTGCAGCCGGAGAACAGCCGCCCGCTTGCGGTCCGCACCGCCGCGCCGACTCGAAAGTGTGAATAGGGCGCATGGGCATTGGCCTGCACGGCTTTCGCCGCTGCCAGCATCTCGTCTACATCGGTCGACATCAGCCGCTCACAGTAGGCGCACCGGTGACGGGTTGTATCGTCGCCCGCCAGTCGCTGCCTACGGCCACGCTCCAGCCGTGGGCGGTGAACGTCTGGCCCGGCACGACGAGCCTGTCGTACGGCGCCAGACCGACGAGCGGCGTCTGTGCTCTGGTCGGTCCGCTTCCGTCGATCAGATGCACGGCAACCCCACTGGCGGGGAGGTGATCGTCGAGCCCCTCTGCGGTCAGCACCTCCACCGTGATGAACCGGTGGTCATCGAGGACGATCACTGCCAGCCGCGTGCCCGACGTACCGCTGGATGGTGCGAGGGTCACGGTGCTGCCCGACGACGGCACGACTGCGACCGCCGATGTCGGCAGCCACCCTGCCGACAGGAGGTTGATGGCCAGCGTGCCGGGTCCGTCGCGCCGATCGGGGTGAGCATCGCGCGGCGCAGCGCTGTTGCTCATCACGTCGAGCGCGCTGTCGTGGGGCTCCTCCATCGCTGCGTCGTAACCGCTGTGGAGCCAGCCGAGGGCGTGACCGAGCTCGTGCTCGATGAGGTCCATCGGTGGCTGATCGCCCCAGTCGGGGCTGAAGTCCGATGCGCCGATGTATGCCGATCGACGAGTCACCGAGGCGAGACATGGCGGCGTGCCGCACTCGCTCCCGGGATTGGCGAAGCCACCAGGTTGTGCGGCGGTGTGCTCCGCATCGGCGATCGCGATCACACCGTGCGCGTCGCCGCCTGCCAACGCCAGCGCTTCGTCGACACAGGCTTGGGGCTCGTCCGTCGCAGCAATCGACACCTCGCCGGCGCCGCGAAAGTGTGGCCGATATGCACCGTGGGACAGCGTGTCGAAGTATGCGCGTACCTTCGTGTCGAGCACCGCGGCGAGCGCATCGGCATCCAATGAGAGGCGGAGCGGCAGACCCGCGTAGACGACCGAGCGCGAGTCGGCGGGAACGTGGCACACCACGACGTTCCACGGGTCATCGCCGTTGGTCATCCACGTCGATCGTTCGCCGAGATCGACGACCGCCTGAACGGCCGGTGGCAGCGAGACCGACGAATGGCCGCAGGCCGTTGCTGCCAACATCAGGCCGACCAACCAGGTGCGTCGCACGTCGAGAGGCTATGTGCGCGCCGCCCCGGATCCATGCCACGATGTGCCCATGGCCGCTCGCACCATTCGGCATCGTCTGCTCGGCAATTCGGTCGTTCGAACGGTGTTGTCGTTGTGGGCGTGGCTGATGCTCGGGGTGATCATCATCATCTGGGTGCCGCTGGTCGCCGTGGTCCGTCTGGTGACGGCGCCCTTCGACAAGGGCCGCTACGCCGCCGGGTTCCTGTTCCGCAAACTGACCGTCGTGCACCAGTGGCTGAATCCGCTCTGGAGGTTCCGCACCTCGGGCGTCGAGATCCGCGATCCGCGGCGGCCGTACGTCGTCGTCGCCAACCATCAGAGCTTCGTCGACATCTTGCTGATCTCGCAGTTGCCGTGGGAGATGAAGTGGTTGTCGAAGGCCGACTTCTTCAAGTACCCGCTGGTCGGCTGGCTGATGCAGATGGCCGGCGACATCAAGCTCGTTCGCGGCCAACGTGATTCGATCGTGGCGGCGATGGATTCGTGCAAGGACCGGTTGGCGAAACGCGTCAGCGTGATGATCTTCCCGGAGGGCACGCGCAGCCAGGACGGTGAACTGCGGAACTTCAAAGACGGCGCCTTCCGCCTGGCGATCGAGACGGGCACACCGATCCTCCCCCTGGTGCTCGACGGCACGTTTCCCGCGCTGCAAAAAGGTGATTGGCGATTCGGGATCACCGACGCCGAAGTCCGCGTGATGGAGCCGATCGAGACGGCCGGCCTGACGCTCGACGACGTCTCGACGCTGCGCGATCGCGTGCGCACCGCGATTGCCGACGAACTGGCGTTGATGAAGGCCAGCTGATGCCGCTGTTGTTCGCCAGCGACGACGACCGCGATCTGGTGCGGGCCGAGCGCGATGTCGGCGCGGCGTTCCACGACCTCGATCTGGACCTGCGATCACTTGCCGCGGTCTCCAACATCTTCCGCGCCGCCACCGCCGTGCGCAACCACATGGAGAACGGTGTGCTCGCCCAACACGAACTGTCGTGGAGCGCGTTCACCGCTTTGTTCGTGCTGCGGGTGTGGGGCGACATGGATGCCCGGTCGCTGGCCGCCGAGGCGGGCGTGACCGCGGCGACGTTGACCGGTGTGATGAAGACGCTCGAGGGTCGCGGTCTGTTGCGACGCAAGAGCGATCGCGTCGATGGCCGCCGGATCCTCGTGTCCCTGACACCGCGCGGGCGCAGCGTGGTCGGCGATGTCATGCCGGCGTTCAACCGTCACGAGTCGCTGGTGACCCAAGCCCTCACCGAGGCCGAGCGCGACGATCTGGCACGGTCGCTGCGCACGATCCTGCGCACCATCGAGGCGATCGATCTCTAGTCGGCGAGGGCACTGAAGCGGCGGGCCTCGTCGACCAGCCAGGCGAACGCCGGGTCGGGTTGCTCGGCGAGCATCTCCGGGTGCCACTGCACTGCCAGGACCTCGGGTCGATCGGCGAGTTCGAAGCCTTCGATCACGCCATCTTCGGCAGTGCCGGTCACGACCACACCGCGGCCCGGTCGGCCGACGGCTTGGTGGTGGAGGCTGTTGGTGGCGATGCCCGTCCCGTACAGGGACTCCAGCCTGCTACCGGCGCTGACCTGTACGACGTGACACCGATCGGTGCGCGATGTCGTCCACAGTGCGTGCGTGTCGGCCTCGTCGAGGTGCTGCACCAGCGTGCCCCCGAGGGCGATGTTCAACAGCTGAGCGCCGCGACAGACGCACAGCATCGGCAGGTGCCGATCGAGGGCGGCGCGGATCAATGACAGCTCCCACGCGTCGCGGCCCGGCTCGGTCTCGCCGAGCTCCGGATGTGGTTGCTCGCCGTACAGCGATGGATCGGGGTCCGCGCCTCCGGTCATCACCAGGCCGTCGAGGCGACCGACCATGTCGACCGGCTCGGCATCGCGAGTCAGTTGCACCGGAAGCCCGCCGACCGCGGCGATGCCCTTCGGGTACTCGCTGAGATGCAGGTCGACCTCTTCACCCTGGAGCGCGCCCTGCGGCAGGTGCGGCACTCGCTCGACCGGCCAGCGGCGCCCCGACAGGCCGATCAGCGGGCGCCGGCTCATGCCGCCGTCACCGAGATCGGCAGGCGCTTGATGCCGCTGATGAAGTTCGAACGCAACCGCTCGACGGGTCCGTTGAAGCGGGCATCGCTGATCCTCGGCAACAGTTCCTCGAACACCACGTTCAGCTCCATGCGCGCCAGTTGAGCGCCGAGGCACAGGTGCGGGCTCATCCGCCCGAAGGCCACGTGCTCGTTGGGGGAGCGGTGGATGTCGAAGGTGTACGGGTCGGGGAACTGGCGCGCATCGAAGTCTGCCGAGTTGAACCAGATCACGACCTTGTCGCCGCGGCGAATCAAGCGGTCGTGCATCTCCACATCGCTCGTGGCCGTACGTCGGAAGTGCATCGTCACCGTGCCCCACCGCAGCACCTCCTCGACTGCGGATTCGATCAGATCGGTCTCGCCACGAACGACCGAGTCCCGCAGCTCCGCCATCTGATCGGGGTGTTCGATCAACGCCTTCATCCCGGCGGCCATCGTGTAGCGGGTCGTGTCGTTGCCGGCGCTGACGAGGAGCACGAAGAAGTTCTTGAACTCGCGTTCGGTCAGCCGATCGCCGTCGATCGTCGGGGCCAGAATGTCGCTGATGACATCGTCGGTCGGTGTCGCGCGACGCTGCTCGGCCTGGCGCTCTGCGTAGCGATAGAGGTCGAGGGCGGCTGGTGATCGGAACGGGATCGACTTGAACTCGTCGGTATCGGTGAGCCCGACCGGATGCGGTGTGAACTCCGGGTCGAAGTTGCCCAGCAGTGCGTCGCCGCGCTCGACCAGCCAATCGCCGTCGTGCTCGGGCACGCCGAGCAGCGCGCCGAGCATGCGCATCGGGAGTTGCTTGGCGACCCGTTCGACGAAGTCGAAGTGAGCGCCGGCGGCCAAGGCCTCGTCGACGACGGCGCGGGCCAGCAGGCGGATGCCGTTCTCGTAGGCGTAGACCTCGCGGCGGCTGAACGGCTTCGACACCAGGCGCCGGTACCGGGTGTGTTGCGGCGGGTCGTACTCGAGCATGTTGCGGCGGGCCTCGAAGTCATCGACGTCCATCTCTTCGAGGGTGATTCCCTGTGCGCTGGAGAACGTGTCGACGTTGCGGCTGACGTGCAAGAGGTCGTCGTAGCGGGTGACGGCCCAGAACCCCTTGCCGCCGTCGTGTTCCGGCCACCAGCTGACGGGGTCGTGATCGCGCAGGCGCTGGAACGTGGCGTGCGGAACGCCGGTCACGTAGGCGTCGGGATCGGTGATGTCGGCGTCGTCGGGGCCGAGGTCGAGGTCGACCGGAGACGAGGTCATCCGACCATGCTAATTCGGTCCCTAACGAGTCTCGTTGCGACCAAGGACCTACGTCCCCGGATTTGCACGCCGAATGGCGCTGTGGTCGGGACCCCGGTGGTGGGACTATTTCGCTCGGAGTCGTGTCGAAACGGACGGACAGGCTCGGGACGGAAGAGGGACGGAATGAACCCGATTGGACGGCGACCGTTGTCGCCTGCACGTAGTCGTGATGTTGCCGACCACGACGGTGGTCAACCTTCGTGGTCAGCGGGTGCCTCAGCAGTACATCGCCGTCTCCGGCACGGTCGAGGTCACCGGCGTCCTCGAGGACGGCAAGATCACTGCCCAGAACGTGCTCGTACCGACCCTGAAGGACGACGTGTGATGCGCAGGCGGTGGTTGCACGGGCGCGCCCTGGCCGTGGTGATCGTGGGTCTGGTCGCCTCGGGGTGCTCCGGCTCTTCCGACTCCGCCGGCTCATCGGCTTCTCCGGGCTCGTCGGTCACGTCCGCTTCCTCCGCTGTCACGTCGAGCACCTCGTCGACGACGACGCAGGTTCCGGCGCCGACGGTGACTGCCGGCATCATCGAGGTCACGATCGCCGGGCAGGTTCGTCAGGTGCTGGCCAACGGCGACTTCGTGGTCAACGACGGCAAGGTCGACTACACCGTGACGATGTCGTCGAGCACCACCATCCTCGACGTGAACGGCGCCCCGGCAACGGCCGGCGACGTGCAGGTGGATGGCTCGGCCCAGGTCACCGGGTTGCTGAGCGACTCGACCATCGCCGCTGAGACCGTGACGGTCCCCACCCCACGAGTCGACGTCCCGGCAACCACGTAAACTGCGCCTGTGGAGTGTTTCACGCCCAGCCTGGCTCCCCGAGACACTCGACAGGGGTGGCTCGGCTAGGTGGTCGAGAACCAGCCGTTGACGTCGACGATGACATCGGTGGGCACGTTGGAGAAGAAGCACACGTGGCCCGTGGCCGAGACCGGTGAGATCACGGCGTTGGCGACGATCTGGGCGGCAACGAAGTTGACCGAGGAGCTCGAGGGTTGCCCGCACGGGTAGACCGTGAGGAAGCCAGGGCCTTGTGCGCCGTCGACGGTCACGTTCAACGAGACAGCGGCGACGCCCGCGGGCGGAGTCATGCCGGCGAGGTTGGTGAAGGCGACGTCGAGCACGTAGCCGCCGCCGACCTTCGCTTTGGGCACGTCGAGGATCCCGGTTTCGCCGGGTCTGGTGTCGAACGCCCGCCCCGGGGTCACCCGATGGAACTCGGAGCCCGTCGCGTACCAGCCGTTGACGTCGACGATGAGGTTCGTGGCGACGTTGGCGAAGAAGCAGACGTGCCCGCCGGCCGACACCGGTGCGATCACCGCGTTGGCCACGATCTGGCCGGCGACGAAGTTGAGGTTGGAGACCATCGGCTGGTCGCCACACGGGTACACGGTGACGAATCCCGGGCCGTCGGCCCCCTCGGCGGTCACGTTCAAGGAGAGGGCGGCCACCCCGATCGTCGGGACGACGCCGTTCAGGTCGGCCAGGCTGACGTCGAGCACGCGACTGCCACCGACCTTCGACGCCTGCAGGTGCAGCGTGCCCATCTCGCCTGGACGGGTATCGAACAGCCGGTTCGGAACGACACTGTGGAAACCCGCGCCTGCTGCGTACCAGCCGTTGACGTCGACGATGAGGTTCGTCGCGACGTTGGCGAAGAAGCAGACGTGCCCGTCGGCCGAGACAGGCGCGATCACTGCGTTGGCCACGATCTGGCCGGCGACGAAGTTGACATTGGAGGCCGTTGGCCGCTGGCCGCACGGATACACGGTGACGAAGCCCGGCTCGTCGGCGTCCGCGACCGTCACGTTCAGCGAGAGTGCGCCGACACCGCTCGCCGGGATCACACCGGCGATTCCGGTGAGCTTGACATCGAGGACGGACGCGCCGCCCACCCTCGTTCTGGCGACCGGCACCATCCCCGGCTCGCCCGCACGGGTGTCGAAGGCGCGAAACGGTTCGACGGTGGTGAAGGTCGGCGACGCCGGCGAGGGCGGCGGCACGACGGGTGAGACCACCGGGGGGACAGCCGGCGCGACGAAAGCGGGAATCACGACGAAGGCCAGCGAAGCGCTTCCGACCGCGGTGGTGACCTGCACCGGACCGCTGACCGCGGTGGACGGCACCGTCACCCTGATCTGGGTCGGCACGACCACCGTCGCCGGCGTGGCGGCCAGCGGGCCACCCGCCGTGGTGAAGCTGACGACGACGGTCGCGGCCGGCGAGAAGTTCGCTCCGTTCAACAGGATCGTGGCGCCCAGTTGTGCGGCCGGCGGGCTGATGCTCGACAGCGTCGGCCCGGGAGTGCCGGATGGCGCCACCACGGTTCGGGCGATGTTGCAGACCCCGGCGACCAACGTGCCGCTGCAGAAGCTGAGTTGCTCGATGTTGCGGAGTGTGTCGGTGCCGTCGCCGGCCGAACTGCCAGTGCTCCGCACGCGAACGGTGCCGTCGGCGTCGACGGCTACGACGTAGTCGCTCTGCGGACCGGAGAAGACAGCGGTGTCGCAGTTGCTCGGCTGGGCCGACCCGCAGTCGGCGGGGGTGACGGTCGGCGCGACCATTTCGCGGACCGTGACGAGGTCGTCGGGGTCGACCAGACCGGTGAACACCGCCTGCTGCAACGTCATCCCGGCGGTACCCGGGCCGAAGTTGCCGGTCAACGGCGGGTCCTCCATCAGATCGGTCGAGCCGATCTCGGTCGCCGGGTTTGCCGGATCGGTGCGCACGCTGATCCGCACCTGCACGAAACGGTCGCCGTCGATGATGTCGTCGCCGCCGCGGCCCTCGATCGAATCGCTGCCGCGGCCTCCGACGAGGATGTCGCCGGCTCCCCACACCGGTCCGCTGATCGGGCAGAACTTCGTCGCCGCGTGGGCGATCACCGGAGCAGGGTTGCCGGTCAATGGCTGCGGAACGATCGCGTTCAGGCCGGTGATCCGGTTGACGCCGGTCTGGTCGAGCACGTCGCAGCCGCTGAACCCCTTGCCGCCGACGCCGCTGTGCACCACGTCGGTTCCCTTGATGACATCGTTGAAGTCGTAGCCGGAGTCCGCCTCGGTCTCCTGCCACGTGTCGCGGTTCACGATCACCGGCTGCGCCGGCCCACCGAGGTTGTTGTTGATGTTCATGTCGTCGTTGGCCGGCACGGTGTCGTACTGGTGGAACGCCCAGTCGAACCCGCCGGCGCCGACGTTGCGGTCGATGGCGGCGTTCTGAGCCATCAGGTCATCGCCACCTTCGGCCTGGTAGTTGTTGTCGCCGGCCTGTCCGACGAACACGTCGTTGCCGGGCGACACCTGGCCGGGGTCGTCGAAGAACGGAGCGCCGTGGTCGCCCTGCAGCAGATCCACGCCGAGCCCGCCCTCGATCCAGTCATCGCCACCGTCGCCGAAGGAGACGTCGGCACCGGTGCCACCGATGATGAAGTCGGCACCCGGTCCGCCGAACTCGGTGTTGTCCCCGACCCCGCCGTTCACGAAGTCCCGGCCATCGCCGCCGAGCAGCAGGTCGTTGCCAGGGCCGCCGTCGAGCGCGTCGTTGCCCGGACCACCCTTCTCGGTGTCGAGGCCATTGGAGTCGGTGACGATGTCGTCGCCGTCGCCACCGAGCGCCACGTCGTCGCCACCACCGCCTTCGATGACGTCGTTGCCGAGGCCGCCCCAGAACGTGTCGTTGTCGTTGCCGCCGGCCACGCGATCGACGCCCGGAGTGCCGTCGTACACGGACTGGCCGTTGATGCCCACCGGGTCGACGCTGTTGACCGCTTTGTACTGGATCGTGCCGTCCGGCTTGCGCTGCAGCAGCAGCGTCTCATTGCAGTCGGTGGTGGTCGGATCGTCGGCGACCGTGGCTCCCAGCGTGGCGAAGTCGGCCGCGGTGCCGTGCAGGTTGGCCAGCTGGAACTTGCAATCGGCCGTGGCGAAGGCATCGGCCTTCAGTAAATGAGTGCCGTCGGTGTTGCGCTCGATGATCTCGGCGAACGAGTTGCCCTCGAGTTGCGACAGCAGGTTCATGCCGGCGGCGCGGGCCAGGTAGTAGAAGCGGTCGCCGTCCTGGAGGTTCTCCAACGTGGTCTGGAACACGTAGTTGAACGTGGTTCCCAACAGTCCGCCGTTCACATTGGTGACCTCGGCGAGGCCGCCGATCCACAGGTCGACACTGTCGAGCCCGGTCGTGGTCACCCCACCGGCGCCGGCCCACGGACCGGTGCCGAACATGAACGCTGCCGCGTCGGCGGGAGCAACGTCGGTGGGAAGTGGCTTGACGATCGCCCGCGCCGCGGCGCGCTTGGCGGCGAGGGTGGTTGCGCCAGTGATCGATGGGTGAGTGCCATAGGCGGCGACGAAGTTGATGAGCGACTCGGGATGCTTCAGGTGCTGGCCGAAGTCGCTCCAGCTGGTGTAGGGGGCGAGCTGGCCTTCGTTGGTCCGGGCGAAGATCTGCCTGCGCACGTCGTTCAACGGCGGTATGCCGACATCGCGGGCGCGGGTCAGGTTCAGCGTTGCCAGGTCGAGCGGCAGCCCCAACAGGTTGTTGCGCAGTGTCTCGGTCACGAACTCATCGAGCTCGTTGCCGACCTGATCGGACGAGCCCATGACGAGGGCACCGGCCGCGCGTTGCGGTGAGAGCGTTCCCGCCGCGCCGCCGTTGAAGTACGCGGGCGGATTCAGGAACGCGCTGAGCAGTGGGAGCGAGTTGTCGGATCGTGCTCCTGTCGCCGGGTCCACGTTCGTGCGGGCGACGGTCTCGTCGAGCATCGAGTGACCAAAGCGGTAGACGGCACTGGCGAACTCGGCGGGGATCGCCGGGTTGATGTCGCTCGAGTATCCCTCGAAGAGCTTGATCGCCGGCTGGATCTTGCGGGCGAACTCCTCGAAGACCATGTGCTGGTACTCCATCTCGGTGATGAAGCGCGCCGCCTGGAACAGGCGCTCACCGTTCCAACCGCCACCGTTGCCGTCGGGCGCGCCCGAGCCGCTCTGCCACTCGATCGTTAGCGCTTGCACGCCGCTGGCCGACGTGTCGCTCGTCAGCACGTTCTTGATGTCGTCGACCAGCCGGTCGTGCTCGGAGTGGAAGACCTGATGGATCGCCGACAGAGCGATGTTCTCGTTGCACCGTCCGTCACCACATGTGAAGTGGTCATTGAGCATCTCGTCGTCGTACGTGCCGGTGGTCTGATTGGCAAAGTCGGCGGACGCGACGCTGTCGGCATCGGGAACCGGCGCGACCGGCGGTGTCGCCGGGTTGTTGTCGGTGTCCTGCGGGCTGGGATCTGCGTTGTGGGCGATGTCGGTGAGGAACGGCGTGTCGAAGTAGACGACGTTGGCTGGCACCGGCACCGGTCCATTGCTCGGTAGGTCGGGGCACACATCGGAGACGCGGCACCCTTCGACCAAGCCGTGAGCTGTCACGTACTGGGGCAGTTTGCGCAGGGGACCGGGAATGAACTGGCCGTACGGATCGGTGGCGATCATCGGAACGTTCGTCACGTCTCGGTCGGTCAGCTTCAGCCCGAGCAGCTCGGCCGCCTGCTTCTTGGTCGCCGCCCAGGTCGACAGACTGCCGGTTGTTGCCGCGCCGTCGTTGTAGCAGACCACCGTCTGGCACGGCAGGGGATCGTCGCCGACGATGCCGCCGAGCAGCTTGCCGCTCGAGACCGGGTTGCCGCGTTTGTTGTTGACGTATTGGCGCAGGAACACCTGGTGCGAGGCGTGCGATGAATATGTCTGGCTCTGATCGATCCACGGCGAGTCGCTGTTGTTGGTGTCCTGGGTGTCGTCTGCACTCTCGTCGCGCGGTGTCGTCGGGTCGTCGCCATGGACGCCGTCGGGCCCCGGTTGGTTCTGGGCCCGCGTCAGGACCATGAACCGAAGTTGTGGCGGCAGATCGTCGGCGGTGCCGGCGATGTGGTCGGGCCCGGCGATCAACGGATCGTCGGCCTGCAGCGGAACGAACACCGTGCCGCCGCTCTTCAAGGTCTGGTCGAGGCCGTGGTCGAAGAACTGACCGAAGAACGTGAACAGGCTGTTGTACGGCGGCGACAGCCCGACGTTGGTGGTCACGTTGGGGATGAACAGCGTCTGGTGTGACGGGACGCACCCGACCGGCTGCGGCGGTTGGATATCGACGGGAGGGTCGGACCCTGGGACCGTGTCGCACGGGAACAGCCCCGGGTCGTTCTGGGTCCTGACCGGGAAGCCGGCGGCGGCGACTGCCGCTGGATTGGTCGAGGTCTGATCGACGATCAGGTTGCTGATCACACGCGGCTGCGAGTCGATGACGACGCCGCGTTTCTGCGCGTAGCTGGTGGGGCCGGGAGGCCCGACGGGGAAGCTCGGCGTGATCGGCTCTGCACTGCGAAATGCCGGGCTCGTCAGTCGTGGGAACGGCTGGTCGGCCTGGGCGACCCTCTGGTTGCCGGGCACCAGGTTGTTGCACGCCCCGTCGACGGTGCGCAGGCCGTATGACGTCAGGGAGTCGGGAACTTGATCGGGACCCGGCCCGACCAACACCGAGCAGTACTCGGGGTCGCCGACGAGGTCGGGGTTGGGAGGCGGGTTGACCTTGTTGGGTTCCTGCAGGATCGCCGCCGAGTGCCGCTCGGCGATCTTGATCTGCTCGAGGATGAACGCCAGATCGGATGGCGTGACCGTGAAGCCCTGCCCGACGGCTGCCGGCGTGGCGTGCGCAGGCGCGGCGATGAAGACGCCGATGCAGCTGCCGACCATCGACAGTGCGGCGGCAATGGCGGCCGCCTGGAAGTGCCTATGAATCCGTCCATTCATGTCGTTCCCGTCCCTGAGATCGTGACCCGCTAGTCGGGTCGGAGAAGGCTCGACACGTGAGGTCCGTGCACTTCGCTCTTGTCCATCGGGACATGGTGCGCCCCGAGCGGCCCCGCTTCACAGAGCCGTTCCGACATGCGTTTCGGGACTTTGGTCCCGCCATTCGTCGCACGAGGCCGGGACCAACGTGCCAGTGGAACCGGACCAAGGTTCCTAGTGGCTCGCAGCCGTCAGTCCTACTCTCGCTGGGAGGCCATGGATCTCTGGCTTCTTAGGACGGAAGAAGCGGCCTACGACGGCCGGTACATCTGGGTGAGCAACAACAACTCCAACGACGTGTCCAAGATCGCCACCGGACTCCATCCGCAAGGGGTCGTCCTCGACGGCATCAACATCTGGGTTGCCAACAGCGGCGGTTCATCGCTGTCGCGGTTGCTGCCCCGAGGAACGATCGGCCGCTCGCCGGTGGGCGTGTGACCATGCTCACTACGCTGTCAGAGAGGAGGGACCAACGATGTATGCGCACGCAAGCGGGTTCAACTGGGACGAGGGCCTGATGGTCCTGGCGCCGATCGCGTTGGTTGCCGGGCTGTTGGTCTGGGCGCGGCGCCGGGAGGGCCGTCCTGCGCCGTCGAGCCCCGAGGAGAAGAAGCCGCGGTGACCGCGCGCGCCGACCAGAGACGCAAACAACGCCGACGCCAACATCTCGAGACCACACGACGAGGCGAGGCGTCGACCGCCGAGCGCACTCCCGTTGCCGATGCGGCGGTGCTGGAGGGTCGGCGAGCGACCGTCCGGTTGGCTGTTGCGGTCGCCTGCCTGCTCGGCGCGCAGTTCTTGCATTGGAGCGTGATCGATCAGCACGCCAAGGAATGGACGGCAGCCGGCAACTTCTTCTTCATTCTCGCTCTCGTCGAAGGTCTGCTGACCGTGCTGGTCATTGCAGCCCTGGGACCATGGGTGGCCAAGGCCGGCATCGCCATCAGCGCCCTGCCGGTGGTCGTGTGGGCCTTCGACCGATCGTTCGGGCTGCCGTTCGGGCCGACCAAGGGCGTGCGCGGAACGATCGGCCGATCGGATGTGTTGTCGGTCGTGTTCGAACTGCTGACCATCGTGGCGCTGTGGCCGTTCTTGCGTCCGGGCTATGGGGCGAGGCGACCAGTCCGTCTCGATGTCATCAACAGAGCAGTGATCGGCATTACGGTCGTGTACGTCGTCGGGTTCTCGTATTGGGCGATGATCGGCGACGAGGGGGCGGTGCACAAGACCACAACGGGGTCGACCGTGGCCGCGGTCGCCTCGACGATCCCCACACCGATCGTCGACTCGCCGCCCACCACGACGGGCGCCCCGTTGGTGCCGACTCAAACCCTGGCGTACACCGGCAATGAGTACAGCTTCACCGGCCCGTCGACGGTCGCCGCGGGGGCCACGCGGTTCAACCTGCAGAACGCCGGCTCCGTATCGCACCAGCTCGAGGTGGCCCGCATCCCCGATGCGACCCCGACGCCATCGACGCAGGAGAACCTGGCGATCCTGTTCGACCAGGCCCAGTTCCACACGGCACTCGCCCCGACGGTGATCGGCGCCACGGCACTCGCCGATCCCGGCGCGACCGTGACCGTGGTCGCCGACCTCCAGCCCGGGCGGTACATCCTCGCCTGTGGCAACGTGACCTCGACCGGCGAGCGTCACTACTCCAAGGGGATGATCACCATCCTGACGGTCACTACCGCCGCACCCTGAGACCACATGCCGGCACACGCCAACGCCAAGAACGCCCCGCCTATCCGCCGCCACATGAAGGAGGTATCGGCGCGGGCCCGAACGCCATGAGCCAAGATTGTGTCTATGGACTTTGCGGGGCGTGTTGCGATCGTGACCGGCGGTGCGTCGGGGATGGGCGCGGCGACGGCGCGCTGCCTGGCCGCGGCCGGTGCCCACGTGGTGATCGTCGATCGCAATGCTGAGCTGGCCGTTTCCGTCGCGGCGACGATCGGTGGCACAGCGATTGCCGGCGACGTCAGCGACTCAGGGTTTTGCGATGGCGTGGTCGCGGCGACCATGAGCCACCGTCGACGGCTCGACGTGCTGGTGAACGCGGCCGGCGTGATCGTGCGGGCCAGCGGGGAGCACACGACCGACGATCAATGGGCGCGAATCATGGGTGTCAACGTCAGTGGCACGTTCTACATGTGTCGTGCGGCCCTCCGGGTGATGAAGGCCCATGGTGGCGGTGCAATCGTCAACTTCGGGTCGATCTGGGGCGATCTCGGCTCCGCCGGTGTCGCCGCATACTGCGCGTCGAAGGGAGCGGTGCACAACCTCACCCGTGCACTGGCGATGGATCACGCCGGCGATGGGATTCGCGTGAACGCGGTGTGTCCCGGCGAGGTCAACACCCCCATGCTGCAATCCGAGCGGGCCGAGGCCGTCACCAGCCACCTGCTCGCCCAGATCGCGGCCACCGTCCCGATGGGGCGCCTTGCGGAGCCGGACGAGATCGCCCGCGTCGTGTGCTTCCTGGCGTCGGATGACGCCAGCTACATGACCGGCGCGCTGGTCAGCGTCGATGCCGGATACGGAGCGAGGTGACCGTGGAATATCGACGGCTCGGTCACACGGGAGCGATGGTCGCACCCCTCGCGCTCGGCACCGACAACATCTTGAACCCGACCCCCGAGGACGAGTCGAGCCGCATGATCATCCGCGCCCTCGATGCCGGCATCAATCTGATCGACACGTCGAACAGCTACGGCGCCGGCGAGGCCGAGCGGGTGATCGGTCGGGTCCTGGCCGAGAGCGGGCGGCGCGACCAAGCGGTGATCGCCACCAAGGTGCACTACCCGACCGGGCCGGGACCCAACGATCGTGGCAACTCACGGCTGCACATCATGCGCGCCTGCGAGCAATCGCTGCGCCGCCTGCAGACCGACCGCATCGACTTGTACCAGTTGCACCGACCCGATTTCGACGTGCCGATCGACGAGACGTTGGGTGCTCTCACCGACCTCGTCCGGCAGGGCAAGGTCTGTTACATCGGGAGTTCGACCGCGCCTGCCTGGAAGGTGTTGGAGGGTGTGCTGGTTGCCGAGTTGCGTGGCTTGGTCCCGTTCGTGACCGACCAGCCGCCGTACAACCTGCTGGATCGGCGAGTGGAGAACGAGCTGGTGCCGATGGCATTGAAGTACGGCCTCGGCCTGCTGCCGTGGTCGCCGCTGGCCATGGGCGTGTTGGCTGGGCGCTACGCCGACGACAACATCCGCCCGGAGGGATCACGGGCCAGTCTGCGCGGCGGGATCTACGCCGACCGTGTCAGCCAGGCCGCCGTCGAGGCCGGCAACCAGTTCATGCGACTGGCGCGGGACTCGGGCCTCGATCCCGCACGGCTGGCGATTGCGTGGCTGATGCACCAGCCTGCAGTGGTCGCTCCGCTCATCGGCCCGCGCACCGTCGAGCAGTTGGAGCATCTGCTCCCGGTGGTGGAGATGACGATCAGCGCAGAGATCGCCGCGGCGTGCGACACGATCTGCGCTCCGGGAAGCGCGGTCGCCAACTTTCACAACTCGGCCCCGTGGATGAAGATGCGGATCGGCGGCCAGTGATCACACGGCGATTGGCCGGCATCTGCGTAGCGGGCCTGCTCGCGGTTGTCGCCGGCCGTGCGGAGTGTCTGGCGCCCACCCGGGTGCCTCGAAAGACTCCACAGGAGCCGCGTGGAGCGTGACCGTTCGCAGGCTGTGGTGAGGACTTTCTGCCCTGTCGAATCATCAGGTTCGGACTGACAATGACGCTATGGCCACGAAGATCATTGTCGGAATCGATGGATCCGATTCGTCATTCGAAGCATTGCGGTGGGCTGCATACGAAGCTCGCCGTCACGACGTCGGCATCCGAGTCATTGCCTGTTACACCGCGCCGACGTACGGCGGTCTCGATGGGGCCGTGTACCCGAGCTCCGTCGACATCGACGTGTTGAAGGAAGAAGCCACGGCCGATGTCCACAAGGCGATGGAAGCGGTCGCCGCAATCGACCCGCGCATCGTGGTGGACGGGACCACGCTGCTGTCGTCGGCCGTCGTCGGCATTGCCGAGTCGGCCATGCCCGGCGACGAGATCGTCGTCGGAGCGACGGGCCGCACCGGGTTGCTGAACGGGGTCATCGGATCAGTCGCGGCCGGGCTCACGCATCGCGCCCACATGCCCGTCATCGTCGTTCCTGCTGGACGCCCGTCGCGCGAAGCAGTGAAGAGGATCGTGGTGGGCGTCGACGGCTCGCCCGAGTCGTTGGCCGCACTCGAATGGTCCTACGCCGAGGCGCTGGCAAGTAGCGCCAAGCTCACGGTGGTGCACGCATGGGAGTACCCATACGACGTATCGCGCTCCTCGATGCGTGAGATCCGCAAGCCCATGGAGATGACCGCCATCAAGGAGTTGCAAACGAGCCTCGAGTCGTTGGGCCCGAGGCTGACCGATGGGTCGGTGCACATCAGGCCGAAGCTCTGCGAGGGCGCTCCGACCGCAGCGCTGATGACGGAAGCGTGTGATGCCGATCTGATCGTCGTCGGGTCACGCGGCCGTGGCGGGCTGCGCTCGCTGCTGCTCGGTTCGGTCAGCCGCACGATGTTGCACCGGGCCCTGTGCCCGGTGGCAGTGGTTCGTACGACTGGCTGCCGCGAACTGCGTCACCAACCCAGGGTCTATATGGATTCCCGCAGCACACCGCTGGCTTGGGCTCCAAACATGTAAAACTGCAGGTGTGGACAACGGGTCGGTGAATCCTTGGGCGTTGTTCGAGAGCATCCCGGAGATGGTGGTCGTCGTCGGGAACGACGGTCTGATCCTGTACTCCAACGCGCACAGCCTCGACATCCTCGGGTGGCCGCCGGCCGAACTGATCGGCCAGCCGATCGAGATGCTGATCCCTGCCCGGCTGCACACGAGACACCGGTCCGACCGCGCCACCTACGTGGAGAACCCGAAAGCTCGCCCGATGGGCGGCGGGCTGTTGTTGACCGCATTGCACCGATCAGGCAGCGAGGTGCTGGTGGAGATCGCCCTCAGCCCGCTCAGCGGTGAGGTCTCAGCAACCGTCGCGACGGTGCGCGATGTGACGGAACGAGTCGAGACCTCGGCGCAACTGCTGCAAGCCAGGGCCCGCCTCGAGGTGCTCGACGACCGCGATCGCATCGCTCGCGAACTGCACGACAGCGTGATCCAGCGCTTGTTCGCCGCGGGTCTGCATCTGCAGGCATCGACCGGTCGGCCTGATACCACCGACCGAGTGTCGGCCGTGGTCGACGAGATCGACGAGGCGATCCGCGAGATCCGCGGGGTGATCTTCACGTTGCAACGCCCGTCGCAACTCGACAGTGGGCTGGCCGTCGCCTTGAGTGCCAGCATCAACGAGGCGTCCCGGCTGCTGGGTCACCGGCCGACGTTGCGGCTCAGCGGCATCCTCGGCAACGTGCCGAACGAGCTGTGCTCCGAGCTGTTGACGGTGCTGCGCGAGGCCCTCATGAACGTCGCCAAGCACGCCGAAGCGACCAGGACCGACGTGTCACTCGACGTCGGCGCCGAGGTGGTCACGCTGGTCGTCTCCGACGACGGCGTCGGTCTTACCCCGACGAGGCAGGCGAACACCGGGGGACTCGGGCTGCGCAACATTCGCGAGCGAGCGTCTCGCCTCGGTGGCGAGGCGACGTTCTCCGAGGGGGACCCACGCGGGACCGAGGTTCGCTGGACCGTGCCGCGGTCGGTCACCAAGAGGTGACGACGCCGGTCAGTGCTCGGTCTTGGCCCTGACGGCGAACACGGCGGCTTCGGTGCGGCGGGTCATGCCGAGCTTCATCAGGATCGACGACATGTAGTTCTTGACGGTCTTCTCGGCGCGGTTGACCTTGTTGGCGATCTGGCGGTTGGTGAGGCCCTCCGCCACGTAGTCGAGGATCGTTCGCTCGAGATCCGTCAGTGCTGACAGCCTCGGGTCCTGGTCCTGGTGCGGGTTGCGGAGACGCTCGAGCAGCTGCCCGGTCACTGCAGGGTCGATCAGCGATTCGCCGCGCGCCACACGGTGGACGGCGGAAACGAGATCGTTGCCGCGGATCTGCTTGAGGACATATCCGGCGGCGCCCGCCATCACCGATTGGAACAGTGCTTCTTCGTCGGAGAACGACGTCAACATCAAGCAGACGAGATCGGGGCGGACGCTGCGCACATCACGGCAGACTTCGACACCGCTGCCGTCGGGAAGCTGCACGTCGAGCACCGCGACCTGTGGCCTGGTGGCTCGGATTCGGGTCACCGCGTCGGCACAGGTGCCGGCCTCACCCACGACCTCGATCGTGCCGTCGGCCTCCAACAGCTGTCGAACACCTTCGCGAACCAGCTCGTGATCGTCGAGGAGGAACACCGTCACCTTCTGGGGAACTTCGTCCATCCCCCTATGGGAACACAAATCGGACCAGTTACCAAGGACCAAGGTCCTTCGGGGGGTCATTTGACCCTTGAACACCGGGCCATTGAGTGCACGAATTGACGTATGAGTGACGTCGCACCAGCTCTCACGTTCCTCGGTGCCGCTCGAACGGTCACCGGCAGCAAGTTCGACTGGACGGCCGTTGTCCCGTTCCACGGCGAACGAGTCCGCGTCGGCTGAGAACCCGTCGCCGGTCAGACAGGCACGGCGGCCTCGCGCAAGCGGGCGAGGCGAACGGTGCGCGCCAGATCGGTGGGGGTGATCACGCCGACGACATGAGTGGCATCGTCATCGTCGACGACCACGATGCGCCGCTCGTCGGTCGCCAACCGGTCGAGCGCGGCGAGGAGGGGCTCATGGGCCGTGGCGGTGGCGAACGCGCCGACCGGCGTGGCGACGTCGGCGGTGGTGAGGAGCCTCCACTCGCCGGGCGCGATATGGCGAAGGTGATCGGGGGTGACCAGACCGACCAGCCGGCCGTCGCGAACGACGGGAACCGTCGAGCCGTGGATCTTCTGCAGCACACAGCCGACCAACGTGGCGAGCGTCATCGTGTCGGGGACCATCGCCGGGTGCGACGTCATCACGTCGCCCACGGTCACGTGATCCAGCACGTGCCGGGTCTCGGTGTCGGCGAGCTCGGCGCGCGCCGCGCCGGCCAGGAACCAGCCGAGCAGGGCCAGCCACAACCCGGAGGCGCCGGCGCCGACGAAGAGCAGGACGACGCCCACCGCCACGAGACCATGCGCCAGCATGGTGCCCGCTCGGGCAGCCTCCTGGCGGGCCTGAACTGGCGATTCATGTCGCCGCCAACGCCACGCAGCGAAGACTCGACCACCGTCGAGCGGCGCGCCGGGCAGTATGTTGAACAGCGCCAGGATCACGTTCGTCGAGCCGAGCCAGATCAGCGCTGCTGTGGTCAGGCCGGCTCCGGTCGCTGTCCAGACCAGTGCCGCAGCGATTCCCGACGTCACACCGATCGCCAGGCTCACGGACGGTCCGGCCAACGCGACCGCCATCTCGTCGCGCCACGTCTGCGGTCGGTGATCCAACTCGGCAATGCCACCGAACAACCACATCGTGATGCTGCGCACGTGGATGCCTCGCCGCTGTGCGATCACGCTGTGGCCGAGCTCGTGAGCGATGATCGAACCGAGGAACACCAGGGCGGCGAGTGCAGCGGCGACCCAATATGCGGAGGTCGAGTAGCCGGCGGCATTCGCCGGCAGGGCCGTATCGGCCAGGCCCCAGGTGAGGAGCGAGGCGAGCACCAGCAGGCTCCAGTGCAAGCGGATCTCGATGGCTCGCCACGTGAACACCCGCACTGCCCCGGCGCGCATCTTCAGTACCTCAACACCGCGGCAAATCGCACACTCGCTGGAAGCGTCTCGTCGCCGACCAGGTGGATGCGGGCTCGATGGCGGAGGGCGTCGTTCACCGCGGCCACGACCGCCGTTCGATCGGTCGCCGACGCCGGTGGCGTTTCACCGATCTGTGTCTCGGATCGAGCCACCAGCAGTTCAGCGACCGAGCCGGAGCGACCGGCAGCCACGACCTCGTCGGGATCAGTCGCCGTCTTGCCCGTTCCGACCAGCTCGCGCAGGCGCTCGAGAGCGCCGGTGCTGGTCGGCAGGAGCGATTGGACGAACTCCCACGAACGCTGGTGCAACTCGTCGGCCGACATCGAGTCGGGGCTGCCGGCGATGGCGACGGAGGCGGTGTTGCGGTAGTGGGACTGATTGATGAACATCGCCGCTTCGTACTCGACGCCGACCACGACCAGCGGCGCCTCGGCACCATGGAGCACCGGAGTGATCGCCTTGTCGATGAGGTGGATGTACTGACGCACGTCGTCCTTGCGCAGGTCCTCCCCACCACCTGCACCGTGCAACGCACCTGCGCCATTGCGATTCATGTCCGATTCGCGGCGGATGTACCACAGCGCGTCGTCGATCGAACCCGGCATATCGGGAACGGCAACGGGGTGGAACTCGAATCTGCTCCCTCGAAACAGCTGGGCCCCCTTCTTGTCGATCGTCAGCGTGAAGTACACCTGGTCGTCGATGACTGCCGGCAACAACCGGAGGAGATCGGCGCGATCGCCGATCTCGACAGCGGGACCAACCTCGACCGGGAGGACGAGTTGCACCACGCGTTCGGGTGACAAGAAGATCGCCAGGCCCCGGGCTGTGCGTGGCAGGTGGTCGACCAGCATCTCATCCCGCAGCGGGGCCACGAATGTCGCGATGTCGTCGGAGCTGACGGCGTGTTCGGTCGTCAGCGTCGTGGTGGCCTCCTTCGCCGCGAGGCGCAGGGCTTTGGTCACGGACTCCGCGCCTTTCGGCTGCGAGAAATCGACGGGCACGAAGACGCTGAGCAGAACGGGTGCTTCCCATCCGGCCAGCTCGCGGAGGGTATTGAAGTTGATTCCGGTGGCGGTGATCATGACTTCAGCGAACTTCGTTTCTCGGGGGCCGTCACGGGCCGGATGTCCTGCCGGTCAGGGACCAACAGTCTGGCGAGTCTCCTGGATGGTGTCGATGATCTGGTCGATCCCGTGGAGTGCGGTCGCCAGCCGCTTGGAGAGCATCCGCTCGTCGGAGGCACTGGCTGTGATCGAGACGCCGAGTGCGAAGAGCCGTTGGATCACCAGATCGAGCGCGGTCTGGAGTCGCTCGACCTGGCATCTGGCGTTGTTCAGGTCGATCTTGCCGATCGCGTGGTCGACCGACGCCTGTCGTTGCGTCGTCATGTCTCGGACCGTGGCGACGACGAGCGCTGATTCGGGCATGGCGTTCAACTGCACGTCGATCGAGAACACCGAGCCGTCGGCCCGGCGACCTTCGAGATCGAGGTCGTCACGACCCATCGGGCGCGGCCGTGGGGCGACGATGAACCCCTCGACCTGATGGCGGTGGTGCTGGCGCAGGTACTCCGGCAGGAGGATCTCGACGGGTTGACCGATCAACGCGGTGTCGTCGTACCCGAACATCTGGAGCAAGGGTTCGTTGGCGTACACGATCACGCCTCCGGTGTCGGTGAGCATGATCCCGTCGGTCGTTCGGTCGAGCAACATCGACAGGAATGCGTCCGTCGACAGGCCGGCGATCTCGCCCGCGGCATCGGCGGTCTCCAGACCCTCGGTGTTCATCGTGCCAGTTTCGGCCAATCCCTGCGCATCGTCCACGGCCAAATGTCCCGGGAAGTCACCGATTTGACTGTTGGTGTGCGGACGCAAGGTCCGCGCCGGTGTACGCAGCACTGATCGCGTTCACGACCTCGTCGTCGGTGACGGCCTCGAAGTGGCGGTACCAGCTGCCGACGGCCCAGAAGGGGTCCGGTTCTGCAAGGCACACGACTCGGTCGGCGACGTCGTTGAGCATCTCGACGACATCGGGCGGTGCGACTGGGGCCGCCACCGTGACGTCGCGCGCTCCGTGAGCGCGGGCGACGCGGATCGCAGCGCGAGTCGTCGCACCGGTGGCGATCCCGTCGTCGACGATGATCGCCGAGCGCCCGACCAGTGACTCGCGAGGCCGCACGGCACGTAGCCGTTGCACCCTGCGGTCGAGTTCCGCCCGTTCTCGGGTCTCGACCTCGTGCAACTGGTCGCCGCTGACGTGAGCACGGCGCAGCACGTCGTGGTTCAGCACCACGACCTGATCCTCCCCGAGGGCACCCATTGCCAACTCGGGCCGATCGGGCACCCCCATCTTGCGCACCACGATCACATCGAGCGGCGCGCCGAGGGCTTCGGCAACCTTCGCGGCCACGGGCACGCCACCGCATGGCAATGCCAGCACGACGGGTCGGAGGAGGTTGACCTTGGCCAGTTTGAGGCCGAGCAGGACGCCTGCCGACTGCCGGTCGTAGAACTCGAGCCGGTCCACGTCACGCCGCGATCCGTGTGGCGACGACGGGGCCGACAGTCGGCCGCGAATCGTCGATCGAACAGGCTGCCCGCACGGCATCGGCGGCGATTGCGGCCTCCGATTCATTTCGGGCGTGCACGATGGCGAGCGGTCGTTCGTGGTCGACGTACTCGCCGAGTCCCGCGACATCGCTGAGGCCGACGGTGTGGTCGATCGGGTCGTCGACCCGCATGCGGCCGCCGCCGAGTGCGACAACGGCCAGCCCGACGGCGCGAGTGTCGATCGACTGGACGTAGCCGTCGCGGCCCGGTTCGACGCGCATCGTGACGGCGGCGTCGGGAAGGTACGCGTCGGGACGTTCCATCAGGTCGTTGGGGCCACCGAGGGCCGCCACCATCTGCTGGAAGCGCTCTGCGGCGTGACCCTCCGCGCGAGCCGCAACCAGGGTCTTGGTCGCCACGTCGAGGTCGGCGGCGAGGCCGACGAGCAGCAGCATCTCGGCCCCGAGGGCCAGCACCACCTCGGTCAGTCGAGGGTCATCGCTGGTCCCGGTCAGCCAGTCGATCGTCTCGCGCACCTCGAGCGCGTTGCCGGCCGTTCGTCCCAACACCTGGTTCATGTCGGTGAGCAGCGCAGTCGTCTTCAGCCCGGCACTGCCGGCCACGTCGACGATGCTGCGGGCCAACTCCTCGGCCTGGCCGAGCTCGGACATGAAGGCGCCACTGCCGAACGTGACGTCCATCACCAGGCCGTCGAGTCCGGCGGCCAACTTCTTCGACAGGATCGACGCCGTGATCAGCGGGATCGACTCCACGGTCGCGGTGACGTCGCGGATGGCGTAGAGCCGGCCGTCGGCAGGCGCCAGGTTGGTGGTCTGACCGATGATTGCGCAACCGACCTCGGCGACGACCTTGTGGAACAGGTCGTTGTCGGGCCGCGTGGCGTAGCCCGGGATGCTCTCGAGCTTGTCGAACGTTCCCCCGGTGTGCCCCAGCCCTCGCCCCGAGATCATCGGGACATGTGCGCCGCACGCAGCGACCAAGGGTGCGAGCATCAGGCTGACCTTGTCGCCGACCCCGCCGGTCGAGTGCTTGTCGACCACCGGCCCGTGCAGGTCGGCCCGGTCCCACTTCATTGTGGAGCCGGATTGCGACATGGCCCTGGTGAGGGCGACCCGCTCGGCGGTGTCCATACCTTGGAAGTAGATGGCCATGGCGAGGGCAGCGGCCTGGCCGTCTCCGACGCTCCCATCGGTGAGCCCGGCCACGAACTGGGTGATCTCGGCATCGGTCAGCCGCCCGCCGTCGCGTTTGGCGCGGATGACCTCCTGCGGCAAGAACACGGGTTGATTGGAACCCATCAGTACTCCGATGACAGTTGAGCTTCGTGGACGCTGCCGAGGACTCGAACGATGTCGTTGAGCAATCCGCTGGCCCCGAACCGGAAGTTGGTCGGCTCGGCCCCGTTCGGTCGAAGATATCGATCGGCCATCTCCAGGTAGGCGGCGGCGTCGGCAACACTCTTCACTCCACCGGCGACCTTCAGGCCGATCTGTCGGCCGTTGCGCTGGGCATCGTCGATCACTTCCAGCAGCGCTTGCGCTGCCTCGGGCGTCGCCGCCGGGTCGAGCTTGCCCGTCGAGGTCTTCAAGAAGT
>JANMNE010000357.1:0-19073 GCA_031373785.1 Ilumatobacteraceae bacterium
TCGACTCCATCAGGCGGTCGGAAGGCGTTGGCCGGGGAGATGTGCGATACGGGCAGCATCGAGCTGCGGTACGGCGCCTGTCGATCGCTGAGGTCCGAGACCGACAACGCCCCCAGCGTGTTGCCGTGCCACGACCGGCGACGCGCGATGAACCGGCTTCTGGTCGGTTCACCGTTTGCCCAGTGGAAGTGCAGAGCGATCTTCAATGCCGACTCGACCGCCTCGGAGCCACCGCACGTGAACACCATCTGCTGCAGATCGGATCCGGCGCGTCGACCGACGAGCTCGGTCAGTTCCTCCAGCGGATCGCTCGTGAAGTTGTAGCGGTAGGCGTGGGCAACCAGGTCGAGCTGGCTGCGAATGGCCTCGTTGACCTCCGGATGCGAGTGGCCCAGGCAGAACACGGCCGGACCGCCGGAACCATCCAGGTACTCCTTGCCCGTGACGTCGACCACCCGGCTACCACGTCCGCTGGCCAGTTTCGGTAGGGCCCCACCCACCACCTCGCCGGGCTTGACGGTCGACGTGACCCTCGATTCGGCCGTCGTCATCGCCGGCGAACCGGCGTCACGGAAGCATGCAGCATCAGGCGAGTCTGGCATCATCGGCGCCATGACCGTGATCAAGATCAACGCGCTGACCGTGCCCGCCGAGATGGGCGAAGAAGTCGCCAAGCGATTTGCTGCGAGGGCTGGAGCTGTCGATGGCCACGACGGCTTCGAGGGTTTCGAACTGCTGCGACCCACCGACGAGCGCACCACCTGGCTGGTGGTCACCCGCTGGCGCGATCTCGAGTCGTTCGAGGCGTGGAGAACGTCGACCTCGTTCGCCCACGGTCATCGCCCCGAGCCGTCAGGCGCGGGCGGCGATGGTGCTGGCGAAGCCCCGGCTGCGCCGCCGCCGATGCCCATCCAGGCCGAGCTGTGGTCGTACGACGTGGCGATCTCGTCGGTGCCCTGACGGGCCATGCCGTCGCGCCGGCCTCTCCCGCTGAGGGGCCGTCACCAGTTGGTCGGGCGGTAGTCCTTCAGGAACTGGCCCCACACGTGCCGACCGGTGGTGAACCCGGCGATGATCGGGTCGACGATGCGTGCGGCGCCATCGACGATGTCGAGCGGCGGATGGAAGTACTGCTCGGCGGTCTTGCGCCGTGCGATGTGCACCGGATCCTCGTCACTGACCCAACCGGTGTCGACGCTGTTCATGTGGATCCCATCGGCGTGGTAGTCGGCCGCCGACGTGCGCGTCATCATGTTCAACGCGGCCTTGGCCATGTTGGTGTGTGGGTGCCTGGTGGTCTTCAGTCGCCGGTAGAACTGCCCCTCCACCGCCGACACGTTGACGATGTGCTTGTCGCGCTCGGGCGTGCGCAACATCAACGGCTTCAGGCGGGCGTTCAGCACGAACGGTGCGACGGCGTTCACCAGCTGCGTCTCGAGGAGCTCGACGGACGACACCTCAGCCAGCGTCAACCGCCACGAGTTCTTGTCGCGCATGTCCAGCTGTTGAAGATCCGCGTCCAGTCGGCCCAGCGGGAACAGATCGGAACCGCCGTCTTCGACCGGCAACAACTGAATCTGCGACAGCTGCGCAGCGTGGATGATGCCAGGCATCGATGCAGGACCGGTCGATTCCACCGTCTCGGGCCAACTGGCCTGCAGCATGTCCTGGCGGCGGAGTCCCTCGTAGCCGCCCAGCATGCGATGCACCGCCGCGGGCATGTCGCCGATCGCCGCATCCTCGACCTGCATCATGTGCTCGTAGAAGCCGGGAGGCCGACGCACGGTCTGGCACGCGTTGTTGACGATGAAATCAAGACGAGCCCGGGTCTCGTTGAGATGGTGGCAGAACGCTTCGACGCTCGGTGTGTGACGCAGGTCGAGGCCGAAGATCTCGAGCCGCTCGCCCCACTCGTCGAAATCCGGCTCCTTCGCATAGCGCAGCGCCGAGTCCCGCGGGAACCGAGTCGTGATGATGACATGTGCGCCGGCGCGCAGCAGCTTGATGCCTGCCTGGTAGCCGATCTTCACCCGGCCACCAGTCAGCAGCGCGACCCGCCCGCTGAGGTCTGTTGTTTCCGCACGCTTGGCGTGATTGAACTCGGCACACTCGAGGCAGAGCTGGTCGTAGAAGAAGTGGATCTCGGTGTACTTCCGCTTGCACACGTAGCAGTGCTGCGCCTCGGTCGACTCGCGCGCATCGGGGTCGTCGTCGCCGATGTCGTCCGGCTCCAGATCCGCTGGTGGGAAGACGTTCGGCGTGGTGAACACCGGTTTCGAGCGCAGTGTGCGAATGCCGGTCTCGTCCAGGGCTCGCTGATCGCGACGGACCTTCTGCGCCTTGTGCAACCGCCGCTCGGCCTTGATCTGGCGTCGCCGCGCCTCGACATCGGGCGAGTACACATCGCCTGCCGCGTTCAGCAGCCGCGTGCGTTCCTGCAACGGCAACGAGGCCAGCAGCGACCGATCGGCCACCACGGCCTCCAGTACTTCGGCGGCGGCGCGCAGCCGGTCGCCGAAGTCGTCAGACACGAGCGTTGAATGTATCGACGCTGATGAGGGAAGCGGGTGACCTCGGATCTGGGCGCCGTTGATTGATCCTCAGCAGGGGCGGTTTCAAGTGTTGGTCGCGACGAACTCGTAGAATCGTTCAGCTGGAGTACCCCACGCGAGAACGTGTCGGGGGCGTCCGTTGAGTTTGCGGGCGATCTCGTTGAGGTGGTCCTGGCCGTGGACACTCAAGTCGGTGCCTTTGGGCAGAAACTGTCGGGCCAGCCCGTTCCAGTTCTCGTTGGGACGTTGCCAGGGCGAGTGCGGATCACAGAAAAACACTGGGATCCCGGTAGCGACCGTGAACTGCTGGTGGGCGGCGAGCTCGGAACCTTGGTCCCAGGTCAGCGAGCGGGCCAAGTGCGCGATCGATCCGCAATGGACCCCTGCTCGGCCCAACCGGTCGCGGGCCGTCTCGCAGAGTGCCAAGATTGATGTGGGGGTATCTCGGATGGCGTTATCGCCAGGATCGAAGGTGGATCATGTTTGTCCAACTCATCGAGGGCAAGGTCTCCGACACGTCAGGATTGCGCCGCCAGCTCGACCGCTGGGAGGCCGAGCTTCGCTCCGGAGCTGCCGGCTTTTTGGGCAGCACTGGTGGAGTGACTGACGATGGCGTCGGCTTTGCCATCGCCCGCTTCGAGTCGGTGGCGGCAGCGCAAGCCAACAGCGAGCGCGCGGAGCAGGGCGCGTGGTGGTCCGAGACCGAGAAGTGCTTCGACGGCCCGGTGTCGTTCACCGACTCCGAAGATGTCGACGAGTTCCTCGCTGGAGGCTCGAACGACGCCGGTTTCGTACAGGTGATGAAGACCGCCGCCGGCCCCGGCCGCGCGGCGATCAAGGATCTGGACGAGCGCTTCGAGAAGCACGCTGGCACGTGGCGTCCCGATCTCATCGGCGGGGTACGGATCTGGACCGGCGAGACCTCGACGGTCGAAGTGAACTACTTCACGAGTGAAGCCGCGGCCCGCGCCAACGAGCACAAGGAACCACCGGCCGAACTCGCCGAACTGTTCGCCCAGTATGCGGATGTGATCGCCAACACCGAGTTCCTCGACTTGCGTGATCCCTGGCTGTACTGAACACTCGGTGCGGTGCCCGTCAGCCGGCGACCGACAAAGACGAAATCAGTGGCGTCGACATCTCAGAGATGGGCGTGGTCGCGCACTCGACCGACCATTTCCGTAGGCACAAACATTCAGGTCACGAATTGTCCCCGTACTCGGCGAGTACGGGGCAGTTCGCGTTCAAGCCAACGGTCCATTCGAAGTCAGGGCGGTGGTTGGCCAGTCGGAACCAGCGCGAACCACGCCGCTCGTGGTGCGTCGGCGGCGCGAATGATCGCCTGGGCGTGTCGGAGCACCGAGCCGGCGATTGTCGAACGGTAGAACCACGATTCGGCTTGTCGTGCCGCGGGTACATGTTCGACAAGCGCGAGCGCTGCCTCCTCGTAGTAGGCACGGATGTCGAGCGCCGCCTGACCGAGTTGGGCCGGCTCCATGCCCACGTTGTCCCATGCTGAGCCTTCGACGATGTCGACGAACGTTGCGATCAATTCTGGGACACGATCGGGCCCGCCCAGCCGCTTGACATTGGTTTGGCCCGACGCCGAGTAACGCCGTTCGTAGGCCGCACGCAACCCGAGCGCCTCATCGACCGCAGGATGGAGCGACGGATCGTGACGAGGAGGCAGCACGCATGCCAGCGGCTGATCGGCCTCGTCGACGATCGACTCTTCGAAGTCCACCAGGACCGGCACATCGTCGCGTGCCAGCAAGCCGAACGCCGCCGCTAGCACGCGATGTTGGAACGCTGGGTCCCTCGGACGACCCAGCGGACGCCCGAGGGGGAAGTCACAGTGCAGCATCCGTGGCGGGCGCGACCGCTTCGCCTGTCCGCGAACGAGACTGATCCCGACCGTCGACAGACCGACCGCTTCGATCACGTGGGCGAGCGCACTCACGGTGCGCGTGCACAGCGGTCAAACGGGAGTCAACAAGACGACATCGACTCCGTCGTCGATCAACAGCTTGGCCGCCGCCGGTCCACTGTCGAGTCGCAACGTGGTCAAGTTGTGGTCTGGCTGCGCGCCCATGAACGCCACATGACGATCGGCGACCGAACCAATCATTCCGAGTGCCGCGAGCTCTGCGAGACGGTCGACTGGGTACACCACGTTGAGGTCGATCGCCACACCAGTACGGTCGAAATTCGGAGACGTGTGAGCGAGTGTCAGATTTCGTTCGGCACCGTCGAGCACGACAAAACCCTGCCCATCGGACCACGTCGCAACACCGTCCGAGCGGAGACCGGCAGTGGTAACGATCGCGACACGTGCACGGGCCAGCGGCGGCGCTGGGGTACACGGCGTCGCAGCAAACTCGAATACTTCAACTCCATCGACGTTGCGCCTGACAACCTCGTCGCTGCTCACCCGCGTTCAGCTATCGAGATGGACGCCCGCACGATCATCTCGCAGACCGTAGACCGAATCCCTCCACTGGCCTCCAGTCGAAGCGTCTCAGGCCCGGGTTGAAGCGGTGTTCGACGGTGAGACTCGTGCCGCAGTACATCGCGCGGACCAGTTCTCATCCCGAGGCAACTGACATGACTTGACCCTTCAACGGAGTCGATCCGCGACAGCAGCGGCGTCCCTCACGGCAATTCGACATCGTGCCAGACTGAACAGGTGGCGACGGAGACCAGCGACAAGACTGCGCTGCCAGTGGGGCACGGACGGTGCGAGCGCTTCGGTATCTTTGCCGAGTGCCCGCTGTGCGGTGGTTCGCTGCATTCCGAGCACGCCCATTTCAAGTGTGGGACCTGCGGGTGGCGCGACAGTTGCTGCGACTGAAGTGCCCCTGAGGTTGCGTGAGGGGGTCCCGTCCCTCGAGCAGGCGTTCGACCGGCCGCTTGCAGACGCATGGAGATCTGCGGCTTTCATTCCGCTTCGACCGCGTGGTGATTGCGGGAGTGTTCGGCTCGCTCGATCGCCGCGGTGATCTCTCAGAATGAAACACCGGTGATCCGCGACGATGCGCAACGCGCGGCTTCATCGAGTTCGCCGAATTGATTGGCCAGGACGTCACCCTCGCCTGGTGACTGGCACCGATTCGACAGATCGGCAGCGCTTCACCAGGCGAACGATGGCGAGCACGATGACGCCGGCGCCTGGGATGATCCATGGGGGGATGATCACGGTGACGACGACGGCGCCGATCGTCGCACGGTTGCCGATGTTTCGACGGCGACGCCACGCGGCGATGAGGAGGAGCGCGGCCACCTCCGCGTACCAGACCGAGGAGTTGGCGAGGGAGTGATCGGCTATGTCGGGAACCAAGCCGGTCGGGGTATGGGTGTACCCCGCGGCGACGAGGTCGTCGACGACGCGCAGGTTGCCGAGCATCACGAGCAGCGTTGTTGCGAGCCACACGCCGGCGAACGCGAGTACGTCGAGCTGGTGGCGAGCGCGGGGTGTCGCCCAGTACAGGAGGGACAGGACCGCTGCTGCCATGAACGGTGCGGTTGCACCGGCGAGGTGTTCGGCCGCGTGGCCGCCGACGTCGAAGCGTGAGCTCAGGAGTAGCTGTTGTGCGATCAGGGCTGTTGCGATGATCGCTGGTAAGGGCCACCAGTCGCGAACGACGTGGGCAAATCGCAACGTCCGGCCGCCGGCGGTGAGGTCGAGGTTCGTCATCTCCCTACAGACGGATCAGAATCGCAACTGGGTGACAGCTCCTTGTCGATCACGCCGCTCGCGACACGTAGTGCCTCGTCATGATGCGACGTAGTGCTTAAGGGCATCGCGCGCGAGTTGGGAAGCGGTCTTTCCCTCGCGCTCGGCTCGCAAGACAGCCTCGTCGCGAACCTCGGGATCGAGTCGGAACGTCACTCGCGGCGAGTGCTGAGACTCACCGTTCAGCGACGGGCCACCGCGGCCTCGGACAGGCCACTGCGACTTTGGCAGGGGCTCGCCCCATTCGCTGGCTTCGTGTTCGATCTTGCGAACAAGCTCATCGACTTTCTCCTCGTCCAGCACTATCCCCGAACGAGTCCGTAGTGGTACCTGCCGTGCCTTCCGCGCCATTGCCGTCACTCCTCTCGCTTGCCTTGTTCGTACGAGCCGCGGCCGGCTTCTCTGCACCCGGTGGCAACACCTTCTACGTGTTCGACCAACCGACCGCCTAGAAGCACCCACCAGAAGCTTCCCACTGAGCGCACCGGCGAGTTGATGAATCGAAGCGCTGTGGCGCCGACGGGTATGGACGCGACCGCTGCGTTGCAGCTGCTGTGTCGATGTGGCTGCGACCTCTGCCTCTACTGCAGGTCGGACCGGCTGGTGGGGAGCAGGATGCTTGCGTAGGCTGCACGTCATGACAGATGACAGCTCAACCGCGACGACGATGGCGGACATCGGCGTCGCCATGTTCACCGTCGCCGACCAGGACGCTGCTCTCGCTTTCTACACCGAGCAACTCGGATTCGAGGTGCGATCCGACACACGCTTCGGAGAGCACGGCGAGATGCGCTGGCTGGAGGTGGCCCCGCCCGGATCGCACGCAAGGCTGGCACTCAACCCTCCGATGGGCGGCGCGCCGGGAGGCAGCTCGATCGGGGTGGAGACCGCTGACGTTCTTGGTGAGCATCGGCGACTGAGCGCCATCGGTGGCATCGACCTCGATCCCGAGCCGATGCGCACTCCTGGAGCTCCGTTGCTGTTCATGATGCGCGATCCGGACGGGAACCACATCGCCGTTGTCGAGGCGTCACCGAACGCGGCGGCGACAACCTGACGTCGACGCGTTCGTTCGTAGTCTGTGACAGCGCTCGACGAAGAGGACGACCCGATGGACACGTGGACAAGTATCAAGAACGGCCGTGAGGCCCTGGGCGACTATCTCGCCGGGCTGTCTGCGGACGACTGGAGCAGACCGTCGCTGTGTGCCGGCTGGACGGTGAAGGACGCCGCTGCACATATGCTCGTGATCCCGACAGTGTGTCGTGCATTCCTCGGACATCTCCGAGGGGGTCGGCGCTCCGTTCGCTCTGCCGGTCGAGGACTACCTCGCCGCGCTCGACCACCTCAAAGATGTCCAACCGGTGTTCGGATCCAAGAAGCGCATCGCCGGATTGACGCTGCGAGCGATCGACGCACAGTGGTCCACCGGATCCGGACCCACCGTCGAGGGATCCGCCCAGCAACTACTTCTCGCGGTTGCCGGCCGTCGATCGGCACTCGACCGATTGTCCGGTGACGGCCTCGCAACCTTGAGAGCCCGGTAGACATACCGCGTCACCGACTGCGGTCGGCCGAGTTCAGTTGAGGGAACGACACGCGGAGCCTGTGCCGATCAGGAACCTTGGGTTGGTGTCTGTTCTTCGAGCTTCTGACCTGTTGCTTCGTCGACGACGTTGATGGTGAGCTGGCCGACGTTCGGCACCGGGAGTGAAATCAAGACCGAGCCATCGTCATCGACCTGCGGGCCGAAGAACTCCGTGAGATCGGTCCCGTTGACGATCAACCGCACGGGAACATCCTCGATCGAGGAGCCATCGGGTGGTGGGTCGAAACAGCACAGCACCGTGACGTAGTCTCTGCCAACGACGGGTTGACCGGTGACTCGTATTCGTCCGGTGAAACCGACGGCCGTACCGTTGTTCCCACTGAAATGCACCTCGTGCACCCCGGGCGGAAGGTCACTGGTGTCGACAGCAAACACGACCCGACCGCGCTCGTCGACCGTCGCGGTCGTGTGAATGCCTGCGCCGTTGATCGACACTGTGCTACCCGGATCGAACCGGTCGACCGTGAAGTCGGCGGACCTACCCGGTGGCACCGAGACGGGGATGGAACGCGCCGGCACGCCGTTGACCCAGATCCCGTAGTCCGACGGGTTGACGGGCGGAGGTGGTCCGGGAACCGGATCAACCAAAGAGTCGACCAGCGAGGAGGCCGGAGGTAAGTCGGAACTGATGGCGGATGCTTGTGCGCTCGTGGAAGCGCCGGGCGCAGACCCACATCCGACAATTGCGCATGCCGCCAAAGTCGGCAAGCCGATCAACGACACACGTCGCCAATAGATGAGCCCGAACCTGGTCGCGCTGGTCCTCGGCATCAAACGACATCCGATTGCCATCACATGACGCCGCGCACGCTGTACACCGCGAGAAACTGCCTTCGCTACCGGTCCGTGGAAGATCATCAGTTACCTATCGGCCAACCGACAGGCCAACCTAAGCCAAGTGCCGCACGCGTACCGACCGGTCCTCGAGCCGCACCGACCAGAGCGAGTTCGTCGCCGGAGCCGACAAGCACCCAGAGGAGGGCGATGTGCGAAAGCGATCTTGGCGGCGTGAGGCCGTAGCGAGATCCATTGCGGAGGCGTCGAACTGAGGTCACGCACGCAGGACCGAAGCGAGACCTGTGCGTCGAAAGTGTCGAGAAATACATCGCAACCACGGCAGTTAGTACTAGCCCCATCGTCCCATTGTCGCTGCCTTGCACCACTGCGAAAGTGACGCCGAAGTAAACGAACGGGAGATTCGCGATGAACAGCAGCATGGGATGTGGTCGACCGACCGACCGCATCGGCGTCGTCGCCGAAGCCAGGTACGGCAGTCAGACTCAGCCTCGTGGAATGGTCGAGGCGTTGCGTCGCATGTCGAGCGTCGAGGTCATCGATGTGCAACGAACCGACCACATCGAACGATGCGATGTCGTGGTGGCGCGGGGCCGGAGCGAGCATGTCCTCGACCTGCTCGCATGGGCCGAGCGCCGAGGAGTTCGAACTGTCAACCCATCCGGTTCGGTGCGAGCGGTGCTCGACAAAGTCGAGATGCATCACCGCCTGCTGCACGCTGGGGTTCGCGTTCCTCGAACGTGGACGGGTCCGATCCAGGATCTCCGTCGGCAGCTCCGCGGGCATCGTGGACCATTGGTGATCAAGCCGGTGCTCGGCGACAACTGCCGCGACGTGAAACTGCTGGACGAGGGCAGCCAACTGGCGGAGACGCCGTGGTCCGAGCCGAGAGCGATCGTGCAGGAGTACGTCGACAACGACGGATTCGACATCAAGTTGTACGGCATCGGTGCGCAGGTGTGGGCGGTTCGCAAGCCGTCACCGCTCCTGGCTTCCGAGGCGGAAGCAGTCCGGCTCGTGACCACGCCGGATCATGTGCGCCTTGCCCAGCGCTGCGCCAATGCGTTCGGCCTCGATCTGTACGGCGTCGATTGCGTCCAGACCAGGACGGGTCTCGTGGTGATCGAGGTCAACGACTTCCCGAACTACTCCGGTCTCCAATGGGCCGACGCGACGCTCGCCGAGTTCGTCGTCGGCGGGATCGATGCTCGACCGGCGGCGATGGCGTCATGAAGATCGCCTTCTTGATGCGCCGTCATCCCCCGACACGCCGCAGCCCGATCATGCCGGAAGTGGTCTCATTGCTCTCGGAGTGGGGTGCTCAGGTCGACTTGATCTACCCCGACGAGGAGATCGTCGACCTCGGGCGGCTTCGTGCCCGTCATGACCTGTACGTTCTCCGCTCCAACAGCGAGTTGGCCCTCAGCCTCGCCGGCGCACTCCACGCGCAGGGAGCGGCCGTGTTGAACCCGTATCCCGTCGCGGCGATGTTGCGGAACAAGATCGTGGCGACGAACGTGCTGATGGCGGCTGGGATCCCGGTGCCTGAAACCTTCGTCACCACGGACCCGGAGAGCCTGGCATCGTTGCTCGACAACGGGCCTCTGGTGATCAAGCCCCACACCGGGTCCGACGGCATCGGTGTGCGCGTCGTGTGGGACTCCGACGACCTGATCAGCTTCACCGGCCATCCTGGGCCTCTGTTCGCGATGCGGTACTACCCCGGAGACGGACGAGATCGCAAGCTGTACTGCCTCGGTGGCCAGTTGTTCGGTGTGAAGCGGATCTGGCCGGTTCGCAGCTACGACGACAAGCTCGGCGAATCCTTCACACTCGATGCCGACTTGCACCGCATCGCCGTCGCGTGCGGCGAGGCGTTCGGAATCGACCTGTTCGGTGTCGACATCGTGATCAGCGACGGCAAGCCATGGGTTGTCGACATGTCGAGCTTCCCAGGATTCAAGGGAGTGCCCAACGCGGCACTGCGCCTGGCCGACTACATCTACTCAGCTGCGTCACAGGCGACGTACGCCGACCCGCTGGCGGCGGTGGGGGCATGAAGGCCGTGGTGTTCGGCACGGGGCGGATCGCCTGTGGGGTCGTCGGTGAACTGCTCTACGACGCCGGTTGCACCGTCACGTTCATCGGCAGGAACCAAGGTGTTGTCAACAACCTCAACCGGCACGGCCGGTACCACCTCAGATTGAGCGATGTCGATGGCGAGACCCACCGCTCTATCGCGGGGGTCGACGCGATCCACCTCGCCAACCGGCAGGCGGCCATCACCGCCGTCACGGAGGCGGACGTCATCTTCACTGCCGTCGGGGCCGGCAACCTCGATGCCGTCGCCGCCCTGCTGGCCGATGGGCTGATCCTCCGCACCAGCCCAGTGGACGTGGTCGCCTGCGAGAACCACTGCGACCCTGGCGGTCATCTCCAGGCGCTCGTCGCAGCTCGAGGAATCGAGCCGAACGACGTCGATCGGCACGGATTCGCCGGCGCATTGGTGGGTCGGGCCGTGTCGTGCCGGCTCGGGGATGTCGACGGCCACGAGCCGCTGACGTTCGTGGGCGACTCGATCCGAGAGCTGATCGTCGACGGCTCGGGCCTCCGCAACCCCCTGCCCACCGTCGGCGGGCTGCACAGCGTTGGCGACTTCGCGGCGTACATGCAACGGAAGCTGTTCATCTTCTCCGCCGGGCACGCGACCGCGGCATACCTCGGCCACCTCAAGGGCTACCGCTACATCCACGCCGCGATCAGGGACCAAGAGATCCGCGGAGCAGTGCTGGAGGCGATGCGCGAAGGCCAGTACGGCATCGCCGCCCGGTTCGGCGAGGCCTTTGCGAGCTTCGACGGCGCACCTCAGCGCAACTCGGGGTCGCGCCGACGCCGTTTCGACCTCGGCGCACGCGGCGATCACGTCCTCGGCTCGATCCTCACCCGGTTCGGCAACGCAGCCCTCTGCGACCCGGTGTCGCGTGTCGGACGAGACGCCCGCCGAAAGCTGAACATCGACGATCGCTTGCTCGGCGCGGCGAAACTGGCGCGCCGAGCCGGTGTCAACCCATCAGGGCTGCTGATCGCAGCCGCGGCGGCACTGTGCTTCGAGTGCACCGACGATCCCGGGACTGCGGCGATCCGAGACAGCATGCACCAGCGTGGCGTTGCCGCAACCCTCGATCAGGAGTGCGGGATCAGGGCACGCTCCCGGCTGGCCCGCTCTGTGCATGCCGCATGGATCCGGCTGACGGCTGGTGACTGGCACGCGGGGAACGCGATGCTCAGCATCGACCGCCCGCAGTGGGCCTGGCAGGGCTGACCAGCATGCGCGCCCATGCGTTCTTGATGCCCCGTCTCGAGCCACAGCTGAGTCCTGTGATGTCGGAGTTGTTCGATCGACTCGAACGGGAGGGTTGGCTGGTCACCTGGAGCATCGGCGAGGACCACGCCTACGAACCGGCAGCTTTGCGACCCGAGCACGATCTGTACCTGCTCAAGTCACAGGCGCCGGCAACGATGAGCATTGCCGCGGTGCTCCACGCTCAGGGCGCACGAATCCTCAATCCCTGGCCTGCCTGCGCAGCCGCCCAGGACAAGGTCGTCGCCGCCCACCGCCTGGCCACGTTCGGTGTCCCGACACCGCAGACCTGGGCCGGCGCTCAGCCTGCCCGACTGACATCGATGATCGATCGCGGTGAGTTGGTGACCAAGCCCTACAACGGCTACCACGGCACCGGCGTCCGCTTCCTGAAGGGTCCGGCGGAGCTTCGCAACGCGCCGGCCGGTGACGAGGCGACCATCGTTCAGCGACGCGTGGTGGGCGACGACGTGAAGGCCTACGTCATCGGTGATGACGTGTTCGCGGTCCGCAAGTCATTCGACGCGACGAGCCACGGACGTGCCGGGCGCCCGATTCCGGTCGATTCGACGGTTCGCGAGGTGGCCTTGCGATGCGGCGAGGCGTTCGGCTTCGGGTTGTACGGTGTCGATCTCGTGGTGTGCGACGACGGACCGGTCGTGATCGACGTCAATCACTTCCCGGGCTACAAGGGTGTGCCCGACGCAGCCCAGCGCTTGTGTCACTACATCCTGACCGTCGCCGACACCGCGGCGGACCGCCAGCTCCCCGTCTTGCCGAGTGTGATGTCGTGAACGGCAGACGGGATCGTGCCCTCCTCGCCATCACCGCCGAGGGCTTTCTGTCGCGCCTCAGCTTCGGCTTGATCAACCTGGCTCTGCCGCTCTATGCGCTGAAGCTGCACATGAACATCACTGAGATCGGTGCGCTGACCTCTATCAACATCGTGATCCAGATCGCGCTCAAGCCCTTCATGGGAGCGGTCGCCGATCGTTTCGGGGCCAGGCGCAGCTTGCTCTGGGCCGTCGCGCTGCGCAGCATCGTGCCGCTGCTGTTCGTCATCGCCCACGTGCCCTGGCAGCTGTTCGCCATCCGCTTGTTCTACGGCATCACCCAGTCGTGGCGCGATCCGGCGCTCAACGCCGTCATCGCCGAGGTCGGCGGCAAGAAGAAGGTCGCCTCCGCTTTTGCCTGGTACCACACGGCGAAGAACACGGCGAGTTCGATCGGCCGGGCGATCGCCGGAGTGTTGCTGAGCGTGACCGCCGCCAACTACCCACTCGTCTTCGCGATCGGGTTCCTGCTCTCCATCTTGCCGCTCCTGCCGGTGTGGCGTGGTCTTCCCGCGGATCTGCCACGAGCACCGCGGGGCGTCGTGGCCCCGGCGGCTCGGGCCGTCCGCATGCCATCGACGATGTTCGATCGGCGTGTGCTGCGGTTCAGCTTCCTCGGTTTCCTCTACGGCCTCACCGCCGGGATGTTGGCGCTGTTCCCGGTGATCGCCAAGCAGAACTTCGGCCTGACGCCCGCCGAGATCGGCGTGATCATGCTGGTCTCCACGGTCGTGGTGTTGATCTCGGGCCCGCTGTTCGGCTGGCTCGCCGACAACGTCAATCGCAACGTGGTGCTGCTCGTCCGAGCGGCTGCCAACACGTGCTCCTCGATCGTCTTGATGGTCGCCCACGGTGCTGTCCTGGTCGGATCGGGCCGGGCCATCGACGACATGGGCAAGGCCGCCTTTCGGCCTGCCTGGGGATCGATCATGGCCGAGGTGGCCAGCCTCGATAAGCGAACCCGGGCACGCACGATGAGCCTCATCGATGTTGGGGAGGACACCGGCGACGCGCTCGGCCCAGTTCTTGCCGGGGCGCTGATCGCCAGCGGCGGTCTCGTCGTCATGCTCGCTGTGCGGGTCGCCCTGGCGGTCACCACCGAGGCCGCAACCTGGATGTTCACCCACCGGCCGCAGTTAGCTGCCCAGCCGACGGTGACCGTTGCACTCGCGCCCGTCCGGCCCTCGCGTGCTTCCGCGTGGAGCCCACCGCACGGCCTCGTGCCGACCGCACCGAGGCCGCTCGAAGCTTCACTCCCGCGGCCGATGGGTGAGCCGGTCTTTCAATAGCGCGACCAACGCACCATGGATACCCGGCCCGGCAGCGACCAGGCCGTCGAATGGTCGCCCGGCCGGGTGGTTGAAGGTGAGCGGCACCCCGCTGAGATCGGTGACGAGACCGCCCGCAGCTCGCACCAAGGCCGTGCCTGCGCACACGCCCCATTCCTTGCGTCCCTTGACAGAAAAGACCCCGTCAGCCCGCCCGGCGGCCACCTCCGCCAGCTTCAAGGCCATGCTCGTGTGCTGCTCTGTGACCAGACCGGTGGCAATTCGATCCAACCCGCGGGCCCACTCCTTCGCCGACACCACCAGGCGGGCGGTAGCGAGCTCGGTCGCAGAGCTCACCGTCGTCGCTTGGTCGTTGACGAGCACGCCCTCGCTGACGACACCGCAGTACAAGCGGCTCTGAACCGGGTTGTACACCACGCCGAGCACAGCCTCGTGGAGGATGCTCAGACCGATCGAGACGGTGAACGAATCGCCGCCGCGCACGAAGTCACTGGTGCCGTCCATCGGATCGACGATCCAGACCCGTGGGGCGTCCCGCCTGCCGGCCGGGTCGAGCGATTCCTCCGAGAAGATCACGTCGTCCGGAAAGGCCTCGGCCACGGCGGCGACGATGATGTCGTTCGCCGCACGGTCTGCGTCGGTGATGACCTCACCCCCCGCCTTCTCGCCGACGTCGAAGCCCTTGGCGCGGGCGTTCAGCAACGCCCGCCCGGCGGAAATCGCAGCGGTGCGGGCTACGGCCAGTTCGGTGTCGAGATCCTTCGTGAATGCGACCCTAGGCGACCGTGTAGCTCACGAACACCGTCGAGAGCACGGTGCCGTCCGTGCGGCTGCGCAGCACTGCCCTGACGGTGTGCGTGCCGATGCAACCAGCAGAACTGACCAGCCCGCTCGGGGCGATGTTCGTCGACGTGGTGAAGCCCTGCGTCGAACCGGAGCTAAACAACAACGCGTTGAACAGCGAGAACGAGGCCCTGCAGGTGGTGGTGACGTTCGTCGGCTCGTCGAAGTCGATCCAGTACGACTGAAGGTAGATCGAGCAGTTGAACACATCGCCTCTGATCTGCAACGGGCTCGCTGTGTATCCACTTCCGGTTGCACTCAGCCGCACCGTCGACGCCGAGATCGACGTGATGATGCCGCACTTGCCGGCGACGGTCCCACCGCCGCCTCCGCCTCCGCTGGCGGAGCTGATCGACGGCGGGACCAGGATGAGGCAGAGAGCGGCGGCCAGGATCGTCTTGAGAGTCTTCATGAGTGTGCCCTTTCAGAGAGGATCGGTGTGTCGGGCTCGGGTCGCTGCGCGTACGAGAGAGAACTCTCCGGAGCCCGCCCGGGACGGGTGGGCGGGCTCCAGAAGAGCAACTAGGGGACGAGCTGTGGCAGTCCTTCATGCGAAACTGTCAATGCGTCGCTCCGAGTTTCCGGAACAGTGCGGCCGCCAGGCGACGAAATACGCGTCGTACCGTGCCCAATGGTCGTAGCACCATGGTCGTGTTGTCCCCGTCCGGCGTCGACCTCATAGTTGGACGTGACGATCCATGTATTTCCGTGGTCCGTCGACGCACTGCTCGTTCGAAGCACGGGTCGAACGCGGGAGCCATGATGACAACACAGCACGACAAACTCGAACAACTCCTTGATCTGGTCGAAGGTCGTCTGAGTCACGATGAAGTGCTGCGACTCACTGCGGAGATCGACGCCGATCCCGAGCTCAGCGCTGCGCACGAGTGGGTCCGTAACTTTCGATCCATGGCGGAGCGCACAACGCTGGTCCCCGTGCCGACGTCGACTCGCAGCATGCTCACGAGCCTGCTCCCCGAGCCTCGACCAACGCGCCCGACGCTCGGTCAACTCGTCGACATCGTCGCGAGGCTCATCCGTGATGTCACAGCGGGTCCAGCGTTTGCCGGAGCACGAGGTGTTGCTCTCGACTCGAAACACCAGCTCCTGTTCGACGCCGGTGACGACACCGATGTCACGATCGAATTGGAGTTCACCGGTGATGCCCTCCGGGTCTCTGGTCAGCTGCTGGCCGACGACGCGGTCGCTGCCGTCTTGCTGACTGGCGACCGGTTCACTGACCAGCTCGAGACCGACGAGAACGGCGAGTTCTCCACGACCGTCCCTGTGCCGATGTCGCTGCAGTTGTCGATCACAACGACGTCCCAACACATCCACCTCGACCTCACCCCATATCTGGATCCTGCCGGTTCCGCCCCCTACGGCACGACATAACAAACCCGGAGTTCACCATGTCACGCCGCCGACTCTCCCTCTTCCTGACAACTGCCGTCATCGCGTCGACGCTCGGCTCATACTCGGGGAGTAGAGCCGCGGTTCCGCTCAATGACGACTTGATCGGCGCGACCCAACTCATCGTTCGACTCGATCCGGCCGCGGTCACCATCGAATCTGTCGACGCCGCGGTCGGCACCACGACTGCCGCTGCCTCCAGCGGGATCGCCGGGTCGTACCTGCTCGACATCCCCGCCGGCGCAGACCCCATCGCGATCGGGGATCAGATCGACGCACTCCCCGGTGTCACCTCGGTGGTGGCGAACAGAACGATGTCGCCACCCGAAGTCGACCTGGCTCGCATCTATGCCTGGAGGATCTACGCCTGGACCGCGGGGGAACCGGTGCCAGGTGCAGCCCAATACGCCGCAGCCGCCGTCAATCTCTCTGCTGCCCAGCAGCTGTCGACCGGCAGCGGTGTGACCGTCGCGGTGCTCGACACGGGTGTGCAGCTCGACCCTCAGCCTCACTCGCTGTTGAACGCAAGCCTGGTCCCGGGCATCGACCTCGTGGATGGCGACTCACACCCGGCCGAGACACGCAACGGCCTGGACGACGACGGCGATGGCCTAGTCGACGAGGGCATCGGTCACGGCACCCACGTGGCCGGCATCGTTCACCAGGTCGCGCCGTCCGCCAAGATCATGCCGGTTCGCATTCTCGACGACGACGGTTCGGGCACGACGTGGAACGCCGCCGAAGGAATGTTCTGGGCGGCACAACACGGCGCCAAGGTCATCAACATGAGCCTCGGCACCCACGGCTCCCCCGGGGTCTTGCTCGACGCCGTGCAAGCCGTCACCGCCGCCGGCGTGCTGGTCGTCGCCGCCGCTGGCAACGATGGCAAGGATCGAACGATGTATCCAGCCGCCGCGCCAGGGGCGATCGCCGTTGGCTCGGTGGGCGCAGGTGACGTCGTGTCGACCTTCTCCAACTTTGGTCTCTGGGTCGATGTCGTCGCCCCCGGTGAGAACATCCACAGCTCGTACGCCTTCCCTGCCGGCAGCTACGCCTCCAACAGTGGAACATCGATGGCCACCCCGTGGGTCGCCGGTGAGGCGGCGCTGCTCCTCGCCCGGAACCCGAACCTGTCGCCGGCCGCGACGTCTGCAGCCATCTCACGCGGAGCGCGTTCCATCGATGCCGGCAATCCGTCGGTGGCGGGCCTCGTCGGGGCCGGCCGCATCGACCTTCTCGCCAGCTTGCGACTGGTCTGAGCTCGACGCGCGCCACCCGGCAGCGAGACCACCCGTCGACGCTGGCGACCTGGCCCGACGCCACCGTGCTGTGTAGGGTGTGCGTCCAACCTCGGGCGCGCGCGATGGGAAAACGGATGAGGCAGAACCAATCATTGCTTCGCGCCTGCCAGGATGGTGACCGGACGGCGTGGCAGGTGCTGCTCGAGCGCTACGAGCGACTCGTCTACTCGATCCCACTCAACTTCGGTCTCTCGCGCAGCGATGCCGACGACGTGGCCCAGGCGACCTTCTCGGCCTTGATTCGCAGCATGGGATCGATCACCGACGAGGAGCGCCTCGGCGCCTGGCTGGGCACCGTTGCCAGGCGGCAGACGTGGCGACTCGTCGAACATCGGCGTCGCGAACCCCCGGTCGCCGACGACCGGCTCGATCGTGTCTCGACCGAGGAGTCGGTCATCGCCCACACCGAGAACCTCGAATGGGTCCACCAGGGATTGGCCAAGATGGATCGGCGTTGTCGCAACCTGCTGACCTCGCTGTACTTCAGCGAGGAGACACCCGCTTACACTGCCGTGGCCGAGGAGTTCGGCATCCCGGTCGGCAGCGTCGGCCCCACCCGGGCACGATGCCTCGACAAGCTGCGCGCGTTCCTCGAGGAGCTCCAGGACGAATGAGCCTCGATCGCGACGCCGCCCAACGACTCGCCGCCCTTGATGGGCGAGAGGCGTTCGCCGAGCTCACTGCGCTCGGTCTGCTCGACGCCCCGGGCCTCGACGCGGTTCTCGACCAGGCAGGTGCACTCGTCCGCGACGACCCTGAGATCGGTGTCCGTCTCGCCCAATTGGTTCGTGAGTGCGCCGTGCCGGCCAACGCACCACTGGCCATCCCCCGTGCCACGTACCTGATGGCCCAGGCCAGAGCTGCGGGTGGCGAGATGCAACTCGCGTTGGAGCTGATCGACGAAGCTCGTGAGGGGTTCGACAGCCTCGGGCGCCGGACGGAAGCCCTCCGGACCAACCTCGGTCGCGCGCAGGTGTTGAACGAGATCGGTCGCCACGCCGACGCCTTGTCGAGTTGTCGGGAGATCCTCGACGACACCGAGCTCAACGCCGCAGCCCACGATCCGGCGATCGTCGAACTGCTCGCCGCCGCGCATCAGAACTCGGGTCTGTGCCTCGAGCTGACCGGGCAGTTCGAAGCGGCGCTCGACCACTACGGCTCAGCCGAGCTCGGGTATGCCGGAATCGGAGCCACGCGCGCCCTGGCCGAAGTGGCCTACGACCGGGGGTTGGTGCTGCTGGCTCTCGGTCAGCACGCGGATGCGCTCGCCGCGCTCACTCGGGCCGCTTCGACGTTCCGCGATCGAGGGTTCAGGGCGCTGCTCGCCATGGCGCTCACCAATGT
>JANMNE010000419.1:0-2665 GCA_031373785.1 Ilumatobacteraceae bacterium
CCGCAATGGCCAGAACGGGCCCGAGAACAATCGCGGCGCGATCAGCCGCCTGTTGTGTCGTTGTCTTCACGTCAGTGATGTCTACACCCCCGGCCGCCGAGCGGCCGCGGTGAGGTCGACCGCGTAGATCCGGTGCGAGCCCTCGAGGCCCTTCAACTCCACATCGCGGCGCTCGAGGAAGGTGATGCCTGGGCCGGATCCGGACGCCAGTTCGCGCACGAGGCTCGAGACCAGCACCTCGCCGCCGAGCGCCTGGCCGGCAACACGCGCCGCGTAGTTCGTGAGCCAGCGGTGGGTGATGCGACGAATCTCCTCGGACGGTTCCACGCTATGAAGTCGAACCGGCGATGTTGACCAGCCAGGTGACGCCGAACTGATCCGAGCACATGCCGAAGCTGTCACCCCACGGGGCCTTGTTGAGCGGCATCATCACGGTGCCGCTGCCCGACAGCTTCTCCCAATACCCGTGCAGCTCGGCATCGTCGTCGCCGCTGAGCGAGACCGAGTAGTTGTTGCCGGACGACAGCTCCATGCTGTTCGGCGTATCTGCGACCATCAGCACCAGACCGTTCGGGGTCTCGAGCATCGAGTGCATGATCTTGTCCTGCTCGGCAGGGTCTTCGCTGGCGTGGAACTCGGCGAACGTGGCGCTCGTCAGCTCTCCGCCGAAGACCGACTGGTAGAAGTCCATGGCCTCGCGGGCGCTGTCTCGGAACGAGAGGTAGGGATTGAGACGAGTGGTCATCGTTGATCTCCTCGTTGGGAAGGGATGGCGACGAGTATCGCGCGGTGGTCGGGCGGCGAGTACACCATCGACCTCCCGAACGGGCCCGGCAACCCCTCCATCGTGCGCGACCGGTCAATGCGCGCACGCTACGCCCGTGCACGCGGCCGATCAAGGGTGCAGTCGGGCATAAGAATCAAGCGATCACACCTCACGTTCGCCGCTACCGAGACGTCTACTGACGTGAACCACAACGTCCCGTTCGAGCGAATCGTCGCCGGGCACGGCGCAACCGTGCTGCGGGTGTGCCGCGCCGTGCTCGACCCGGCAGATGCCGACGACGCATGGTCGGAGACCTTCCTCTCGGCGCTCAAGGCGTACCCGCATCTGCCGCCAGGCGCAAACGTCGAGGCGTGGCTGGTGACGATCGCCCATCGCAAGGCCATCGACATCGCCCGTGCCATGGCTCGACGGGCCCTGCCGGTCGGCGAGGTTCCGGAGTCCCCAGAGCTCGACGGCACCGAGGCCCCAGATCATGACCTTGCCGGTGCAATGTCGCGCCTACCGGCGAAGCAGCGCCAGGTCATCGCCTACCACTACCTCGCCGGCCTGCCGTACGCCGAGATCGGCACCATCATCGGCGGCAGCGCCGACGCCGCGCGGCGTGCTGCGGCCGATGGAATCGCCACCCTCCGACGCACGTTCCCGCACATCCCCAACCGCAAAGGACGAACATCATGAACACGCACGACGACCTGGTTCGCGATCTGGAGTTGGCGTACCCCGACGATGCCGACGATCTGCGGCAGCTGCACGCACGCCTCGTCGAGGCAGCGCAACGAGAGGGGGTTCTCGACGTCACCTACCGCACGATCGACTCCCCGGTCGGCACCCTGTTGCTGGCTGCAACGGAACTCGGCCTCGTCCGCGTCGCCTACGAGAGCGAGAACCACGACGCGGTCCTCCAGCACCTCGGTGAGCAGATCAGCCCTCGAATCCTCGAAGCCCCGGCGCGACTCGGCGCGATCAGCCGGGAGCTCGACGAGTACTTCGCCGGCCGGCTGCAAACCTTCACCGCGCCACTGGACCGGCGGCTGTCGAGCGGGTTCCGCCGAACCGTGCTCGAACGCCTCACCGACATCGCCTACGGCCACACCGCGAGCTACGCCGCCGTCGCCGAACTCGCCGGGAACCCGCGGGCCGTGCGCGCCGTCGGCACCGCATGCGCGACCAACCCGCTCCCGGTCGTCGTGCCATGCCACCGGGTGCTGCGTGCCGACGGCACGCTCGGTGGATACCTCGGTGGCAGCGACGCCAAGCGCACGCTGCTGGCCCTCGAGTCTGCCGCGTGAACGACGCCGGCGCAGCCGTCCTCGCTCGGCCCGGTGCTCGACGCTGGTGAATGCAACGAACTGATCGATCTCTACGACACCAGCGATCGGTTTCGCTCGACCGTCGACATGGCAAGCCACCGATTCAGCCGTGGCCAGTACCGGTACTTCAACCGACCGTTGCCCACGGTCGTCGGCGAACTGCGTTCCGCGGTCTGGTCACACCTGCTGCCGGTCGCCCGCCAGTGGGCCGACCGACTGGGTCAGCCGGCGCCGTGGCCCGACACGCTCGACGACTGGCTCGATCAGTGCCACGCCGCAGGACAGTCGCGCGGTTGGGCGTCGGCACCGATGCGACACAGCCTCAGCGTCGTTCGCACCGGACGTCGCCACGCCCTGGGTCTCATCTTCCACGACGCCCAGTGAACGACTCGGACTACCGGGTCACCCGTCGAACCGCAGGCGAATAGCACACTCGGGAGCCTCGGCGCGCCGGAACAGCTTGCGGATGAGATCGCTGGCGGTCAGCAAGAGCATCACGATGCGGTACTTCCTGCGGATCGCCGAACGCACCGGGCGGGCGTCGTCGGCCAACAACACTTCGGCCGTC
>JANMNE010000021.1:0-25072 GCA_031373785.1 Ilumatobacteraceae bacterium
CTGCAGCAGCCGTGGTACGAGTTGACGTTCGGCGGCATCCTGGCGATCGAGAACCAGATCCCCGCGGCGTACATCAAGGTCGTCGAGGGGTTCAAGACGCACTACACCGACATCTTGCAGCCCGACGACTACGCGTTCCACACCATCCACATCACGGTGGACGAAGACCACGGCGGCCATGTCGGCGAGTTCGCCGAGCAGTACCTCGACACCGATGCCAAGCGCCGCGCCGCTCGTGCCGCCTACTTCACCGGCGCCGAACTGACCAGGCGGTGCTGGGACAACCTCGCCGAGTGCAGCTGGTAGCTGGACGTCCCGACTGACGGAACGTCGTCTAGTGTCTGGGCGATGGCTGCGCAGCGGGAGTCACCGGAATCGGCCGTGGCCAGGGCACTGTCACTTCTGACGGCGTTCACATTCGCCGAGCCGGTGCTGGGTGTGTCCGAGCTCGGGCGCCGCGTCAAATTGCCGAAGAGCACGGTGCATCGCCTGCTGGCGATCCTGGTTGCCGAGGGGTTCGTCGAGCGCACCCGTGACGAGCGCTACCGGCTGAGCCTCAAGCTGTACGAGATCGGCCAGGAGGTCGTCAGCAGTCGTGTGCTGCGCCAAGTCGGCCACGTGCCGCTGGAGAAATTGCACAACGACAGCAACGAAGCGGCCCACCTTGCCGTGCTGTCGGGATCCGACGTTGTCTACCTCGACCGGCTCGAGAGCCCGCAGATGATGGGGCTGTTCACCAAGGTCGGCCGGCGTCGATCGGCGCACGCAACCTCGTCGGGCAAGGTGCTGCTGGCGTACGGCTCGCAAGCCGATGTCGACGACGCCGTCGCCGGTGGCATGCCGCGCCTCGGGCCGCGCACCATCACCACGCGCACCCGGTTGAACCAGGCGCTGGCCGACGTGCGCAAGGCGGGCTATGCAATCAGCACCGACGAGGCGGCCCCGGGGGTCGTGTCGATCGCGGCACCCATCTTCGACCGCCTCGGCACCTGCGTGGCCGCTGTCTCGGTCGCCGGGCCACTGATCCGCATGCCGGCCGACCGTCACGACCAGCTGGTGCGACTCGTGGTGCGGACCGCTGCCGACATCTCGCGGGCGCTGGTCAGCGACCCGGCCTCGATCCGCTGACGATCGACACACCGTCGAGCGCGGTCGACGGCAGTTGACACAACCGGGTTGCCGTGCCGTCGACCAACGATTCGCACGTGCCGCACAAGCCCGCCTCGCAGCCACGGCGCGGCCGGTCGTACTTGGCGAGGAAGCGGATCGCGAACAGCGCCGAGACGTCGGACCACGTGGCGAAGGTGAACGGCAGACCGTCGATCTCGAACGAGACCTCGCGTTCGTAGGCCTTGGTCACGTGGTGCACAGTACGCAGCTGCTCCACACACGGGTCAGGCACGTGTCCCGCGTGCCGGAACGGCAGCTTGGCGGAGCGAACCGCCGTGGATGAAGATGCACGACGATGAGCATCAGCCCGTCCGACATCGACTACTACGGCGACGAGCTGTATTCGGCACTGATCGATCTTCGAACCGTGCCGAACCTGCGCGATCGCGTCCCCGGTATCGACATCGACGACGCCTACGGGATCCAATCACGCATGGTGCAACGGCGCATCGACGCCGGCGAGACAATCGTCGGCAAGAAGGTCGGGGCGACCAGCGCTGCGGTCATGACGATGCTCGGCCTCGACGAGCCCGACTTCGGCCAGCTGATGAGCGGCATGGTGTACCGCAACGGCGACACCATCAAGCTTGACTCGCTGATCCAACCGCGGGCCGAGGGCGAGATCGCCTTCGTGTTGAAGCACGACCTCACAGGGCCCGGCGTGACGGCGATCGATGTGCTTCGCGCTACCGACTACGTGGTGCCGTGCTTCGAGATCGTCGACTCGCGCATCGACAACTGGGACATCAAGGTCGTCGACACCGTCGCCGACAACGCCTCGTGCGGTGTCTACGTGTTGGGCACCGAGCCGATGGATCCGCTCGAGGTCGATCTGTCGCTGGTCGGCATGACGATCGACGTTCGCCAGCCCGACGACTCGGTCGGCGAGCTCTTCGCCACCGGTGCCGGCGCAGCGGTGAAGGGCTCGCCCGTGAACTCGCTGATCTGGCTGGCCAACACCCTCGGCGCGCTGGGGATCACCTGTCACGCGGGTGAGGTGATCCTGACCGGATCGCTCTCGGTGATGGCGTGGGTCAAGGGCCCACAGACGATCACCTGCGAGTTCGGTGGTCTCGGCAGTTGCAGCGTGACGTTCGAGTAGGGAGCAGTACGTGGCACTTTCCGCATCCGTGATCTCCGAGCTGGCCGACATCGTCGATGCCGCGCAGCGCGACGCCGCCGACATCGTCAAGCTCACCGAAGCCCACCCCGACATGGATGTCGCCGACGGGTACGCAGTGCAAGCCGAGCTGTGCCGCCGGTGGCAGGCCGACGGACGGCGCCTGACGGGCTACAAAGGTGGCCTGACCTCGAAGGCCAAGATGGTGCAGATGGGGTTGGAGACACCAGTGTTCGGGGTGTTGATCGGTGACACGTGCGTGCCCGATGGCGATGTCGTCGACATGACGCAGCTGATCCATCCCAAGGTCGAAGCGGAGATCGCCTTCGTCATGGCACGCGAACTGGGCGGCGATGTGTCGATCGACGACGTGCTGGCCGCCACCGAGTTCGTGCTCCCGGCAATCGAGGTGATCGATTCGCGGTTCAAGGACTTCAAGTTCGACATCCAGAGCGTGATCGCCGACAACACCTCGGCAGCGCGCTACGTGGTCGGCGGCTCGCCGCGCCGCCCCGAGGGCCTCGATCTCCGGCTCTTGGGTGTCGTCATGCGCCGCAATGGAGAACTCGTCGGAACCGCCGCCGGTGCCGCTGTGATGGGTCACCCGGCGGCATCGATCGTCGCCCTGGTCCGCTGGCTGGCGGACACCGACCAGACCCTGCCGGCCGGCAGCCTGGTGATGACCGGTGGTGTCACCGAGGCGGTCGCCGTCCACGCCGGCGACCACGTGACCGCCCAGGTGCAGCTCCTCGGCACCGTGGGCGTGCGGTTCAGCTAGGCAGGTTCGTCTCGAGGAAGTGCAGCATTCGCGCTTCGGTCATCCGCAGCGTTTCCAGATCTCCGAGGAACGCGTTGTATCCCACGTGCACCAGCCCGATGTGGAGGGCGCAACACCGCAGCCGCGCCTCGAAGTTCGCCACGTCCAGCCCCATGTCCGCATAGTGGTCCTGCGCCACCGCGGCGATGTCGATGCGATCGATCGCCGGGTACCAGGGCGACCAGAACACGAAGGTGGCGAGCTCGTACACGAAGTCGCCGTAGATCGAGCAACCCCAATCGAACACCGACGTCACCTGACCACCGGTGGCGAACGCATTGCGGTTGAGCAGGTCGCTGTGCACCAGGCTGCGCACTCCTGGGTAGGCGCCGGCCAGGTCGACCATCTGCGCATAGGCGGGGGCGCAACCATCGCCGTGCGGCGACCCGGCAAGCAGATGCTTCCATCCATGTGTGCGAGACCCCGGAGGATCCTGGTCGACCGCGGCGAGAAAGTCCGCCCACGTGGAATGTGGCGCGTTGCCCACCTGGTTCCAATCCCCATACCCGGTGGTCGCCGAGATGTCGGAGCTGCGCAACGCATCCAGCGTCGACAGCACCGAGGGCATCGTCGCCCGCCACTCCGCGGCGTCGAGCTGTTCCAACGGCGTCCCACGAGCCCGCGTCGAGATGCAGTACCAGGCCCCGAACGCTTCGTCGATCTCGATGACCTGCGGGATCGGCAGGTTACGGGTTGCGAACCTGGCTGCCAATCGATCGCGCCCGAAGTCGTCTGCATGACGGCCGAACCGCACGACCATTTCGCTGCCGTTGTGGGCGAAGCCGAAGCAGCGCGACCACGCTCCCTCACCGATCAGCTCGACCCCGTCGACGTCAGCGCCGAAGCGTTCGGCCAGGAACGCTCGGGCCTGCGGCAACTCGACGTTCGACGGCGGTTCCAGCACCGGGCTGATGCTACGGCTCGGCGCGCGGGGTGGCGTTGTGCATTCGCACGATGCTGAAGTCGAACTCTCCACTCGACGCGACGTCGCGCAACGGCCAAAGTGAGGGCACGATCCGCAGCTCGATGAGGGCCCGAGCATGGGCAGCCAGCAGGTCACCGACCGGTGTGACTCGGGCCGGCACGACCTCTCGGTCGGAGATCCACTGACCATCCGCGTCGACCCACGGCACGAATCCCTCCGACTCGAACTCGTAGCGATACAGCACCGCATCTCGCATCCGCTCGAGCCACACCGACTCGATGGCGTGCAACCGTGTCGCGGTGGTGGCGAACCGGGCCTGGAACCCCGGCTGATCGCCAGGCCCGTGCGGCCAGATCGTGACCCGCGGGCAGTCGCGCGGGAACCAGTACAAGGGCGCGTGACCTGCATCGATGGCCCACACCGCCGGCGCGTGCGACAGGTTGGTCAGCGGCACGTGCGGCACGAAGCGGCTGATGTGGGGATCTTCGCTGAAGTGATACAGGACAGCGCTTCGTATCACTCTTGGATATAGGTGGGCAAGGCCCACATCGGCGACGCGTCAGGAGGAGATCAGGCACCGCGCTCACGGTGTCCTTGTCATGACGGCGCCGGGCTGGGGTGCCGTTCGCCGGTGCCCGTCCGAGCACCGAAGCGAGTTGCTGGGGTCGTGCGCGATCACCGATCGTTCCGGCTTGGTGTCGGTGCTGGAGGCCAACGAACTGGCGGCATAGGTTGTCGCCATGAACCGCTTCACCGATCTCGTCGGGATCACGTTGCCGCTACAGCAGGCCGGGATGAGTGGGACGGCGACATCGACGCTCGCCGCGGCCGTGTCGAACGCCGGCGCCCTCGGGATGATCGGCATCGGTCGTCAACACATCAGCGTCGTCGAGCGCTATCTCGACGAACTGGCCGCGCTGACGACGGCGCCGGTCGGAGCCACCTGCATCGCCCATTTCGTACGCGCCGACGTTGTCGAGCTGGTGGCATCGCGGCTTCCGATCCTCGAGTTCTTCTACGAGTGGCCCGACCCGGCCCGAGTTCCTGAGGGCGTCGTGTGCGGCTGGCAGGTCGGCTCGGTCGACGAAGCCAAGGCCGCCGTCGATGCCGGCTGCCACTACGTGATCGCCCAGGGAATGGAGGCAGGTGGCCATGTGCGCGGCCACGTCCCCCTCGCCCAACTGCTGGCCGACGTTCGCGCCGCGGTCGACGTGCCGGTGGTGGCGGCCGGCGGGATCGGCAACGCCGAGGCGGTGCGGGCCGCGATGGCGATGGGCGCCGATGCCGTTCGTGTCGGCACCCGGTTCGTGGCAACCAGCGAGTCGTACGCACACCCCGTCTACATCGATGCCCTGGTGGGGGCCACAACCGACGACGCGGTCTTGACCGAGGCGTTCGGCGTCGGCTGGCCCGACGCGCCGCATCGCGTGCTGCGCTCGTCGATCGAGGCCGCAACGGCAGCGCCGAGCGACATCATCGGCGAGACAGTGCCGCGCGGGGGCACGCCGCTGCCGATGGTGCGCTTCGGCGCCAGCTCACCGAGCCGCGACACCACCGGCGACATCAGTGCCATGGCGCTGTACGCCGGTCGCTCGGTCGGCTCGGTCGACCGGGTCATGACCGCCGCGGAGGTCGTCGCCGAGCTGTCAGCCGGGTTCGCCTGAACGTGTCCCCACGCTCGCGTTCCGCAGATAGGAACGCTGGGCCTTCCACGGCCGACCCGGTTGGGGCAGAGTAGGCGGATGGCCAAGCTGACCGCAGCGATCGTCGGTTCCGGGAACATCGGCACCGACCTGATGTACAAGCTGATGCGCTCCGACGTGATCGAGCCCCGCTACATGATCGGTGTCGACCCGCGTAGCGATGGATTGGAGCGCGCCCGCAAGGCCGGGCTGGAGGCATCGGCCGACGGTGTCGACTGGCTGCTCGGCCAGAGCGAGCTTCCCGACTTCGTGTTCGAGGCAACCAGCGCATACGTGCACATCGCCAACGCACCGCGGTATGCCGACCTGGGGATCCGGGCCATCGACCTCACGCCTGCGGCGATCGGACCGTTCGTCGTGCCGAGCGCCAACATCGACGAGCACCTCGACGCGATGAACGTCAACATGGTCACGTGCGCGGGTCAGGCCACCATCCCGATCGTGCACGCGGTCGCTGCGGTGACGGAGGTGGACTACGCCGAGATCGTCGCGACCGTTGCCTCGGTCTCTGCGGGGCCCGGCACGCGCGCCAACATCGACGAGTTCACCCGCACCACGTCGCGGGCGATCGCCGAGGTCGGTCGTGCGGGTCGCGGCAAAGCCATCATCGTGCTCAACCCGGCCGACCCGCCATTGATCATGCGTGACACCATCTTCTGCCAGTTGCCACGCGATGCCGATCAGGTGCTGATCACCAAGGCGGTCGAGGACGCCGTTGCCAACGTCGCCCAGTATGTGCCCGGCTACCGGCTGAAATCACCGCCACAGTTCGGCGAGTCGCGCGACGGCACACCACGTCTCGCCGTGCTCGTCGAGGTCGAGGGGGCCGGCGATTACTTCCCGCCATATGCCGGCAACCTCGACATCATGACCGCGGCCGCCGCGGCCACCGGCAACCGCATCGCCACGCACATGCAGGGAGCCAACTGATGCCATATTCACCAACACTCGATGTGCGCATGACCGACACTTGCCTGCGCGACGGCTCGCACGCCAAGAACCACCAGTTCACCGAGCAGCAGGTGCGCGACATCGTCGCCGCGCTCGACGCCGCTGGCATGCCCGTGATCGAGGTCACCCATGGCGACGGCCTGGGTGGGTCGTCGTTCAACTACGGCTTCTCGTTGACCGACGAACGGCTGCTGATGAAGGCCGCCGTCGAGACCGCCAAGCATGCCAAGATCGCTGCGTTGATGGTCCCCGGCATCGGCACGATGGACGACATCCGCTTCATCCACGACATCGGTCTGTCGATTGTGCGCGTGGCCACACACTGCACCGAGGCCGACGTCTCGATCCAGCACTTCGGTCTCGCCCGCTCGCTGGGGTTGGAGACGGTCGGGTTCTTGATGATGGCCCACGGGCAACCGCCCGAGCTGATCGCCAAGCAGGCCCGGATCATGGCCGACGCCGGCTGCCAGTGCGTCTACGTCGTCGACTCCGCCGGGGCGATGATCCTGGAAGATGCGCAGTACCGGGTCGAGGCAGTCGTCGCCGAGTTGGGCAGCGATGCCCAGGTCGGGTTCCACGGTCACGACAACCTGGGGATCGCCGTCGCCAACTCGGTGATCGCGGTGCGTGCCGGCGCAGTGCAGATCGACGGCTCGGTTCGTGGCTTCGGGGCCGGCGCCGGTAACACGCGCAACGAGGTGTTCGCAGCTGTCGCCGACCGGCTCGGGATCTCGACCGGCATCGATGTGCTGGCCCTGATGGACGCTGCCGAAGACGTGGTTCGTCCCGTGATGGACGGCGAGTGCATCATCGACCGGCTCGCCTTGGTGATGGGCTACGCCGGTGTGTACTCCAGCTTCTTGAAGCACGCCTTCCGCGCCGCCGAGCAGTACGACGTCAGCGGCGCCGACGTGCTGATGCGATGCGGTGAGCAGAAGCTGGTCGGCGGGCAGGAGGACCAGATCATCTTCATCGCCGCCGACCTGGCCGAGGAGAAAGCCGCACTCGCCGCTGCGTCTGCCTAGTCGTCGCGCACTTGTTGCAGCAACAGCTTGCTGCGGGCGGCGACGGAGAGGCGCTGGCAGGCGCGAATCGTGTCGACCACCGCGGTGAGATGCACCGCGGTCTTGGCGATCGGATGCGGGATTGCGTCGTGCTGCAACCGCGGCAACACCGTGTCGAGGCCCGCACCGCGCAGCTCGTCGATCAGCGTCACCACCACCTCGTTCGTCGCATGCGTCCGCTGCAGATCTGCCAACAGCGTCAATGCCTCGCGCCAGTGGGCTCGGGCGCGGTCGATGTTCTCGCCGAGGTATTGCACGGCCAGGCCAGCGGTGATCTCGGCACGGCTGCGGGCGAACCCCCAGAAGAGGTTGCGCCACCACGGTCGATTCTGACCTCGGCTGACCTCGGCCACCGGCAACAACGTGGTGGTCTCGCGCATCTCGTCGACTGCGTAGACCAGCATGGTCAGCACGTCGGACGGCGCCTCATCAGTCATCGTGGCCCCAGTGGTCGATGGCCAGCAGCGGCACTTCGTAGCACCACGCATGACGAGTGAGTCCGATCGATGAGTCGCCGTCCCACGGGTACTTCTCCCCCATCAGGTCGCCGGCGCGGCGACGTTCGCCGGTATCCGTCACGTCGCGGGCGACACCCGTGTGCGTCTCGCCGGCCAGGCGCACCGAGACATGCGGGTTCGCCAACGCGTTGCGATACCAATCGGCGGTTGGGCCATTGCCGGAGATCAGATACACCGTCGCGTCGATGACGCCGAACCAGATCTCGATCTCGTGGGCCTGACCGCTGCGCCGACCGATCGTGGTCACGTCGCAACACTCGACGTCTGCATGCTGGGCCAACCAACTCGTCATGCTCACGACCCGGCGCGATACACCCCGAAGACGGCGCGCAAGGCATCGCTGACCTCACCGAGCGTCGCCTTGGCGCGCAGCGCCTCCTTCATCGGATACAGCAGGTTCTCGGTGCCCCGCGCCGCCGCAGTGACATCGGCGAGGCGAGCCTCGACCGACGACGCGTCGCGCCCCGCCTTGAACTCGGCGAGCGACGCCTTCTGCCCGCGCTCGAGCTCGGGATCGACGGGGAAGATGGCCGGGTCCCCGTCGGCGGCGACCTGGAACTTGTTGAGGCCGACGATGATCCGCTCATCGTCGTCGATCGACTTGGCGTACTCGTATGCGGCCTGCTCGATCTCACCCTGCTGGAAGCCGGCTTCGATGCCGGCCACGGCGCCGCCCATCTCGTCGATGCGGTTGATGTACTCCCAGGCCAGGCGCTCGACCTCGTCGGTCAAAGATTCGACGAAGTACGAGCCTGCCAATGGGTCGGGCGTGTCGACGATCCCGCTCTCGTAGCCGATGATCTGCTGCGTTCGCAGTGCGACCTGCGCAGCCTGTTGCGACGGCAGGCTGAGCGCCTCGTCGTAGCCGTTGGTGTGCAGGCTCTGCGTTCCACCCATCACCGCCGCCATCGACTGGACCGCCACGCGGACGACGTTGTTCTCGGGTTGTTGCGCCGTCAGCGTGGAGCCGCCCGTCTGGGTGTGGAAGCGCAACAGTTTGCTCGACTCCTTCTTGGCGCCGAACCGTTCGTTCATCAGGCGGTACCAGATGCGCCGAGCGGCCCGGAACTTGGCGACCTCTTCGAAGAAGTTGTTGTGCGCGTTCCAGAAGAAGCTGAGGCGCGGCGCAAACGCATCGATGTCCATGCCAGCTGCGAGCGCGGCCTCGACATAGGCGATGCCATTGGCGATCGTGAAGGCGATCTCCTGCACGGCCGTGCTGCCGGCCTCGCGGATGTGGTAGCCCGAGATCGAGATGGTGTTCCACTTCGGGACGTTGGCGGCGCAGTACTCGAAGATGTCGGTGATGATCCGCATGCTCGGGCGTGGCGGGTACACGTACGTGCCGCGGGCGATGTACTCCTTCAAGATGTCGTTCTGGATCGTGCCGCTGATCTCGCTGGCCGGCACTCCCTGCTCCTCGGCGACCAACTCGTAGAGCAGCAGCAAGATGGCGCCGGTGGAGTTGATCGTCATGCTCATCGAGGCCGTGTCGAGGGGGATGTCGGCCAGCAAAAGGCGCATGTCGGCGATGGTGTCGATGGCGACGCCGACCTTGCCGACCTCGCCCTCGGCGCGGGGGTGGTCGCTGTCGTAGCCCATCTGCGTCGGCAGATCGAACGCGCAAGACAAGCCGGTCTGGCCGGCGTTCAGCAAGAACTTGAACCGCTCGTTGGTCGATGTCGCCGTGCCGAACCCGGCGTACTGGCGCATCGTCCACAGCTTGGTGCGGTACATCGTCGGATACACACCGCGCGTGTACGGAGGCGTACCCGGTTCGCCGAGCTGCTCGGCAGGATCCCACGCGGCGAGATCGGCAGGCCCGTAGAGCGCCTTGACCTCGATGCCCGAATCGGTGCGCTTGTGGTCACTCATCACCGACGAGCGTACGACTCTGTCGTAGCGCGGCGCTACCGAGCAGCGATGACCGCGACTTCCATCTTCCACGCCGGTCTGGCCAACGCCGGAACGGTGACGAGCGTGCTGGCAGCCCGGTGGCCGGCCAGCGCCTGGTCGCGCGCCGCCATCACCTCGGGCAAGCAGGCCATGAAGTCGACCACCACATAGGTCGTGATGCTGACGATGTCGTCGAGCGCCATGTCGGCCGCGGCGAGGATTGCCCCGATGTTGGACCAGACGACCGCGGCCTGATCGGCGACGTCGTCGGGGATCGTGCCGTCGGGTCGGGCTGCCACCACGCCACTGACGTGCAGCAGCGAGCCGGCGCCCTCGGTGAGCACGGCATGGGCGTAGTTGGCCGCCGGTGGCGCGATCGACGCCGGCATGATCTCGCGGTTCATGCCGCGACTCTACGACGAGACCCCGATCCTCCCGCCACAGCTGTCGAACACCCGCGGCGTATCGTGGGCGCATGACGATTACGGAATCTGGTGTTCGCACGATCGACGGCGTCGAACTGACGCCGAAGGCCGTCAGCCTGGAGGGCCCGCCCACGTTCGCCAATGTCGACGACGAGCGCCTGCACCGCAAGCAGAAGTTGGCGGGGGCGTTGCGCATCTTCGGTCGTGTCGGGTTCGGCGAGGGAGTGGCCGGGCACATCACCGTCCGCGACCCCGAGTTCCCCGACCACTTCTGGGTCAACCCGTTCGGCATGAGCTTCCGCCACGTGCGCGTCAGCGACCTCCTGCTCGTGAACCACCAGGGCGACGTGGTGTACGGCACCCGACCGGTCAATCGCGCCGCGTTTGTGATCCACTCCGCCATCCATCAGGCACGTCCCGACGTGATCTCGGCGGCGCACAGTCACAGCGTGCACGGCAAGGCGTTCGCCTCGCTCGGCATCCCGCTCGACCCGATCACGCAGGATTCATGCGCGTTCTACGGTGACCATCGGGTGATCGCGGTGCAGGGAGGCGCGGTCGTGTTCGACGTCGACGCCGGCAAGGAGCTGGCTGCCGAGTTCCCCACTGGCAAGGCAGCGATCCATCAGAACCACGGGCTGTTCACGGTGGGCACCACGGTCGACGAGGCGTGCTTCTGGTTCCTCAGCATGGACCGCTCGTGCAACGCGCAGTTGATGGCGATGGCCGCCGGCACGCCGAAGCTGATCGAGCACAGCATTGCGCAGTACACGTTCGAGCAGACCGGGTTCCCCGCCGCCGGTTGGTTCAGCTTCCAGCCGCTGTGGCAGGAGATCTGCCGGACCGACCCCGACCTGTTCGACTAGCCGCCATCCGTGGTCGTGTGGAGTGTTTGCGCGCACCCGGTTGGGCGTCAAGAACTCCACACCAGCGCTGTGGAGTTCTTGGCGCCGACCTGGGTACCTCGAAAGACTCCACAGGACTTGACCCAGCGCCGACCTGCCTGATGGGCGTGCTCGACAGCCGGTGCGTGATCGGGCACGATGCGCTCATTCACACCGACATGAACGGCCGATCACTGGTGATGATCCGAACAATGGCGATCGCAACAGTTGCGTTCGCGCTTGGTGCCTCCTGCTCCGATAGCGAGACTCACCCCCTCGCAGGTACAACCTCGTCGATCGTCGAGGTGAGAGAATCCGATCCGACTTCGACAGTCGAACCGTCGACCGTGTTGAGTTCGGAACAGCGCTGCATGCAGTTCGCGCCGAGCGACCAGCGCTCGTTCTTCCAGGCCGAAAAGGTAACGATCGGAGACATCCGCGGCATCGTCGTCGGGACGCTACCGCCGCCTCCCACGTCGCTGCTTCTTCCGACACACGACTCATCGGAGCAAGCACTGGTGTGCTGGTCAACGTCCCGCGACCGCACGAGCGTCGCCCAGTACTGGGTCACGAGCAACGGCGAGTCGCAAGTACTTTGCGTCGGGACTTTGCCAAAGACCGTGTTACCCACAGACATCGGGATCGGAACCATCTTGTGCCCGTGAGCGCTGTCCACAACAGCCTCGATCGGCGCCGGCCTGCGAGCAACTGGGAAGCCCCTTCTCGCTACGTGGGCTACGTGGGCTTCTGGGGCTGCCCGATTCGATCGACGCTGTTGAGCGCTGGCGAGGTCAGCCGCAGTCGAGACCGAGGTCGCTGTTGGGCCGGCAATCGTCGAGCGCCTCGTAGGCGGCAACTGCGGCGCTCAGGTCCGTGCTGCCCAGGTTCCAGGCGGCGACCATCGCCGCGCCGTCGCCCTTGATGCACGCATCCACGCCGGTCTGCAGTTCGGCTTGGGCCTTGACCCATGGGTCTTTCACGGTGCTCGGCCAGCCGCCGGCATGATCGGTCATCCCCGAGACTGCTGCCTGCGCACCAGTGCATGACCCGCCGTCGCCGACCGACCCCGCGTTCGTCGCGTCCGCGAGGTTGTCGAGGAACAGCGGGTATTGCCCGGTCTCGGCGGACTGCATGGTGATCAGGGCCTCGGTGTCGAAGGTTCCCTTGGTGCCGTTCGCCTGGTGCTTCGCATCGCTGGCGACGACCGAGATGACGATGATGGCAACAACTGCCGCTGCCCAGAACAGTTTGCGCCGATACCACCGCCTTCCAACTGCGGGAGGCGGCACGGGTGGCATGGGCGGTGGTGGCGGCGGGGCCGGCCACCCCGAGTTCGCCGGATCTGGCCCCATTGTCATGTCGTCCTCCCGTCCTGTCGATCCTGAAAATACCTCCCACTCGATCGAGCAAAAACCAACAAAGCACTTGCTTGGTTAGCGCATCCGTATTACGGTGCTCGGCCATGGGAGCTCGCACCGGACATGACTACATCACGGGACTGAAAGACGATCGCACCGTCTGGCTCGACGGCCGCACGGTCGACGTCGTCAACGAGCCCCGATTCGCCGGGTCGCTGCGTGGAATGGCCGAGTACTTCGACTACCAACACGTCCACGCCCACGATTGCCTGGTGGAGGACGCCCAGACCGGCGAGCAGATCAACGCCAGCCACATCATCCCACTCGACGACGACGACCTGCGGCGCCGCCACCGGGCGCTCGATCGGCTGGCCCGCTACTCGATCGGCATGCTCGGCCGCACACCCGACTACGTCAACGTCACCGTGGCAGGCTTCGTGGCGCAGCGCAGCTTGTTCGAGAAGAACGGCGATACCCGCGCCGGGGCCGCGCTTGCCGCGTTCCAACGCGACGTCGCCCTCCGGGACCTCTCGCTGACGCACACGATCATCAACCCGGTGATCGACAAGGCCGTCGGCGACGTCGAAGGGATCAACGCCGAACTGACGCCACGCATCGTGCGGCGAACCGCCGACGGCATCGTCGTCAGCGGCTCGAAGATCCTCGGCACGCTCGGGCCGTTCGCCGACGAGAACTTCGTCTACCCGGCGCACCCGTTGCCGAAGGATGCCGACCCGGCGTACGCACTGTGCTTCTCGGTCCCCGTCGGCGCCAAGGGCCTGCACACGGTGTGCCGCGACCACTACTCCGTGGATGGCACGCGGGCCGATCATCCGTTCTCGTCCCGATTCGACGAGCAAGATGCGTTCTTGATCTTCGACGAGATCGAGGTGCCGTGGGAGCGCGTGTTCATCGCCGGCGACCTCGACGTCTACGGCAACGTGATGAAGCATGGTTGGGCAGCCAACATCATCCAACAGACGGCGATCCGCGCTGCCGTCAAGCTCGAGTTCGCCTACGACCTTGCCTTCAAGATGGTCGAGGTGCAGAACATGGGTGCCCGTGCCGAGGCCACACAGTTGCTCGGCGAACTGGTGACCTACGCCGACATGACCCGCGCCGCGATCCGCGCCGCCGAGGCCGGCGCGCACCAGTATCGGTACGGCGGGTGGTTCTGCGATGGCGAGCCGTTCACCGCGCTGCGCGCCCTGATGCCGTCGTGGATGACGAGGGTCAACGACATCTTCAAGACGTTGGGAAGCCACAACCTGTTGTGCACGCCGAACGAGGCGGCGTTCGCCGACCCCGAGCTCGGCCCGTTGGTGCGCAAGTACCTGCCGGGCGCCAACGGCATCGCGGCCGAAGAGCGGGCCAAGATCTTCCGCATGGCGTGGGACTTCGCCGGCTCGGCCCTCGGTTCGCGCAGCGAGTTGTACGAGCGGTTCTACCTTGCCAGCCAGCCGCGCAACATGATGGGCAACCACATGATGGCCAGGATGGGTCGCGAGTGGACCGATGTCGACGACTTCCGCACCGTCTCGGGAATCGAGTGACGTGGCCCGGTCTCGGCGCGACGAGATCCTGTCGATCGCCGCGGGGCAGTTCGCCGAGCGCGGGGTAGCCAGCACCACCGTTCGCGACATCGGCGCCGCCGCCGGGATCCTGTCCGGCAGCCTGTACCACCACTTCGAGTCGAAGGAGCAGATGGTTGCCGAGTTGCTGCTGCCGGTGATGCAACGCCAGGTCGGCCACTACCGCACGATCGTCGCCGCCGATGTCTCGGCTGCCGAGACACTTCGGTCGTTGATCACGACGGCAGTCGCCGAGGCGGCGAAGACGCCGAGCGAGACGCGGATGATCCGCAACGATGCGCAAACGTTCTCGTCGACTCCCGCGCTTCGACCGGTCGCCGAGCTCTTGGTCGAGGCGGCCAAACTGTGGGCATCGGCGATCGACCGCGGTGTCGCCGCGGGTGAGTTCCGCAGCACCGGCGACGCTCGCCTGGTGGTCGCGGCAATGTTCGACGCGGTGCTCAGCACCACACGATGGTTCACCGGGAAGAAGAGCCAGAGCCCGGATCGCGTCGGCGACGCGCTTGCCGACCTGTTCCTCGGTGGGCTGCTGAACGTCTAGGTCTGCGTGATGCCCAGCGACGCGGCAATAGCCGGGCGCCGCAACTTCCACACGAACCCGTCGTACAGAATGTGCAACGCGCCGAAGAACAACACGGCGAATGCATAGAGGCGGCCATCGAAGTGCGACCTGGTGACGGCGATCAACCCGATGATCGCGAGGAAGTAGAGCGCATACGCGGCTGCCCGGCGCGCCGGCGTGCGGGTGGCCCGAGCGACCGGTGCAGTGTCGCCACGCTTGCGCAACGAACTGTGCACCACGGCGAAGTACTCGATGGCGTGGGCGGCGACGTAGCCGGCGACGCCGGCGATCGGGTCGATCATCACGGCAACGATCAGCCCGGCGGTGCCGAGTGCATACCAGTGCTTCGGGCGGCTGGCCATGGTGCCGAGGCGCCGTTCGGCTTGCAACCAACGAACCACGTAGACGACGCCCACGACGACGGCGACCCAGAAGATCACCCGGGCGACGTTGCTGAGGTCGCCGAGCAACCGCACGCTGCGGGCGTTGGTGCCACCGAAGCCGAGCTTGTGGACCAATCGCTGCAGGTCGACGTAACCACCGATGTAGGTGATCCCGGCGATGAGCCAGACGATCAGCATCGGCTTCTCGATCCGTCCGTGGTCATCGCCCGCCTTGCGGCCGTAGATGCGCATCACGCCATAGCGCTGCATCAGCGTGTGCTCCGCGTTCCACAGCCCGGCCATCAGGGCGACCGCCGACAGGCTGACGTTGAGCCCGATGACGATGAGGGCGAACGCCACCCATGGCGCCCAGCGATAAAGGCGGCGATGCGCGTCGCGTTGCGCCGGGTCGCCGTACACCAGCCCGAGTGTGAGCGGCTGGTGGGCGAACGAGACGAGGAAGATCAACCCCACGATGGTGTGCACGGTCGTGAGATGCGGCTCTGCGGCGTGCACGAGCAGCGCGATCGGTAGCCAGCACCAGCCGAGTGCGATGTCGGCCGCGGGACCGTGCATCCACAGCCGTCGTGTCGTCTCCCGCTGCCCCGTCGCTACCAGCACGACGCGAAACAGTAGTACTACGAGAAGGCTCCGAACAGATCGACGACAATGTGCGTGCGGCCCGCTGAATTGAAGAACCCGACGTCTGGCCCGGTCGGCGCGTAGGCGAGGTTGGCAACGGTCTGGTTCGGTACGAAGTTGACGTTCGACGCCAACGGAACGAGCCCAGGAAACGGATACACGGTGAGGTATCCGGCCGTCGTCGGCTCCGTCGCCGTCACGTTGAAGACGTATGCGCTGGCCCCGAGATCGTCGGCATACGTCAGCGACTCGCCCGGCCCGAGCGGTTGCGCGGGGTGGGTGGCCGTGGTCTCGCGCGAGTCGTAGACCCGTTCGGGCAGGAAGGGGACGAACCGACCACTCTCGTCACTGCGATCCTCGTCGAAGTAGCCCACCACGTCGATGACCACGTCGGTGATACCGGCGGAGTTGAACATGTCGATGATCCCCGATGGGGGCACCTTCACGATGACCAGGTTGGGCACCGTCTGGCCGGCGACGAAGTTGAGGTTCGAGACCAGCGGCGTGGTCGAGTCGTGGGGGTACACGGTGAGGTATCCCGACGCGGTCGGCCGGGTGACCGTCACGTTCATCACGACCGCAGTCGCGCCTGCGGTCGGCAGCCCAGCGCGGCCGACGACGTTCAGGAACCTCCGCGAAGACGGCAGGACCGCCGAGCCCATCCCACCGAAGCCCGTTCGGGTGTCGATCAGGCGCGTCGGGACCGTCGAGCGGAACCTGCCGCCCGGTGTGCCGAGCGAATCGGAGTAGTAGCCCTCGATGTCGACGACCACATCGGATTGAGCACTGCTGAAGACAGCGATGGCACCCTCGAGACTGAGGGCCACGGTGACGAGGTTGGGCACCGTCTGGCCTGCCGCGTAGTTGACGTTGGAGATCAGCGGGCGCTGCTCGTCGGCGGGCCAGACCGTGAGGAATCCAGCGCGCAGCGGGCCGGTTGCGGTCACGTTGAGCACCACAGCGACGACGTCGGACGACGGAACGCCGGCCACGCCGGTGATCTGCACCGGGATCGCCCCTCCGGCACCGAGCGGCCCGGGATGGACCCGGGTGTCGAGCAGCCGCGTGGGCGTCAGCGGCGTGTACTCCCCGAACGCGCCGAGCGGTTCGACCGGCGGGTCGACCGGCGGCGGGTCGACCGGCGGTGGATCCACCGGCGGCGGGTCGACAGGTGGCGGGGCGAAATCCTTCGACAAGACGTAGATCGGCCCGTTGGCTGTCGCGAACGCCAGCCCGTTCGCGCCCCAGCGCGTCAGCGCAATCGGGGCACTCGTGAGAGCCGGTAAGGCGTCGGTCTCGAGCAATCTGAACGTTGTGGTGTCGTAGACCTGCAGTTGCCACCCGGCACCCAGCGTGTCGACGACGACGTACTTGCGATGCAGCGCAGCGTCGACGAAGAACAGGTCGCGAGGGCCACCCATCGTGCCGAGCACCTGGAGCGCAACAGGATCGACGGCTCGGCCGCTGCCGCTGTACACGGCACCACCCGCGAATTGGATCTGGCCGTTGCCCTCCTCGAGCAACTGACGCGACTCGTCGATCGCGGTCACGCCCGTCCCATCGACGGTCATTCGTTCGAGATCGCCGCTACTCGAGAAGCTCAGCCCGTACAGATCCGTCGCGCTGCCGAACGCGATCCGGTACGGCCCTGGCTGCTGGAACGACGGAACGGCGGTGCGCCGGACGCCGTCTTCGAAGACCGCCGTCTGATCGTACGTGGGTGCGCCCGCGACCGCGATGACTCTTGGGTTCCCGGGCATGACCGCGATATCACCGGGATAGAGGAGTCCTGTCGGTCCCAGACCGATCAAGAACTGCCGGACCGGCAGCAGGCTTGGTAGAGCGAACTGACGGACGGTCAGCCCGCTTCGTTGGCCGACGTAGAGCATCGTCGCATCGTCGGAGATCGCCAGCGTGGTGGGATCATCGAGCGCTGGGATGAAGTTGGTGATGGCGGCGGTGCTGGGATCGATCTCGACGACGGAGTTCGGGTTGGTCGGTGCGAGAGGATCCGTCGTTGCGTAGAGACGACTGTGGACCGGGTCGTACACCATGTCGCTGGCAATCTGGTCGATCACCTTGTAGGGATACGCAGGCACGACTGTCGTGGGGATCGGCGGCGGTGCGGCGGTGAGCGTGCTCGGGGACGCCAAGAAGAGGTGGCCTTCCGAGGTGGCGATCGCCAGCCCATCGACCCCCCAACGGACCATCGCGGTCGGTGTATCGGCAAGGCCGGCAATCGTGTAGGTGGCGACCTCGGCAAACGTCCTGGTGTCGAACACGTGCAACCGCTGAGTGGGATCAGGGTGCGATGAGAACAGGTAGTAGGCGCGGTGGGCTGCGGCGTCGATCGTGAACGGCCGGAAGTCGGGCGGATTCGCCAGCTTGGCGAGCACGGCCCCCGTCTCGGGCTCGACGATGCTGCTGTCGGATGTGTAGATGCGTCCACCGGCATACTCGATGGCCCCGCCGAACGGGCCGAGGATGACCGTGTCCTCACTGACTCCGCCGGCCGAGACGGTCAGCAGTCGATAGCCGCCTGCTTCGGTGCTGTCGCCATAGATACGAGTCGGGCTGGCGAACTCGATCTCGTTGCTGCCCGTGTGGACTTGCGTCGTCGCAGTGCGTCGCACGCCATTGTCGAAGATGGCCACGCCGGCGTGCCACGGGAACGAGTTCGAGAACTTCCTCGACACGGCGACCGTCGTCGGGGCTCCGGGCATGACATCGATGTCTTCGTCGAACATCGGCCCGCTCAGCGAGCTCGAACCCAACGAGAACTGGCGCACGAACGTCAACCCGGGGAGTGAGAACTGGCGAACGGCGTTGGCACCGTCGAGCCCGACGTACAGCATCGATGCGTCGTCGCTCAGCGCCAATTGGTGCGGATTGCTACCGCCGTACACGGACGACACCACGGCCCCGGTCGCCGGGTTGATCGTGACGATCGAGTTACCGGTCGGGCCCACCGAGCCGGGCACGCTCGCATAGATCACGGCGCGCACCGGGTCGTACACGAGGTCGTTGGCCTGGAGCAGGATCGCCCGAGCCGGCATGACCAGGTCAACGGCGTGCACCGTGCCCGCATTGGCGACAACAAGGCTCGACACAGCGAGCATCACCGCGACGCCACCTGCGATGTGGCTCCGCACTCGGTTCACCCTGCTACTCCCGTCTGGGACCGTCCCCGGTCCGCTTGACTTGAGGCTAGTCGTGCAGTCCTGGGGCGCAAAGACCTTCGAGGTCGCGCACGATGATGCGGTCGCGATTCTCGTAGGTGACCTCGTTGTTGGGGTCCTTGCGGAGGTTGAAGGTGCGGAAGCTCATGTCGGTGGTGTCGACCGAGAGGATCCGACCGGTCAGCGGCTCGCCGAGGCCGAGCAGCACCTTGATCACCTCGAGCGCCTGGATCGAACCGATGATGCCGGGCAGCACACCGAGCACCCCGGCCTCGGCGCAACTGGGCGCCAGTTCGGCGGGCGGCGGCTCGGGGACCATGTCGCGGTAGGTCGGGCCGTGCAGCGGGTCGAACACGCTGACCATGCCCTCGAAGCGGAAGATCGAGCCGTGCACGACGGGGATGCCGAGCTTGACGCTGGCGTCGTTGAGCAGGTATCGGCTGGGGAAGTTGTCGGCGCCGTCGACGATCACGTCGTAGCCGGCGATGATGTCCATGATGTTGCTGGCCTCGAGCCGGGTGTCGTAGGTGACGATGTTGACGTCGGGGTTCAGCAAGGTGAGCGTCTTCTTCGCCGAGTCGACCTTGCGGTCGCCGATGCGATCGAGGTTGTGCAGGATCTGGCGCTGCAGGTTGCTGGCGTCGACCTCGTCCATGTCGACGATGCCGATCGTGCCGACACCTGCGGCGGCCAGGTAGAGCGCCGCGGGAGAGCCGAGGCCACCGGCGCCGAGCATCAGCACCTTGCTGTCGAGCAGCTTGACCTGACCGGCCACCCCGACCTCGGGCAGCAGCAGGTGCCGCTGGTACCGGTTGCGCTGATCAGGTGTCAGCACGACGGGCGTCTTCCACGGGCGGCCTTCGTCCTTCCACTTGCCGAAGCCACCGACCACCGACGAGACATCGGTGTAGCCGAGCTCCTGCAGCGTCTTGGCGGCGAACGCGCTGCGCACGCCTCCGGCGCAGTAGATGACCACTTCGGCGTTCTTGTCGAGCAACCGTCCTTCGACCTGCGATTCGAGGTGCCCGCGAGGGATGTGGATGGCGCCGGGGATCGCGCCCTGGTCGTACTCGTCGGGCTCACGCACGTCGAGGGCGATGATGCCCGCTTCGATCTTGTCGGCTGCAGTCGCCGTATCGATCTCGGTGATCTCCGCTTTGGCGGCGCTGAGCAGATCTCGGAAGGTAGCCATGGTGAAAGCCTACCAATATGGTCAGGATTTGGCTACGGGCTTCCGGGCTCGCTCGGCGACCCGACCAGCGCGGGCAACAGGTCGCCGAGCGAGCCGATCAGCAGCGCGTCGGCAAAGCGGTCCATACCGGTCGGTTCGCCGTTGACGATCACGACGCGCGCGCCCTGCGACTTGGCCCGCGGCACCACGTTGGCGGCTGGGAACACCGTCAGCGTCGAACCGGCGGCCAGCAGCACATCGCACTCGTCGGCGGCGCGCATCGCCGCGTCGATCACGTGGGGTACCAGCGACTGACCGAACGAGATCGTGTCGCTCTTCAGCACCCCAACCACGCACACCAGGCAGTGCGGATCGTCCTCGCCGGCGCGAACCCGGTCCAGTGCCTCGGTCATCGGGCGTCGGTCATTACACGTCCAACAGCGGGTCCAACGCATAGTGCCGTGCACTTCGATGACCTTGTCGGGATCATGACCCGCCTGCTGATGCAGTTCGTCGATGTTCTGGGTGACGACTGCGCGCAGCCGACCTTGACGCTCGAGCTCGTAGATCGCCAGGTGACCGGTATTTGGTGAGGCGGTCCACGCCGGTGAGTGCAGGCGGTTCTGCCATGCAAACCGGCGCACGTCAGGATCAGCCAGGTAGTTCTGCAGCGTCGACGCTTTCTCGGCGGCCGGGTTCTTCGTCCACAACCCGTTCGGACCGCGGAAGTCGGGGATGCCCGAATCCGTGGAGATGCCTGCGCCGGTGAAGACCGTGACGCTCGCCGCGGCGCCGATCCATTCCTTGGCGTGGGCGAAGTCATCGGCCGACATGGCGACATCTTGGCGCACTCGTTCCACGTCCGGCATCTCGCCGTGCATCTTTGGGATGACTCCCCTGCACGCAACTGATCCCTACCCCAACCCGACACACGAGGGAGACCTTCATGGCAGCCACCCCGATGGAGATCCCGGTCACCGACCAGCTGTTGATGGTTGTGCCATGGCTCGACCCGGTGGTCGACTCGATCGGCTATGACGTGCGCTCGCAGTACGTCGAGCTGTTCTGGCTGAACGTGCTCGGCCCGACCGCGACGTGGATCCTGCGCCGCCTGGTGCTCGGCTTCGATCGCTACCCGCTGGGGTACGAGCTCGACGTCGAGGAGACCGCCAGCGCGCTCGGGCTGTCGTACACCCTGGGCACGGCCAACGCCTTCATGCGATCGCTGAACCGCTGCGTGCTGTTCGGTGTCTCGCGGCCGACCGACGGTGGCCTGGCCGTCAGGCGTCGGGTCCCACAAGTGGCGACGCGTCATCTGATGCGCATGCCGCCACACCTGCGGACGGCACATGCGCAGTGGAACCTGCCGACGACGCGCATCTCGCTCGTCGACATGGAGCGGGCCCGCGTGCTGGCCGAGGCGATGGTCGAGACCGGCGATGATCCCGACGCCGTCGAACGGCAACTCCTGGCTCTCGGGGTGCCGCCCGCTGCGGCGATCGAAGCGACGTCGATGGCGACGAGTGGCGGCTACTCCCCCGACGCCGCGTAGATCACCCGGTGAAGTCGAGGGCCAGTTGGATCAGCAGTCGCGTGCCGAACCCGGTGGCACCGCGCGAGAGCCACCCCTCGTCACCGTCGCTGTTCATCGGGCCGGCGATGTCGAGGTGGGCCCATGGGGTGTCGCCGACGAACTCGCTGAGGAACAGCGCAGCGATGATGGCACCGCCGTACGGGCCGCCGACGTTCTTCATGTCGGCGACGTTGCTGTCGATCAGCTTTCGGTAGCTGCGCTCGAGCGGGAGTTGCCACACCTGCTCGTCGACATCGACTGCCGCGTTCTTGACCCGCTCGACGAACGGTTGGTCGTTGCCGAGGACGCCGGCCATCTTCAGGCCGAGCGCGCCCATCACCGCGCCGGTCAGCGTGGCGATGTCGACGATGGCGTCTGGCTTGGCCTCGACACCGAGCGCCAGACCGTCGGCGAGCACCAGCCGACCTTCCGCATCGGTGTTGTGGATCTCGGCGGTCTTGCCGTTGCGGAACGTCAGCACGTCGCCGACGTTCAACGCACTGCCCGAGGGCATGTTGTCGGTGCACATCATGTAGCCGGTGACGGCCGACTTGCACTTCAACGCCCGCAGCGTGGTCATCGCTGCCAGCACTGCTGCCGCGCCGCTCATGTCCATCTTCATCGTCTTCATCCCGTCGTTGGTCTTGAGGCTGAGACCACCCGAGTCGAACATCACGCCCTTGCCGACCAGCACGAGGTGACCGCGCGGATTGCGGGGCGCATACGTGAGGCGGATCATTCGAGGTGGCTCGGCGCTGCCCTTGTTGACACCGACCATCCCGCCGCATCCCATTGCCGCGAGTTGGTCCTTGTTGAACACCTCGACACCGAGGCCGCTGTCCGCGCCGAGGGCGACTGCCTTGTCCGCGATCATCCGCGCCGTGAGATGGCCGGGTGGCGTGTTGGCCAGATCCCTCGCTATGGCAGCCGCGGCCGCGGTCACCGAACCACGCTCGGCACCCACCTTGGCACCGGCGGCGCGGCGCTCGCCCACGACCAGCGTCAGCTCCTGCAAACCGGGCGACGGTGGCTCGGTCTTCAAGCCGTGGTAGCGGTAGGCAGCGAGGAGTGCGCCCTCGACGACCGCCTGCGCGGCCGTCGCCGAGTCGACGCCCTCGAGATCGGCGAGCGACGTGGCGATCGAGGCCCGCTTGCCGGCGGCACGGACCAGCGCGGCAGCCGCGTTGCGCAAGCCCGTGGCGGTCACCGCGTCGTCGCCGATGCCGACCGCGATCTGTGTAGGGCCGGTTGCCGACGGCACCACCAGCGTCTGGCCCGGCTTGCCATCGAAGCCGGCGGCCGTCAACGCCGCACGATTGAGCCCGAGGCTGCGCGGCACGGCACCTCGTGCACCCACTGGCACACCGATTGAGTCGATGGCTTTCGGGGTACTCCTGGCCAGGTGAACGTTGACGGTCATGTTCGACAGTCTGGCGTACCGGTCGCGACGGGCGCGAACCCGTCGGGGATGCGAAGATGACCGAATTACCTATCCGCCCCTCGACGTCTAGGAACGACATGAAGCGCCATTGGAAGAAGATTGCGATCGCAGTTGCCGCGCTCGTCGTTCTGGTCATCGGAGGCTCGTTCCTCTACGCCAAGGTGTTCAACAAAGCCGACCCTGCGTTCGGTCAAAGTGACGTCGAGAAGAAGCTCGCCGCAGCCGCGTCGACCACCCTCGTCGCCGGCCTCGACACAACCGTCGGTTCCGACCCGGTGGCGCCGGACGCGACATCGTCCGAACAGCCGACGACGACCGCTGGAGCATCCCAGGGCGCCGCGGATGGCACCGCCGACGGCACGTGGACGATCAAGGACGGCTCCGAGGTCGGCTACCGGGTCAACGAGAGCATCAACGGCTTCGACACGACGGCCAATGGCCGGACGCAGTCGATCACCGGTTCGATGATCGCCTCGGGGACCACCATCACCGAGGGCCAGTTCACCGTCGACATGAGGACCTTCAAGAGTGATGAAAGCAAGCGCGATGCCCAGTTCAACGGCCGGGTCATGGCCGTCGACACCTTCCCCACATCGACGTTCGTGCTGACCCAGCCGATCGAGTTCGGCACGATTCCACCCGACGGCGGCACCGTGACGGCGAGCGCGACCGGTGATCTGACACTGCACGGCACGACCAAGTCGGTCACGTTCGATGTGCAGGGCACCTTCAAGAACGGGCTGGTCGGCGTGCTCGGGCAGATCCCGGTCGTCTTCGCCGACTACGCCATTCCAGCGCCGTCGTTCGGCACGGTCACCACCGAGGACAATGGTCTGCTCGAGTTCGTGCTGGTGCTCGAACGTTTGTAGCCACGACCCTAGAGTGTTCGCAGCATGAACATCGTCGCATGGATCGTCGTCGGCCTGATCGCCGGGCTGCTGGCCCGGTGGATCGTTCGTGATGACCGCAGCGGCTGCTTGTACACCGTTGCCGTTGGCGTGCTGGGCGCGTTGATCGGCGGCGCGTTGATGCAGGCCAGCGGCCGCGATGGCATCAACGAGTTCAGCCTCCGGTCGCTGCTCGTCGCCGCGCTCGGGGCGATCCTGTTGCTGTTGGTGCTGCAGGCGATCGGCGGGCGATCAGGCCCACGCCGCCGGCGCCGCTAACCCAGCAGGGCCCGCACCCGATCCTTCGGCCGCCCGATGATGGCCGTGTTCTTGGTCACCACGAGCGGGCGTTGCATGAGTTGCTTGTGCTTCAGCAACACGGCGACGACCTGATCCTCGGTGGCCACATCGGCATCGGTCAGACCGAGCTTGGCCCACAGGCTGTCACGGCGAACGAGGTCGGTCACCGGGTCTTCCAGCTTGGCGATGATCGACCGGAGGGTGGCTTCGTCCGGTGGCGTCTTGAGGTAGAGCACGGTGTCGAAATCGACGCCGAGTTCGTTGGCAATGCTCACGGCATTGCTCGACGAGTTTCAATGAACGTTGTGGTAGATCGTGACGTCGGCCATCGGCCTACTCTACGCCGCCACCCAGTTCAGCCGACTCTGTGACACCAGCGATGGGGTTGACAAACCGCGGCTGAGGAGATGAAGTTTGGGTTGGCTCGGGTGACGTCGCTCAAGGGGATTGGTGCTGAGTGATCAGCCCGCGTGACACCATGACGGCGGGATCTTGCAGGTGGCTGCGATTG
>JANMNE010000029.1:0-20179 GCA_031373785.1 Ilumatobacteraceae bacterium
TTCGTGGTGTTCGACGTCGAAGCGGTGTTCATCTTCCCGTGGGCCACCCAGCTCGAGCGCTATGCCGGGTTCGGCCTCGCCGAGATGGGAATCTTTGTGTTCGTCCTGCTCCTTGGCCTCGTGTACGCGTGGCGCAAGGGCGTGCTGCGTTGGGTATGACCACATGGGATTCGTAGACAAAGGGCGTATGCCCAAGCCGCTCACGTCGCTGTTCAACCTCGGCCGGTCGTACAGCCTGTGGGTGTACCAGTGGGGCCTGGCCTGTTGCGCGATCGAGATGGGCGCAGCATTCGGCTCGCCGCGTTACGACGTCATGCGCCTCGGCGTGATCCCGTTGCCGGCCAGCCCGCGTCAAGCCGATCTCGTCGTCGTGTCGGGAACCGTCACCGACAAGATGGCTCCGGCGGTGAAGCGTCTCTACGAGCAGATGCCGGAGCCCAAGTACGTGATCTCGATGGGCTCGTGTGCCAACTGTGGCGGGCCGTATTGGGACAGCTACTCCGTCACCAAGGGCGTCGATCAGATCATCCCGGTCGACGTCTACGTGCCAGGCTGTCCACCACGGCCGGAGGCTCTGCTCGAAGGCATCGTCTTGTTGCAACAGAGGATCAAGAACGAAGACATGGGCGCACGTTGGCGCGGTGAGGGCACCAAACCGATGGTCAAGGACGTCTCGATGCGTGAGCCGATCGTGGTGGGCGGTGGTCCCATTGAGTGACGCCGGTACCGAGACCGAAACGTTGGCACTGCCCGGCGACGGGCTGCGCGAGGGCATCGTGCAACGTCTACGCGACGTGTTGGGCGACGGCGTGATCGACAGCTTGGTGAAGCCGGGCGACGACGTGTGGGTGCGGGTCGGTGCCAGCTCGTGGCGCGCCGCCGGCGTGGCGCTGCGCGACGTGATCGGCTGCGAGTACTTCTGCTTCCTGTCGGCGATCGACTGGATGCCGAGTCCCTACGGCCGCGGTGAGGACGACCCTACGCAGCCTCCCGTCGAGCGCGATGACACCATCCGTCAGGGCTACGCAGGCGGCGAGTCGCGGATGCAGGTCTTCGCCAGGGTCACCAACATCAAGGAGCACTTCGGCGTGACGGTCAAGGCCGATGTGGCCGACGACGATCCCACGATCGACAGCTGGATCACCGTGTACGCCGGAGCCAACTGGCACGAGCGTGAAGCGCACGAGATGTTCGGCATCGGCTTCGCCGGTCACAACGATCTGCGCAACATGTACCTGCCGATGGAGTTCGAGGGGCATCCGCTCCGCAAGGACTTCCCGCTGCTGGCGCGCATCGTCAAGCCGTGGCCCGGCATCGTCGATGTCGAGCAACTGCCGGGCGACGACGAAGCGGGCGACGAAACGACAGCCGAGGGTGAAGCATGACCGACCTCGCCGATCGCCAGAAGCTCAGTTACATCGCCGCCCAGGCCGCGGACGCGCGCCTCAACGTCGAGCTCGAGACCGAGGGCATGACCCTCAACATCGGGCCACAGCACCCCGCGACGCACGGCACGTTGCGCATCATCGTGCGCCTCGACGGCGAGCAGGTGATCTGGGCCGAGCCCAGCGCGGGCTACATGCACCGCGGCTACGAGAAGCTCACCGAAGTCCGCACCTTCCCACAGGTCACCACGTTGATCAACCGCATCGACTGGCTCGGCAGCTTTGCAAACGAGGTGCCGTTCATCCTCGCCGCCGAGAAGCTGATGCAGATCGAGGCGCCGCCACGTGCGCAGTGGATCCGCACGATCCTGTTCGAGCTCAGCCGCATTGCCAACGTCGGGTTGTTCCTCGGCGATCTCGGCGTGCAGCTCGGTGCGATCACGCCGGTGTTCCTCGCGTTCCGCGACCGCGAGTACGTGCTCAACCTGATCGAAGCAGCAACCGGCGGCCGGTTCCACCCCAACTTCGACCGCATCGGTGGCCTGAAAGACGACCTTCCCGCCGGATGGATCACCGAGACCAAGCAGGTGATGAAGAAGCTGCGCACGTTCTGCGACGAGATGGACGATCTGTTGTTCGGCAACGAGATCTTCCAGAGCCGCCTGCGCGGCATCGGTGTGATCCCCGCCGACGTTGCCAAGCAGTACGGACTCAGCGGCGCCAACCTTCGGGCCAGTGGCGTCGACTGGGATTTGCGGCGCGATCAGAAGCTGCCCATGGCGTGGGACAAGGTCGACTGGAAGGTGTGGACGCACCCCGACGGCGACTGCTACGCCCGTTGCTGGGTGCGGCTGCAAGAGACACGCGAGGCGACCAAGATCGTCGACCAGTTGCTCGACGGCATCCCCAGCGGCCCGGTGATGGCCAAGGTGCCGCGCATCATCAAGGTGCCGGAGGGCGAAGCCTGGGTCAGCACCGAGAACCCGCTCGGCGAGATGGGTTACTACGTCGTCAGCAAGGGCGACCTCGGCCCGTTCCGCGTCAAGATCCGCTCGGCCAGCTTCAACAACATCTCGATCGTGCCGTGGGTGCTGCGCGGCGTGTACGTGCCCGACGTGATCTCGATCCTTGCCTCGCTCTACTTCATCCTCGGAGACATTGATCGGTGATGTTGGCAGTCGATCTTCCGTACTGGGCGCAGTCGTTGCTGCGCGTGCTGGGTGGCACCGTGGCGGTGCTGTTGCCGGCAGGCACCATCGTCTACCTGTTCCTGTTCAAGATGATGAGCTTCATGCAGAGCCGCCTGGGCCCGATGGAGGCCGGGCCGTACGGCACGATGCAGCTGTTCGCCGAAGTGGGCAAGTGGCTGCAGAAAGAAGACATCCAACCCGAGAAGGCCGACAAGCGGATCTTCAAGATGGCGCCGCTGATCGTGTTGGTCAGCACGTTCCTGCTCGTCGCCGTGGTGCCGTTCGGCCCCGACGCGTACTTCACCAACTTCGATGCCGGTGTGTTCTACATGCTGGCGGTCAGCAGCATCAGCACGCTCGGCATCTTGATCGCCGGCTGGTCGAGCGCCAACAAGTACTCGCTGCTCGGTGGCCTGCGCGCCGCGGGTCAGTTGATCGCCTACGAGTTGCCGATGGTGCTGGCGGTGCTCGGTGTGGTGATCCAGGCCGAGACGATGAACATGCAGGGCATCGTCTTGCGCCAGAACGCCGGTGAGATCTTCGGATGGAACGGGCTCGGCAACCCCTACATCCTCACCCAGTTCCTCGGTTTCATCATCTTCATGATTGCCGTGCAGGCAGAGCTGACCCAAGTGCCGTTCGACATGCCGATTGCCGAGTCCGAACTGGTGTCGGGCTACATGACCGAGTACAGCGGCTTCCGCTTCCTGATCTTCTTCATCGCCGAGTTCGCCACCGCCGGAGTCTTCGCGCTGATCGCCAGCGTGCTGTTCCTCGGTGGATGGGGCGTGCCGTTCAGCTGGTTCGGTTGGAAGAGCATCGGCGACGTCGACAACTGGATGAACATCGGTGGGCCGCTGATCATGTTCACCAAGATGATCGTGCTGACCTTTCTCATGATGTGGATCCGGTTCAGCTACCCACGCTTCCGTGAGGACCAGCTGCAACGATTCGCGTGGAAGGTGCTGATCCCGTTGGCACTGCTCAACATTATGGTGACTGCGGTTTTGAAGGTGGTGTTCTGATGGCGGGCAAGCCTCAGGTTCCCGGGCTGATGAAGGGTCTCGGCGTCACGTTCAAGACGCTGGTCCACACGATGACGCCCAAGAGCATGGGCGGTGGTGCCAACACCGTGCAGTACCCACACGAGAAAGAGGCGCCGCCCGTTCGGTCGCGCGGGGTGATCGCGTTGCGCGAAGACAACTGCACGTCGTGCATGTTGTGCGTGCGCAGTTGCCCCGACTGGTGCATCTACATCGAGGCGCACAAGACACTGGCACCACCGCGCCGCGCCGGTGGTGCGCCGCGCAAGGTCAACATCGTCGACCGCTTCGACATCGACTACGCCCTCTGCATGTATTGCGGCATCTGCGTCGAGGTGTGCCCGTTCGACGCGTTGTTCTGGAGCCCGGAGTACGAGTACAGCGAACCCAAGATCGCCGATCTGCTGCACGACAAGACCAAGCTCGGGGAGTGGATGGAGACGGTGCCCGAGGCACCCGAGCTCGAAGTCGGCGCCGACAAGAAGGGCAAGAAGTGATGCTGGCCGCCGACCTCAACGTCGCCCAGAACGTCGGTTTCGGGATCATCGCCGCGTTCATGATCGTCTCCGCGGTCAACGTCGTGCGCAGCAGCAACGTGGTGCACGCCGCGCTGTCGCTCGTCGCCGTCATGGCCGGCGCGGCGGCGCAATACCTCCTGCTGGCTGCCGAGTTCGTCGCCGTCACCCAGGTGCTCGTCTACATCGGCGCCGTGATGATCCTGTTCCTCTTCGGCGTCATGCTGACCCGCGCCCGGGTCGGCAAGGAGACCGATCTCAACAACAAGAGCTGGGCGCTGGGCATCCCGGTCGCGCTGTTGATGCTCGGCATCATGTCGTATGTGTTGATCAAGGGATTCGGCGACGACCATCTCGAGCCCGCCACGCAGGTCTCGACCGCTGCGCTCAGCGACAGCATCTTCAAGCCGTTCCTGCTGCCGTTCGAGGCGCTGTCGTTCGTGCTGCTCGCCGCTGTCATCGGCGCCATCGTGCTGGCAAGGAAGGACTAGCCATGTTGATCAATGAGTTCCTGTTGCTCGGCGCTGTCCTGTTCTGCATCGGCGTGTACGGCGTGATCGCCCGCAAGAACGCGGTGATGGTGCTGATGTCGATCGAGCTGATCCTCAACTCCGTCAACATCAACCTGCTGGCGTTCAGCCAGTTGCACAACAACCTCGACGGCAACGTCTTCGCGCTGTACATCATCGCTGTCGCCGCGGCGGAGGTCGGCGTCGGCCTGGCGATGGTGCTGCTGATCTACCGCAACCGCAAGAGCATCTCGCTCGACGAGCTCTCGGAAATGAAGGGCTGAGCGAATGCTCGCTGCAGAATCGGCAGGCTGGTTCCTCGAACACGCGTGGTTGATCCCGTTGATCCCAGGCATCGCCTTCGTGGTGATCATCCTGTTCGGCAAGTTCGAGATCAACGGCAAGCGCGTCCTGCCGTTGGCCGGTGCCGAAGTAGGCGTCGCCAGCATGGTGGCCGGTCTGGTGCTGGCAATCGGCACGGCGTATCAATGGATCCATCATGTGCGCGGCGTGGCCGAAGCCGAGCCGGTGATCAAGAGCTGGACGTGGTGGCAGATTCGTGGTGTGCCGTTTGGCCTCGGCGAGCACATCGACGGGCTGGCCGTGATGTTGCTGCTGCTCGTCACGTTCATCTCCACGCTGGTGCAGATCTACTCGCTCGAGTACGTGCGCGGTGATCGCCGCTACACACACTTCTTCGCGGCGATCACCTTGTTCAGCGCCGGCATGTTGACGATGGTGCTGGCCGAGAACATGGTGCAGCTGATCCTCGGCTGGGAGATCATGGGCCTGTGCTCGTTCCTGCTGATCGGGCACTGGTGGGAGGAGCGAGCCAACAGCGAGGCGGCGCTCAAGGCGTTCCTCACCGTTCGCGTGGGCGATGTCGGCCTGATGGTCGGCACGGCCATCATGTTCGGCGCCTCGGGCACGTTCACCATCAGTGGGCTGCATGCGTGGGCCAACGACCCGGCGACCAGCCACACCGTGCTGCTGTGGGCCGCGGTCGCTCTGTTCATCGCCTGCATCGGCAAGAGCGGTCAGTTCCCGCTCCACACCTGGTTGCCCGACGCGATGGCCGGCCCCACGCCGGTCAGCTCGCTGCTGCACTCATCGACCATGGTCGTGGCCGGGGTGTTCCTGGTCGCCCGGTTGTACCCGGTGTTCCACGCCGGCTTGATGATCAACGTCGCCGGGCAGCACTTCAACCTGATCGCCGTGATCGGCGGCATCACCATCTTGATCGCCGCTGGCTTGGCGTTCGTGCAGAACGACATCAAGAAGGTGTTGGCCTACTCGACGGTCAGCCAGCTCGGCTACATGATGATGGGCCTGGGCGTCGGCGCCTGGGTGCCCGCGGTGTTCCACATCTTCACTCACGCGTTCTTCAAGTGTTGCCTGTTCCTGTGCGCCGGCTCGGTCGCCCACACCGGCAGTCATCACAGCTTCGACATGAAGAAGGACATGGGCGGCTTGGCGCGCAAGATGCCGATCACTTTCGTCGCCTGGATCCTGTCGACCGCGGCGCTGTGTGGCGTGCCGTTCTTCAGCGGGTTCTTCTCGAAGGACGAGATCATCGATTCCGCCGGCCACTTCCACTACGGCGTGTTCATGATCGTCGGCCTGATCGGCGCGTTCATGACCACCGCCTACATGACGCGTGCGACCTACCTCACCTTCTTCGGCGAGCCCCGCGGTGCAGCGGCCCACTTCGTGCACGGCGATCATGGCCACGAGCCGGCGCATGCCGACGCGCACGACAGCCACGACGCGCACGATGCGCATGCCGAGCCGGTGCACGCCGCCCCGCTGTCGTTCGCCAAGACCGACTCGCCGGGCCTCATCGTCGTGCCGCTGATGATCCTCGGCTTCTTGGCCGTGGTCTCCGGGTACCTCAATGCCGCGCCGTTCAAGATCCACATGTTCGAACGCTGGATCGAATCGTCGATCGGCCTGCCGATCGGTGAGGGTGGCATCCCCGAGCCCGCCGCGTTCGAGTGGGTCAAGGCACTGCCATCCATCCTCTTGGTCCTTGCCGGGTTCCTGGTCAGCCTGGCGCTGTGCAAGCAGGTGTTCGGCACTGCCGCATCGAGGTGGAAAGGTCTCACCAAGCGCAACCCGGTGCTGGGCGCCGGTCATCGCTTCTTGGTCAACAAGTACTACCTCGACGATCTGTACGAGAAGGTCATCGTCTACGGCATCGCTCACCCGATTGCCGCGGCGGCCTATTGGACCAACCAACATGTGCTCGACGGCATTGTGAACGCCTTCGGCATCGGCGGTCGCAAGACCGGTGAGTGGGTCTACAAGAACATCGATCAGCGATTGGTCGATGGTGTCGTCAACGGAAGTGGCACGGTTGCACGCGGCGCCGGCGGTGCGCTGCAGCCGGTGCAGTCAGGCAAGGTCAGTCTGTATGGAGCGCTGCTGTTTGGCAGCGCGGCCGTCGGTGCGCTCGTACTCGTACTCGTCAACAGCTAGAGGAACCCATGGAAGTACTCCAAAACCAACAATGGCTGCTGAGCCTCGGCACGTTCCTGCCGCTGGCCGGCGTGCTGGTGATGCTGTTCATCCCGAAGCGGGAAGAGACCTTGGTCAAAGGCACAGCCATCGTGACGGCGGTGGCCACCCTGCTCGTCGGGATCTACACCTTGGTGCAGTTCGACTACGGGCAGAGTGCCAAGCAGCAGTTCTTCACGACCAACAGCTGGATCAAGCCGATCAAGGCGACCTACACCATCGGCCTCGACGGCATCAGCCTGCCGTTGTACCTGCTGTCGATGGTCATCACCCTGCTGGTGATGGTCTACTCGTGGGACCACGTTCCCTCGCCAGGGAATCCCAAGGCGTTCTTCATCCTCATGCTCGTGCTGCAGACCGGCATGGCCGGCACCTTCGTTGCCCAGGACCTGATCCTGTTCTTCGTCTTCTTCGAACTGGTGCTGCTGCCGATGTACTTCATGATCGGCGTGTGGGGTGGCGAGAACCGCCAGTACGCCTCGCTGAAGTTCTTCCTCTACACCATGTTCGGTTCGGCGCTGATGCTCGTGTCGTTCATCGCCTTGTTCGTCATCACCAAGAACAACAGTGCGACGCCGGAGCTGGCCTCATTCAAGTTCCAATGGTTCCTCGAGAATGGTGGCGGCATCGCCAAGAACACCGCCATCTGGATCTTCGCCGGCATGTTCATCGGTTTCGCCGTGAAGGTGCCGATGTTCCCGTTCCACACCTGGCTGCCCGACGCCCACACCGAGGCGCCGACGCAGGGCTCGGTCATCCTGGCTGCGATCTTGCTGAAGCTCGGCACCTACGGCTTCGTGCGCATCGCCTTGCCCTTCCTGCCTCAGGCAGCGATCAAATGGGCACCGATCATCGGTGTGCTGGCCGTGATCGGCATCATCTACGGCGCGCTCGGTTGTCTGGCGCAAACCGACATGAAACGACTGATCGCTTTCTCGTCGGTCGCCCACATGGGCTTCGTGATGCTCGGCATCTCCACGCTGACGACGCTCGGCATCAACGCCGCGCTGTTCGGCATGGTGGCGCACGGCCTGATCACCGGCATGTTGTTCTTCTTGGCCGGTTCGGTGAAGGAGCGCTACCACACGCTGCAGATCGGCCGGCTCAGCGGGATGTTGAAGCAGATGCCGAGGCTCGGCTGGATCCTCGGCTTCTGCGCGATGGCGTCGCTCGGCCTGCCCGGGCTTGCCGGTTTCTGGGGTGAGTTCCCGGCGATCCTCAGCGCGTACAGCCCGGCCGACGGGCTCAGCCTCACCCTCTTCCGCACGTTGATGGTTGTCGCCGCGATCGGCACGGTGCTGGCCGCCAGCTACCTGCTGTGGCTCTACCAGCGCACCGCCTTCGGGGAGCCGACGCAGGAGTTCAGCGGTCACGGTGGGCACGCCCACGCCGCCGGCGCAGCCGCCAACGACGAACACCATGACGACATCCACGACGTGACCATCTTCGAATGGATCGCCTGGACGCCGCTGCTGATCGCCATCGTGGTGTTCGGCGTGTACCCGCAGCTGATGTTCAAGGTCATGGATCCCGCTGTCGATCAACTCACCGCGGTGTTCAGGAAGTAACGGATGCTCTCGTCGCTCCTCGCCGCCGGTGGCTTTGTGTCGCCGAAGGTCGACTATCACGCCCTCGCGCCCGAGTTGGTGCTGGGCGCCGGCATCGCCCTGGTGTTGATGGTCGACCTGTTCATCGCCGACAGCAAGCGGTGGATCCTGGCGACCCTGTCGGGATTCGTGCTGCTCGGGGCGCTGCTGCCGGTCGTGACCCTGGGTGTCATCGGCAGCGATGTCCGCTCGATGTTCGACGACCGCTACGTGGTCGACCACTTCAGCCTGGTGCTGAAGGCGCTGTTCCTGATGACCGGGTATGTGGTGGTGCTGCTGTCGACGCACGAGATCGAAGAAGGTGGCTACCACCAGGGCGAGTACTACGTGATGCTGCTCAGCAGCATCTTGGGCATGGTGATGATGAGCTCCGCACGCGATCTCATCAGCGTGTTCGTCGCCCTCGAGTTCCTCTCGATCCCGGCCTACATGATGGCGGCGTGGCGCAAGCGTGATCGCAAGAGCAACGAGGCCGGCGTGAAGTACTTCCTGCTCGGCGTGTTCGCCAGCGCGGTGATGCTCTACGGCATGAGCCTGCTGTACGGCGCCACCGGCAGCACCAAGCTCACCAAGATCGGCGAGATCATCACGGGCAAGGGCAAGCTCGGCGGGATCGAAGTGATGGGCGTCGTGTTCGTCATCGTCGGCTTCGCCTTCAAGGTCAGCGCCGTGCCATTTCACACCTGGGCTCCCGACACGTACGAGGGTGCGCCGACACCGGTCACTGCGTTCTTGAGCGTGGCGTCGAAGGCCGCCGGGTTCGTGGCGCTGGTCCTGATGGTGTACCTCGCGTTCCCGCACGCCACCGACGTGTACCGCCCGTTCATCTGGGTGCTATCGGCACTGACGATGACCGTCGGCAACGTGCTGGCGCTGAAGCAGACCAACATCGTGCGAATGCTCGCCTACTCGAGCATCAGCCAGGGCGGGTTCATCCTCATGCCGCTGGTCGTCGCCGGCTCCACCCGTTCGGCCGAGGCGTCGCTGCGGGCGATCGTCGTGTACCTCATCATCTACGCGGCCACCAACCTCGGCGCCTTCGCGGTGATCATCGCGGTCAGCCGCAAGACGCGCAGTGGTGAGATCGCCAGCTTCGGTGGTCTGTTCGGTTACGCACCGGGTCTGGCCGTGCTGATGACGATGTTCCTCGCCTCCCTCGCTGGCATCCCGCCCCTCGGTGGCTGGTACGCCAAGTTCGGGGCGTTCAACGCCGTGCTCACCGCCCGCAGTGGGTGGGGCTACAGCATTGCCGTGATCGGCGCCGTCAACGCGGTGATCGCCACCGCGTACTACGTCACGGTGATGCGCGAGATGTGGATGAAGCCAGCCCCGCTGGGCGACGTCACGCCGGTGCGGATCCCCGGCTCGATCAAGGCTGCTCTCGCGATCACCGGCATCGCCACCTTGGTGTTCGGTGTGTTGCCCGGTATCACCGGCTACGGCGGCATCACCGAGCTCGCTGGTGCATTCGGCCTCTGACGAGGTACGGGCGGCGATCATCGCCGCCGGTGGTGCCATTCCTTTCGACGAGTTCATGCGCATCGCGCTCTATGGCGAACACGGCTTCTACACCTCGGGTGGCCAGGCCGGTCGCCGCGGCGACTTCATCACCTCGCCCGAAGTCGGGCCATTGTTCGGCGCCGTCGTAGCCCGATGGATCGATGCGGAGTGGCGTCGTCTGGGCGAGCCGGCCGACTTCACGATCGTCGAATTCGGAGCCGGCCCGGGAACCCTCGCGCGCTCCGTGTTGGCCTCGGCGCCGCGGTGGCGCGATCACTACGTGGCGGTGGAGGTGTCGGAAGCACAGCGTCGACAGCACCCGGCCGGGGTGCGTTCGATCGGCGAGTGGTCCCGTGAGCCGGTCGGCAACGGCGTGGTGATCGCCAACGAACTGGTCGACAACCTTCCGTTTCGGCTCGCGGTCTTCGACGGTGCATGGCGCGAGGCGGCAGTGTCGCTCGGCCCCGATTCGGGGTTCGTCGAGACCACCCTCGATGTGGGTTCCGCATGGGATTGGTTGCCCGCCGCGGTTCCCCTTGGCACACGGCTCCCCGTCCAAGATCGTGCGGTTCGGTGGGTCGCCATGGCAAGCGAAATCGTTCGTCAAGGAAGTGTCTTGGTTTTCGACTACTGCACCGCGACGACTGCCCAATTGGCTGGTCAGCCATGGCGCGATTGGTTGCGCACGTATCGTGCGCATGGTCGTGGCGAGCACTACCTCCGCGACCCTGGCGAGCAAGACATCACGGCGCAGGTCTGTGTCGATCAACTGCCTGCGCCCCAGGTCAACGATTCGCAAGGAAACTTCTTGCGTCGATGGGGGATCGATGAGCTCGTCGAGGAGGGCCGCCAGGCATGGACAGCAGCGGCCGCCCGACCCGACGTTGCCGCGTTGACGATGCGCAGCCGGGCACGCGAGGCCGAGGCGCTGCTGGATCCACACGGTCTGGGCGGGTTCTCCGCACTCTCGTGGGTCGTTCCGGCCGACGCGACCGCGCTCTGTGCTTGACTTGACCGAAACCACATAAAGTGATGGATTAATCACTCACTGTGAGTGGGCCGAATGGCTCATCGTCACGGAACGTGGCGATCATTACTGTGGTTTCCAGCATGAGGCGGGTGCTCCGACTGGTCGGGACCGCAGTTGGAAGGACAATTCATGAGGCACGTCATTCGAGGCGGCGGTTCGAATGCAAATCGGCGAAGTGAGCGGACGCGGGTGGTGGCCTTGGTGGCCACCTTCTTGCTGTTGATGGCTGGCTTTGTTGTATCTGCGCCCGGGTTGATCGCGAGTGCGTCGGGAACGACGACCGCGAAGTACGACAACTCGGGCGGTGGCAAAGACGACGACGGCAAAGACGACGACGGCCAAGACGACGACGGCAAAGACGACGCCGATCACGAAGGCGAGGGTGACGACGACGGTCAACACCACGACGAGTGCCAGAACACCGACGGGCACGAGCACGACGATGACGGCGACGACCAAGACCAGCACGGCGATGATGGCAAGGACGACGACGGCAAAGACGACAGCCAAGATGACGGCAAGGACGACGGCAAGGGCCAGAGTGACGACCGTGGCCACGACACGATCGGCGTCTCGCTGTACAGCAGCACTTCGAGCAGCAGCAGCGACGACAGCAGTGGCAAGGACGACGACGGCAAGGACGACGACGGCAAGGACGACGACGGCAAGGACGACGACGGCAAGGACGACGACGGCAAGGACGACGACGGCAAGGACGACGACGGCAAGGACGACGACGACGACCAGAGTTGCGACGCCACGCTGACGCTCGTCAAGAGCCCGACCAACGATCACGGCGGCAACCTGACGCCCGAAGACTTCCAACTGCTGGTCGACGGCGTTGCTCAGGACCAGAACGTGGCGATCCCGGTCACCGCTGATGTCGCCCACGAGATCGGCGAGATCCCGCAGCCCGGCTACGTGCAGCGCGCCATCATGTGCACTGACGATGACACGGGCGCAGCGATCTCCTCCGACGGAACGCTCACCCCCACCGCAGGCCAACACGTGACGTGCGAGGTCATCAACGACGACGTCGCTCCGACCATCACCCTCCACAAGATCGTGAACAACGACAACGGCGGTCAAGCGGTGAAGGAAGATTTCCGCCTCACCGTCAACAGTGAAGCGATCGCCCAGGACATGCCGTTCGACGCCATCTTGGCCAACGAGCCCAGCGTGGTCTCCGAAGAGGACTCCATTCCGGGCTACGCCCCCACCTCGGTGGAATGCACGTCGGATGTCACCGACTCGCTGAACAACAAGTCCGTGCTCGACAGCAGCATGATCGATGTCACCCCAGTCCCCGGCGAGAACATCGACTGCACCATCACCAACGACGACGTGACGCCCGGTCTCACCGTGATCAAGTCGGTGAACGCGAACGACGGTGGCAACGAGATCGCCAGTGACTTCCCGCTTCAGGTCAACGGGACCACCGTCACCTCGGGGACCCTGGTGGACTTCGAGGCCGGCGTCGGTCTCGTCATCACCGAGACACAGCTCCCCGGCTACGCCGCCACCAACGTCACGTGCGTCAGTTCCGACCCCCTGTCGACCAACAACATCGACACCAACGACCCGGCCCCTGACGCTCTGGCGACGGTGACATTGGAGCCCGGCGAGGCCGTGGTCTGCACGGTCACCAACGACGACATCGCGCCGACGGTCACGGTGCACAAGGTGGTCATCGGTGGCGCCAAGCTCGCCTCTGCGTTCCAGATGACGGTCGCCGGCAACCCGGTGCCGCAAGACACTGCGTCGCCCACGCTGGCCAACACCTCGATCGAGGTCTCCGAGGTTGCCGATCCCGCCTACGTGCTTTCCAGCGTGGTCTGCACCGACAACGTCGGTGGCGCGCCGCTCACGCACCCGTTGGTGCTGAACGAAGCTCAGAACGCAACCTGCACGGTCACCAACACGCTCACGTCACCGACCATCACTGTCATCAAGGACGTGACGAACAACTCTGGTGGGGCCCTGAAGCCGACCGACTTCAAGTTGATGATCGATGGCATTGCTGCGGGTCAGAACGTGAAGATCGACGAGACTGCCGGCCCGCACATCATCAGCGAGCTCGAACGCCCGGGCTACCACCAGACCGCCATCACGTGTGTCGATCTGGCGGTTCCCGGTCACCCGACCGTGGGTGAAGGCGGCTCCATCAACCTGTTGGCCGGCCAAGACGTGCAATGCACCGTGTCGAACGACGACATCTCGCCGACCGTCACCGTCATCAAGCATGTCAATCCCGACAACGGTGGTGTCGCAGCGCCGGGATCCTTCACGCTGACGATCGATAACGCCCACGTGACGCAGAACGTGCCACATCCGGTTCTGGTCGGTTCGCACCTGGTGGGAGAAGAGCCGTTCGCGGGCTATCGCATGGTCGGCATCGACTGCAGCGACGCAGTCGGCCCGGTTCCGTACGACGCCAACACCGGCGGGGTCAATCTGGTGCTCGCCCAGAACGTCACCTGCATCGTCACCAATCAGCACGATGCCATCGACCTGGCGATCACCAAATCGGTCGACGGAACATCGCATCTCGCCGGCGGTGCGCCGTTCGACTACACGATTACCGTCGACAACCTCGGCCCACGCGACGCAGAGCCCACTGACCTCACTACAGTGACCGACGTTCTGCCCGCAGGCCTCGAATTCGTCGACTTCCCGGGTAACTGCTCGGTGACCGGCCAGACGTTGACGTGCGGCATCGATCCTGCGCTGTTGCACGTTGCCGACGCCGCAGTCGTCATCACAATCACGGTCCAGGCCGCGGCCGACGCCACCAGCGGCGTGTACCGCAACGTGGCATTCGTCGACACCGCGGACGATCCGTCGTGCCTCGGCGCCGACTGCGTGCCCGTCTGTATTCCTCAGGTCGTCAACAACAACGTGGCCTGCGCGGACACCAGCGTCATCCGCGACGCGGTCCTCACGATCGACAAGGTCGACGACGTCGACAACGTTCATCCGGGCGGCACGTACCACTACACCATCACGGTGGCCAACAACGGCCCGTCGTCGTTCCAGCCGAACACGACGATGACCGACGATCTTCCGGCCTCGCTCAGCCTGGTCAGCGTCGCTGCACCAGCGCCGTGGGACTGCAGCGACACCGACCCGATCGTGTGCACGTTGGGTGAGTCCCTACTGCCGGGCACTTCGGCTCCGGCCATCACCATTACCGTGACACTCGATGCGTCGTTCCTCGGTGACAGTGTGGTCAACACGGCACAGGTGGTCGCAACGATCGATCCTTCCCATGCCGTCACGACCATGGACACCGAGACGACGCCGGTGGTTCGCACGGCCAACCTGTCGATCGACAAGTCGGTTACCGCCGAGACGGCGTTCATCGGGACCACGATCGATTGGGTGCTGCTCGTGACCAACCACGGTCCCGACACGGCGACCGACGTGGTCGTCAGCGATGTGCTGCCGCCCGCGTTCACCGTGGCCTCGGTGACTGCCTCCGGTGTGTCGTGCACCAACACGACCCAGACGGTGGAATGCACGACGGCTACCTTGGCCAACGGCGCATCGGCCACCATCACGGTGCGTGCCAACGTGGTTGGTTCGGTCAGCACCGGCGTCACCAACACCGCGACGGTCGGGTCGGTTGCAACTGATCCGGATCTGACCGACAACAGCGACTCCGCCACGGTTCCCGTGGCACGGGTGGCCAGCGGGGGCCCAGTGCCGCCGCCGGCCGCTGGTGCGGGCGTCGCTGCCGCCGAGCCACAGTTGCCTCGCACGGGTGGGAACTCGCCCGTCGGGCCGTTGACGCTCGCTTCGATCATGATGGCCGCAGGAGCAGTGGCACTGGTGATCGGCCGGCGTCGTCGCATTGCGACGGCGTAACAAGTTGTCAGCGTGACGTTGCCCGCCCGACAGGGACGGCTGGCCGGCAACGTCACTGCTGCGCAGGGTGGTGATCACCTGGTTTCGCTAACGTGCCCGTGGGGGTTACGACATGAGCGACAACCACAACACGATCGACGACCTGATGCTGGAGAACCGCAAGTTCCCGCCATCGGATGACTTCAAGCGACAGACGTTGGTCGCCGACACGTCGTTGTACGACGAGGCCGCCGAGGACTACCAGGGCTTCTGGGCGCGCCAGGCTGCCGATCTGTTGTCGTGGAGCACCGACTGGGAAACGATCTGCGAGTGGGAGTTGCCGTACGCCAAGTGGTTCGTCGGCGGGCAGCTCAACGTCAGCTACAACTGCCTCGATCGGCACGTCGAGGCCGGCCGCGGCGACAAGGTGGCGTTCTACTGGGAAGGTGAGCCCGGCGACGCCCGCGTCCTCACGTACGCCGCGTTGCTCGACGAGGTGCAGCGCTTCGCCAACGCGTTGAAGGGTCTTGGTGTACAGCGCGGCGACCGCGTCAACATCTATCTCCCGATGATTCCCGAGGCGGCGATCGCCATGTTGGCGTGTGCACGCATCGGCGCGGCGCACAGCGTGGTGTTCGGTGGGTTCAGTGCGCAATCGCTGTCGGATCGCATCAACGACGCCGAAGCCAAGGTGTTGATCACCGCCGACGGTGGGTACCGCCGCGGTGAGGTGTTCGCGCTGAAGCCGGCGGCCGACGAGGCGATCACCTCGACCCCGACGATCGAGCACGTGGTCGTCGTGCGGCGTGGCGGCAACGACGTGACGATGGTGCCGGGGCGTGACCTCTGGTACCACGATCTGATCGCTGCCGCCGATCCGGTGTGCCCCGCCGAGCCGATGGATTCCGAGCAGTTGCTGTTCCTCCTCTACACCAGCGGCACGACGGGCAAGCCGAAGGGCATCATGCACACCAGCGGTGGGTACCTCACCCAGGTCGCCTTCACCCACAAGTTCGTGTTCGATCTGCACCCCGAGACCGACGTGTTCTGGTGCACCGCCGACGTCGGCTGGGTCACCGGCCACAGCTACATCGTCTACGGGCCGTTGGCCAACGGTGCCACCAGCGTGATGTACGAGGGCGTGCCCAACTACCCGGGCAACGACCGCCTGTGGTCGATCATCGAGAAGTACAAGGTCACCAAGTTCTACACCGCACCGACAGCCATTCGTACGTTCATGAAGTGGGGTGCATCCGAGCCCCAGAAGCATGACCTGTCGTCGCTTCGCGTGCTCGGATCGGTGGGCGAGCCGATCAACCCCGAGGCGTGGATGTGGTACCGCGAGAACATCGGCGGCGGCACCTGCCCCGTGGTCGACACGTGGTGGCAGACCGAGACCGGTGGGATCATGATCAGCCCGTTGCCGGGCGCCACCACGACGAAGCCGGGGTCGGCCACCTTCCCGTTGCCCGGCGTCAATGCCGAGGTCGTCGACGACGAGGGCCATCGTGTGGATCACGGTGGCGGCTACCTCACGCTGACGCAGCCGTGGCCGGGAATGCTGCGCGGCATCGGGGGTGACCCGCAGCGTTACTTCGACACCTACTGGAGCCGCTACGAGGGTCGGTACTTCGCCGGCGACGGCTGCAAGCTCGACGACGACGGCTACCTGTGGCTGTTGGGCCGTGTCGACGATGTGATGAACGTCAGCGGCCACCGCATCTCCACGACGGAGGTCGAGTCGGCGCTGGTCTCGCACCCGGCCGTCGCCGAGGCGGCCGTGGTCGGCGCGCTCGACGACACGACCGGGCAGGCGATCATCGCGTACGTCACGTTGCGGGGTGGCCACGATGTCGACATCGCCGAGTTGCGCAACCATGTGGCGACCGAGATCGGCGCCATCGCCAAGCCGAAGACCATCTACTTCACCAACGACCTCCCGAAGACCCGAAGCGGCAAGATCATGCGCCGGTTGCTGCGCGATGTTGCCGAGGGCCGCAACCTGGGCGACACCACCACCCTGGCCGATGCCTCGATCGTCGGCGAGCTCCAACGACGCGCCGCCGAAACCGCGCCTGACGACTGAGCGGTCCATCGGCTGAATTTGGCTGTTAAGCCCGTGAGACGACGTGCCGATAGACGGTAGGTGACGGACGAGGAATTGGCGGGCCAGCCCGGTGCTGTGGCGACGCGCTCGGCGGATGAGCCGGACGCGCCAGCTTCTGAACCGGTGTTCACGCCCAAGGATTTCCGTCTCGATCTTCGTTCCAAGTTGGCCATCGCCGAAGACGAGCCACACTCCAACCTCGACAGCCCAGCGATCCGCAAGTTGACCTGGGAACACGTTGTACCCGACCGGCCGGCGTCGTCCGCGCCGAGTGCGGCAACCCTCGTCCCGTTGCCGCCGCCGCGTCGGGTCCCTCCTCCACCACCGTCACGATCGGCGTTGCCCTTCGAACCGCCCGCTCCGGCTCGTGTGCCGGAGAGCGTCGTGGCGGTCGTTGCCGACGATGAGGTCGACACCGAGCCGGCCATGGCCGAGCTCGCCGACGAACTGGCCATCATCGACGAGGCCGACGAGATCGACGAGGTCGATGAGGTCGATGATGAGGTCGACGAGGACCAGGACGAGGTCGACGAGGACCAGGACGAGGTCGACGACGAAGACCTCGAGCCCGTCGTTGTCGAGACCAAGCCGATTGTCGAGCCCGTGGTCGAGACTGTCATCAATCGGCTTGGGTCGGTCCCCGACCTGATCGACGACGACTCACCAATCGAGCTCCCCCCGATCACGCCGTCCGGCCCGGTCGTGGCCCACGTGCCGAGCGTGTACGCGCCGGTGCTGGCCGAAACGTTCTATGTGGTCCCGCCGCGGGCGGCAACGTCGCCGGCCGCCGCCATCGCCGCTCCGGTCAAGGCACAGCGCAAGACCAAGCGAAAGCCGAAGCGCCACCTGTTCCGGAGCTTCATCACGCTGGTGCTTCTTTTCGGTCTCCTGGCAGGCGGTGCGTTTGCCGCCAAGAAGTACCTGCTGCACCCACCGACGTGGTCGGCCGAACTGAAGCCGCTGGCCGACGCGGTCGCGACGACGCGCGGCCTGGAGTTCGAGCAAGCCGTCGACGTCACCTCGCTGCCCGTGGCCGACTACGCCAAGCGTCTCGCCGAATCAGCGATCGGCAGCGGCACCGACCGTGCGCCGACGTGGCGTGCCCTCGGAATCCTGAACGGCGATCTCGACTTCGAGGCGATCGGGCGCCAGGCACTGAACGACAGCCCGGCGTTCTATGACCCGACCACCAAGACCATCTTCGTCAGCAATGACCTGCAGCCCCAAGCGCATCTCTACCGATTTGCAATGCACCGAGCCATGACGATGGCGCTGCTCGACCAACAGTTCGAATGGAGCACACGACTGGTGACGGCGACTCCGGCGGCTGCATTGGCAATTCGAGCAACCATCGATGGCGATGCGTTGGCGGTGGCCAACTCGTTGGCAGCAAGTGACAGCCCCGAACAGTTGGCCCCGGAGTTGTTGGCCTTCGTGCAGGGTCACGGCATCACGGTTGCCCCATCGCAGTACGCAGCGACCACCATCGGTCGCGCCGGCGTAGCGATGCGGCCGACCATCGTCTCGATGGCCGGCGACTCGGTGGGGATCGCCGCGCTCGAGCAGGCGACACCCGGCGACGACTCCGTGCTCGATCTCGGTCGCCCGACGGCGACCGTTGCATCGCCCGCAGGAACGCAGGGGATGATGTTCTGGTACTACGTGCTCGCCGGCCGGATCGACGACGGTCAGGCATGGACGGCGGTCACCCACTGGACGGGCGACTCGATCCTCACATCGACGGGCTCGGCCAATCAGTGCGTCGATGCCAAGGTCGCCGCCAACGACCCGGACGGCGCAGCGGTGTTGCTCGCTGCGCTCGAGACGTGGGCGGCCGCGGCGCCGGCGGAATCCACCACGACCGTGGTCCCGATCGAGGGCAATCAGGTTGCCGTTCGTGCCTGCGACCCGGGTGCCGCCATCGCGGCGCTAGCCGCGCCCAAGGTGCCCGTCGTGTTCGGCGGCGCCGGCGTGGAGCGTGCACTCGTGCAGGCCGCGATCAGCGCGGCCGGCGGCGCCAAGGTCGACCCCGTATGCCTGGTCACGGCTGTCCGTCAACGGGGCGTCGTGTTGACCTCACCCGCCGACGACGCGCCGGTCCTGGCCATCGACTGGCAGGCGGCGTACGTCGCCGCGAACCTCGACCTGGCCACCGGATGCGTGGCCGCCGCACCCGAAGCTGCATCGACGCCCTAGCACGACCTAGTCGCGGAAGTTCTGGAACTGCAGGGGGATGCCGAGGTCGGCGCCCTTCAGCGTGGCGATGATGGTCTGCAGATCGTCGCGCTTCTTGCCGGTGACCCGCACGGTGTCGCCCTGCGTCTGACTGCTGACCCCCTTGGGTCCCTTCTCTTTGATCATCCGGTTGATCTCGCGGGCTTTGTCGGACGAGATGCCGACGGCGATCGTCAGGACCTGGCGCACGCTGTTGTGCGTGGCTTCCTCGATCTTGCCGTAGTCGAGGCCCTTCAACGACACGCCCCGCTTCACCAGCTTCTCCTCGATGACGGTGCGCAACGCCGTCAAGCGATCCTCGCTCTGGGTGCGAAGGGTGAGGATGAGCTCACTCTGCTCGATCGACGAGTCGGTGTTCTTGAAGTCGTACCGCGTGGCGATTTCGCGCTGAGCCTGATCGATGGCATTCCGCAACTCTTGCCGGTCGACCTCGGAGACAACATCAAAACTGGGCATGTCGTGAGACTAGTTGGGCCGCTAGCCTCGATTCCCGCAGATGGGTCGGTACCCGAGTGGCCAAAGGGGGTTGACTGTAAATCAACTGGCATAGTCCTACGGAGGTTCGAATCCTTCCCGGCCCACCACCTGAATCGCCAGGTCCCCACCGGGGCCTGGCGATTGCACTTTTCTCGAGCACACACTTCCCATGATCCTCATCGACGCCGAACGACTCGCCGCCAGCCGGCCGAACCGAC
>JANMNE010000046.1:0-14402 GCA_031373785.1 Ilumatobacteraceae bacterium
ATTGCGGCGGCGGCGTGGAGTTCGACCGGCGTCTTGGCGATGCCGTCGACCAACGGCGCAGACCTATTGCAGCACGTCGGGGAAGCCAGGAGCCCGGAGGTCGGTGCCGACGGCGTCTTCCAGCAGCTTGACGACCTGCGACGACCAGGCGCTGCCGCCGTACTGCGCCTTCGAGCGGACGAAGGTCTGCTCGACCAATCCGGCGATCTCCAGCGGCACACCGAACTGGCGACCCATCTGCATCGCGAAACCGAGATCCTTCAGCGCCAGGTCCATCGTGAACCCGATGTTGTAGCTGCCGTTGAGGATCACCTGGCTCTCGGTCTCGTGCACGAAGCTGTTGCCCGAACTGTTGAGGATCGCCTCGAACGACTTGGCCAGATCGAGACCTCCACGCTTGGCGAGCATCAGCGCCTCGCCGGCCGCCACCAGGTGGATGAACGCGAGCATGTTGGTGATGACCTTGATGATCGCCGCGTTGCCGAGTGGCCCCATGTAGAGGATCGGGCTTCCGACGGCCTCCAACAGATGCCGATGCTGCTCGAACACCTGCTCGTCGCCGCCGACCAACACGGTGATGTCGCCTTCGGCCGCCTTGTGCACGCCACCCGTGACGGGGCACTCCAGCATGTTGACGCCGCGTTCGGCGCACCGCTCGGCCAGCCGCAAGGTCTCACTTCGATCGTTGGTGCTGTTGTCGATCCAGGTGCCGCCGGGCGCCAATCCCTCGAGAACCCCCCGCGGGCCGCAGACGACTGCATCGACGACCACCGGCGATGGCAGACAGGTGAACACGACCGTCGACTGTTCAGCGACCTCGGCGGCCGAGTCGGCCCACGTTGCGCCGGCGGCCAGTAGTCCATCGGCGAGCTCGCGATGCAGATCGGTGACCGTGACGCTGTGGCCTGCCCGAACCAGGCTCATCGCCAGGTGAAATCCAAGATTGCCGAGTCCGACGTACCCCACCTGTTCAGCCATCGCTACAGTCAATCAAAATTGCCGGCGTCCCAGTACAGCGAGAACTTTGGCTCCAAAGGGGGCGCTCCGACGCCGCCCGGCGAAGTGCGTACTTTCAACGCGACCTGTGTGCTCCGAAAGTACGCACTTCCCCGCGCAGCCCGTGAATTTGGCACTCATCATTTAGCGGGTCAGTCCCTCGGTCAGTGCCTCGCTGGCCGGGATGGCCGTGACGGCATCGGCGAGTCGAAATCGGTGATGACCGGCGTGGATCACGAAGAGGCGGTCCAGCGCGAGATCGTCGAGCGCGGCACGAATCGACGGTGTCATCCTCGGTTGATCGGTTCGTTTGATGCCGGTCTACGAGCAGGTGCGCGAGCAGATCAAGCGAATGGTCGCCTCCGGCACGCTGCAGCCGGGCACCCGACTGCCGACGATCCGCCAGCTCGCCACCGACCTCGGCCTCGCCAAGGGGACAATAGAGCGCGCCTACGAGCTCCTCGACGCCGACACCGTGATCGAGACGAAGGGGCGCAAAGGCACGTTCGTGCTGGAGATGACCCGAGCAACCGAACACCAGCAAACCATTCAACTCGATGCAGCCGCCGAATCGCTCGTGGTGGTCGCCCGCCAGCTCGGCGCGGACGAGCACGCCGCCGTCGAGGCTGTTCGACGAGTGTGGCGAAACCTCTGATGACACCAAGCGGCGAGTCGCTACAGTCTTCGTCTCTGGTAGGCCTCGATCAAAGTGGGGATTGAACACAGGTGACGATCACAGACTTTGCCATGGAGTACTTCGGGCTCGGCGGCAAGAACGCCATCGTCACCGGCGGCAACACCGGTCTCGGGCAGGCATTCACCCTCGCCCTCGCCAAGGGTGGCGCCAACGTGTTCGTGCCCAGCCTGATGGACGACGCGACGTCCGATGAGGATGCCGACACGCGGACGATGGTCGAGGCCGAAGGCGTGCGCTACCACTTCATGCAGGCCGACATCACCGCGGCCGGCACGCCGAAGCGGGTCGTCGATGCCTGCGTCGAGCAATTCGGGTCCGTCGACATCCTGGTCAACAGCGCCGGCGTGTGCCCGCTGGCAGAAGTGCTCGACTTCGGCCGCGAGAAATGGGACGCCACGGTGCAGGTCAACCTCACGGCCGCGTTCGAGATGAGTTACGAGGTCGCCCAGCGCATGGTGCCACAGCGCAGCGGCAAGATCATCAACATCTGCTCGATGTTCAGCTTCCTCGGCGGTCGGCTCTCGCCGGCGTACTCGGCCACCAAGCACGGCATCGCCGGGCTCACCAAGGCGTACTGCGACGAGCTCGCTGAGCACAACATCCAGGTCAACGGCATCGCCCCCGGCTACTACGCGACGGCGATCACCGCGAACACGCGCAGCAATCCCGAGGCCAGCCGCCGCGTGCTCGATCACATCCCCGCCGACCGTTGGGGCGATCCACTCGACCTGATGGGCACGGTCGTCTTCCTCGCCAGCCGCGCATCGGACTACGTCAACGGCCACATCCTCGCGGTCGACGGCGGCTATCTCGTCCGCTAGGACGAGCGAGACGGCATGGCAGCATGACGGCCAAGACACCATGATGAAGGGCCCGTACCTCATCGGCATCGACTGCGGCACACAGAGTGCCAAGGTCGTCATCTACGACGCCGCCGGAAACACGGTCGGGCGCGGCCAGCAGGCCCTGCGGCCGATGAGCCGGCCTCGACATGGCGTGGCGATCCATCCCGACGACGATCTCTGGGAATCGATCGCCGCGGCGAGCCGGCAGGCGATGGCCGCGTTCACCGGCGACGTCAGCGAGATCGTCGGCGTCGGCCTCTGCCCCATCCGGTGCTGCAAGGCGTTCCTGGCCGCGGACGGTTCGCTGGTGGAACCGATGATCAGCTGGATGGATGACCGCGCCTACCAGTCGTACCTGCCCGATGATCCCGACCTCGCCTACGCAACGACGTCGTCGGGCTACCTCGCACACCGCTTCACCGGCCAGTTCAGGGACACCGCCGCCAACAACATCGTGCTGCAGTGGCCGATCGACACCGACACGTGGCAGTGGAGCGACAACCCGTCGCTGTACGAGCGGTTCGGCGTCACACGCGACATGCTGCTCGAGCTGCAAATGCCCGGCGACGTCATCGGCGGTGTCACGCGCGAGGCGTCCGAAGCCACCGGAATCCCTGCGGGAGTCCCCGTCGTCGCCACCGCCAACGACAAGGCGGTGGAGATGCTCAGTGCCGGGTCGCTCGGTGAGACCACGGCGCTCGTTTCTCTCGGCACGTACATCGCGGCGATGGTCCACGGCGACGTGAACCACAAGACACCCACCCACTTCTGGACCAACTTCGCGTCGATCCCCCATCGTTATCTCTACGAGAGCACCGGGGTGCGCCGAGGCATGTGGACCTTGACGTGGTTCCTCGACCTGCTCGGCGACGAGGTCGCCGAGCGCGCCACGATGCTGGGACTGTCCCGTGAGGAGTACGTCGAGCGCGAGGCGGTGCTCGTGCCGGCCGGCAGCGACGGGCTGATGACCGTGCTCGACTGGTTGGCCCCGACCGACAAGCCGTTCCGCAAGGGCATGATGCTCGGCTTCGACGCCCGACATTCGCGCGGGCACGTGTATCGATCGATCCTCGAATCCATCGCCCTGACCCTGAAGCACCACGTCGACGCGATGTGCGGAGAGCTCGGCATCACGCTGGAGGAGATCGTCGTATCCGGCGGAGGCTCCAACAGCCCGCTGTTCATGCACATCTTCGCCGACGTGTTCGGAATCCCCGCGTCGCGCAGCATCGACGGTGGCGGTGCCAGCCTCGGCGCGGCTCTATGTGCGGCCGTCGCCGCAGGCCTCCACCCCGACATCGAGACGGCGGCGGCCAAGATGACGAAGCTGCGCGAATCGTTCACGCCCGATCCAGCCAACGGCGCGGTGTACGAGCAGATGAGCCAGACCGTCTTTCACGACATCCGCAGTCACACCGATGCGCTCTTCGAGCGCTCCTATCCCATCTTCCACTGAGCGACTATCCAGCAAAGGTCTGCAACCATGCCTCTCACGCGTGACACCATTGTCGAACACCTGCAACAGATCGTTGGTGCGGAGCGCGTGCTCACCGACGAGCACCTGCTGCAGCAACGCAGCATCGACAACTTCCGCAAGCTGCAGAACATCTTCGGCGTGTACACGATGCCGCTCCCGGCTGCAGTGGTGATGGTGCACAGCACCGACGAGGTCGCTGCCGTGCTGGCATTCGCCGACGAGCATGGCGTCAACGTCGTCGCGCGCACCGGCGGCACGGCCACCGAGGGCGGGTTGGAGACGCCGGTCGAGAACTCGATCGTGGTCGACGGTTCGCAGATGGACCAGATCATCAAGGTCGACGCCTACAACATGCAGGCGACCGTGCAGTGCGGCGTACCGCTGCAGGTGCTCGAAGACCGCGCTCGGGAGCTGGGGTTGACGACCGGGCACTCGCCACAGTCGAAGCCGGTCGCGCAGATGGGCGGCCTGGTGGCGACGCGCAGCATCGGCCAGTTCTCGACGCTGTACGGCGGCATCGAAGACATGGTGGTCGGCGTCGAGGTGGTGTTCGCCGGCGGCCAGGTGTCGAGGATCAAGAACGTCCCGCGTCGGGCCGCAGGCCCCGACATCCGCCACATCGTGATCGGCAACGAGGGGGCGCTGTGCTTCATCACCGAGGTGACCGTGAAGCTGTTCCCGTACATGCCGGAGAACAACAGGTTCCTCGGCTGGACGCTGAAGGACATGAAGTCCGGCTTCGAGGTGCTGCGCGAGGTGATGGTGGCCGGCTACAAGCCGTCCGTCGCCCGCCTGTACGACCAGGAGGACGGCCAGCTGCACTTCTCCCACTTCGCGGCACCCGACGACTGCGTGGTGCTGTTCATGGCCGAGGGAGCAGCCGGGATCGCCACGGCAACGGCCGAGGGCATCGCCGAGATCGTCGCCCGCCACGCCGAGTGCACGCCCGTCGAGAGCAACCTGATCGCCGAATGGTTCGACGATCTCGTGTGGGGGGTCGACAAGATCACCCGCGAAGACGAGCGCATCCGCACCACCCACAACGTGAACCGCACGACCGAGATCTCCGCCGACTGGAGCTCGATCCACGACATCTACACCAGCGCGCTCGCCCGCATCCGCAGCGAGATCCGTGGCATCACGTTGCTGGGTGGGCACTCGTCGCACAGCTACATCAACGGCACCAACATGTACTTCAACTACTTCTACGACCTCATCGACTGCGAACCCGAGGACGAGACCACGAAGTACTACCTGCCGATCATCGCGATCATCTGCGAGGAGACGTTGCGGTACGGCGGTTCGATCGTGCACCACCACGGCATCGGCAAGGCCCGCGCCCGCTGGGTCGTCGACGAGTACGGCTCGTCGTACCCCATGCTCGAGACGCTGAAGCGTGCGTTCGACCCGAACGGCATCATGAACATGGGCACGATCATCCCCCGCTGATCAACAGGGGCAAATCCGCGGTCGCGGCCGGAGGCGTGCCGACGCCAACCGTCGCGTCGGAGGCGGCAAGCAGCTGCAAGAAGCGCTCCGGTGGAACGGCGCGGCTCCAGAGATAGCCCTGCCCGAACAGACATCCGAGCCGTTGTAACGCGGCGGCCTCTTCGAGGCTCTCCACGCCTTCGGCGACGACGTCGAGCGCCAGCGCCTTGCCGAGGCCGACGAGGGCTTGCACCACCGCCATGCTGCGCGGGTCGTGAAGCATGCCGGCGACGAACTGCTTGTCGATCTTGACCATGTCGAGCGGCAGCTCGGTGATCTTCGTCAGCGGGCTGTACCCGGTGCCGAAGTCGTCGGCGGCCAGACCAATTCCAGTCGCGTTGAGGGCGCGGAGATCGTCGAGCAGCTCCGGACGGATCCGGGCGAGGTGAGTCTCGGTGAACTCGATCGCCAGTTGATCTGGTCGCAGCCGCGCATCGTGCAGCGCCTGCTCGACCATCTGCCCGAAGTTGCCGCTGTCGAGCTGTCGAGCCGACACGTTGACGTGGATCCGCCGTGGAGCCGCTCCCGGAGGAGCCTCGGGCCAATCCGAGGCCATGCGACACGCCGAGCGCAGCACCCATTGGCCGAGCGAGGGCATCAGCCCGGTCGACTCGGCGACGTCGAGCCAGTCGTCGGGGAAGAGCAGCCCGCGGTCGGGGTGCTGCCACCTCACCAACGCCTCGCCGCCGATGACCGCGTTGGTCCAGATGTCGACGATCGGCTGCACGTACAACACGAATTCACCGAGATCGAACGCGCGACGCAGTTCGGCCTGTAGCCGGACGGTGCGAATGGCGTGCGCCCGATGATCCTCGGAGAACAGCGTCAACCGATTCTTCCCGGCCGCCTTCGACGCGTACATCGCAGTGTCCGCGTTGCTCATCAGGTCGTCGATCTCGCTGCCAGAGGAGCCGAGAGCGATACCGATGCTCACCCCGACCGGGTAGGTGATGCCGCCGACATCGACCGAGTGACCGACCGCTTCGATCAATCGGCTTGCAATCGCTTCGGCCTGCGCTGGGCAGGTGAGGTAGTCGCACATCACCACGAACTCGTCGCCGCCGAAGCGCGCCAGTACGTCCCCCGGGCGCGTCATGCCGGCCAGGCGATGGGCGACCTCGACCAACACCTCGTCGCCGACCAGGTGCCCAGCCGAGTCATTGACGTCCTTGAAGTCGTCGAGGTCCAGGAACAGGAGCGCCACGAAACTGTCGGTTTCGGTGGCGTCCAGCCGCTCGGCGAGTCGATCCAGGAAGTACGACCGATTGGCCAGACCGGTGAGGCTGTCTGACGAGGCGCGCACCGACAGGGATGCCTCGGTCTCGTGCCGACTGGTCACGTCGACGAGTTGCACGGTGAACATGTCGGTGTTCGCCGTGGACCGCATCGGTGACACGGCGACGTCCAACCAACGCGTTTCGTGGGCCACGTCGAGTTGCACCTCGCCGCGCCACGGCTTCCCCGGCTCGGGCCCATCACCGACGATGCCGGGTCGAATGATGTCGACCCAGTCGCTGTCGATCAGCTGCTCGGCGGTCACGCCCAGCAGTGCGACGCTGCGGTCGTTGAATTCGGCAATGCGCAACGTCGGTCCGACCCTGCGCAGCAACATCATGCCCAGCAGTGATTGCGTGAAACCTTGCCGGAACATGTCTTCCCTGGAGGAGATCTCCTCGAGCGCCGCGGCCCGTTGGGCCACCACGACAGCGAGTGGAAGGAGCATCAACGCCGAGGAGATGAGGAACACCTGCGTCAACGCACCGACGGTGTTCGGGCTTCGGACGGCACCAGCGACAGCGAAGAAGGGCCCACGACCTTCGGACGTGAAGAGGACCGCCACGATGGCGATGGCGAAGAGCTGCAGCGTCGCCGTGCGCACACCGAAACGGAGCGCACCCCACACTGCGGCCGGCAACACCATGAACGGCAGCGGCACGGAGCTCGTGAGCGAGAACACTGCGACCAGTACGGCCAAGGTGATGGCCCACTGGCTCACGCGCTCCACCGTGCGACCGATCGACTGCGTGTCAACCGTCATCGTCAGCGGCGCGATGACCAACACCGCGGCGCCGTGCGACGCCGCGACCAGCCGCCAGACCGACACAAAACGCCCGCCGTCGAGAACAGTGACGGCGGCCGCCGCGCCCGTTGCGATCACCACGGCGCCGGCCGCTGCTGCAGCGATCAGCTGCCACACATCCTCCAACGACCGCATCTCCGGCCGACCCCACCGCCGGGTCAGCATCCAACCGGCGACTGCTGCCTCGAGCCCGTTCGACACGGCGAAGCACGCCGCCAGGTCGACCGCTCTGCCACCGGCCACGTTGGCGAGGCCGGATGCGATGATCACGACCCAGACCAGCAATCGTCGACGAGACCAGTACTTGGCAACCACCGCGACCGAGAACCCTGCCGCCGGCCACCACACCGCCGTGTCGAGCTGCTTCGGCGCCCAGGCGACCGCCGCGAAGCTGAGTCCGAAGACCGCAACGGCGAACAGCGCGACGTTGACGGCCAGACCAAGGCGAGCTCGTTGTTGGGGTTCGATCAGATGCTCATTTCGTCCACCGCCGCGGGCTGATGGCGTCACTTCTCCGAGCCACGACCGCAGACACCAGAATCCCTCGATTCTCAGGCTTGATACCCCTGGTTCACCACGCGCAAACATGCGCGGCGTCGGCAGGCGGTCAGACCGAGGCGCAGGTCAGGCCGCCACTCGCTGCGCCATCCAGGATTGCGTGCAGCGCGGTGAGCGTGGTCAGGTTGCGGGCCTCGGTGACCTGGTTCACGAGATCGTCGACGGCCGCGTCACTGAGCGACCAACCCAACGGCGCCGTCACGCCGGGGTGATCGACGAGCGACAGACGAAAGAACCTCGACGTCAGCTCCTGGCCACCGCTGAGCACGTGGATGTCGGGTGACAGACTGCGGCTGAACTCGGCAGCGCCCTGTTCGATCGGGCCGTAGGAGAGGTCGCCGAACACGCTGGTGGCCCCGCTGAGTGGAGCGACGACTTGGGCGACGTCCTTGCCGGGTTTGCTCCCGGTCAATCCGGCGTAGCCGTTGTTGATCTCGATGAGGATGGGCACGATGCACCGATCGTGTGAGGTGTTGTAGCCAGAGACGAGCGGCTCCAACACCGACCAGGTGTCCATGATCGAGGCCGCACCCGAGTTGTCGCGGTATCCGCCGTCGCCGATCGACAGGTTGTCGTTCGTGGTCAGGTCCCCGTCGTCACAGTGGATGGTTCCGGCGGGCGAGACCAATGGGAACCGAGCGGACAGAAACGCAGCCGTGGCGAGGTCGATGTTGCGGTCGCACAGGTAGTCGACCAGGTCGCGGGTACCCGCCTGATCGGGCGCTGGACCGTTGTCGAGCACGCGTTGGTCCTTACAGGCACCGGCCCGCGTGGTGTTCGGCGGCATCCGCTGCGCCGAGCGGGCCGGCGAGATGTTGACTCGGCAGCCATCGTTGAGATTCGTCCCACTGAAGAAGACGAGCGGTTGCGTCCATGGCTGGTCGGCGGTGCCTGCGTAAAACGCACTACTGCCGGGGTTCCGCTGGTCGACCTCGAACTGGCGTCGCCACGATTCCTGCAGCACCTCGCCACGATCCAGTCCGGGGCTGAAGTTGATGATCGCGTTCGGCGCCTCGACGAGCAGCTGCCAGGCGAGCTCCGGCGAGAGCAGGTCCGTGCCGAAGCGATCGCTGACCCATGCTGCCGCGCTGTGGTTGTTGGCCGACTCGAGTTGCCGCTCGGCCATGATCGAGGCGATGCCAACGCTTCCGCCAGATGCTCCGCTGGCTGCAAACACCGTTGACCATGCCGGTGTCGAGACGCAGGGTTCGGTCGCCACATTGGCCCCGACGAACATGCAGTCGAGCGCCGCAGAGGTGAACGCCGCAGCCTTGATCCCGCCTCCTGCGGCAGCGACGAACACCAGCGGCTCTGCCCGCTGTTCCGCCGGTGCCTGACCAACGACAGAGGCGTCACCGAGGTGTGCAACCGTCCAGCGGTCGAATGCAGCCTCCACGGTCAGCTGAGGACTCGCCGGCATCGTCGCGTCGCCCATGGTCTTCACGTCGTGATAGCCATCACCCTCGAAACGATGGCTGAGGAAACCGAGGACGATCAATCCGAAGATCACCGGCAGCCGACGGAACCCGACGACATCGAGAGCAGCCGGCAGCTTGCGACTCTCCATCCAGTGCCCGAGGGTGCCGAACACGACGACCAGCGCGGCCATGAAGGTGGCGATGATCGCCGACACTCCGAATCGCGGCGCCCACTTCCACGGGTCGTCGATTGCGAGGATGTAGACCGTGGCGCACACCGCCACGACGGCGAGCTCGACGAACACGAACAACTTCTTGCGGGCTCCCTCGTTCTTCGTGCCTCGAAACGCCCACGGCACGATCGCTCGGGCAAGCACGAAACCGATGACGGCGAGGACGAACGCCGGGATCGCCCACAACACCAATCGACCACTCGAGTTCGAGTCGATGATCGAGGGAACCGATGCTCGGACCAACGCCACTCCGACCGTGGTCAACGGCGCCGCAGCGAGGATCGCGGGGACCACTCGCTTGTGGCGCTCGTCGGGCACCGTGATGTCGGCGCCAGGCAGGGCAGTCGGTGGCGGCGGAACCACACTCGGATCGACCGTGGCCGACCGGGAGACCAACGGCCAGCTGAGCGCGGCAATGACGAACACCAACACCCCGGCAGCGAGGGCGCCACCGCCCCACGCCTGGTGCCGCAACAGGCTCGTCCGCGCCACCGCCCCGACCACGATCAGCCCGGCGCCCACGATCGCCAGCCGACCCGTGCCCTTGCGCTCCAAGACGTCGCGCTTCGGGTTGGCGTCCGTGCCCAGTCGGAGCGCAATCGCCGCCAGCGAAAGCGACAGCACGGCCGTGAGCAACAATCCGAGAACACCGAGACCCGGCGTCTGCACCCACAGCCGCAACGCATCCTGGCTCTGCGCACCCGGCGTGCCAACCAACATCAAGACCGCGTGGAGGACGACGGCGACGATCAACACGCGGTACGTAGTGCCGGTGCCCCGCCACAGCCGTAATCGCCGGCGAGCCTGCTTCGAATCGCTGCCACCCTCGCCGGCCGAACCATCGACGACCGGTCGCAGGAGGCTGAGCACTCCGATCACGACCGGGACGAAGATCAACAGGCGCAGGTTGACTCGAGCAAGACTGGAGACATGCAACACGGAGCCGAGCCAACCGGGCGACCCGCTCCCTGCGAGGATGACGAGTTCGAGGACCTGATTGAGGACCCCCAGCAGCGCGTTGAGGATCACACCGAGTGCCGCGTACGCCAAGAGGGTCGCAATCCGCTGGTCGGTGACCCGTGCGCGCAGCGCCTTGACGATGCCGTAGAACACGAGGAACGCAAACGGGACGAGCAACAGTTCGAGAACCGTTTGCACCCGCGCCAGGGGCACCGGTTGGAACCGCAGCCAGATGCGCAACCGATCCCAACCGAGGTTCCATGTCTCGAAGGCCTTCTTGACGGCAGTCGTTCCGTTGTGCAGCGAGTTGGTGCTGACACCGGCGACACCTTCGGCATGGATCTTCTTGATGCCGGCGTCGAGCGCGGTCCGGGCCGTATCGATCGCCAGGTACAGCACCGCCACTGCGGCCAACCCTGCATCACGAAGGATCTGACGGTCGGTCAATCGCGCTTCTCCGCCGTCCCACCGCTTGTCCACCCATGCGACCGAGCCGCGGGCAAGGCGCTTCAGCGCTGCCAGAACGCGAGCGAGCGGACCGGCGCTCACGCGGTAGCCATCCGTGGCAGGTGGTCCGTCGACATCATGGCGAAAGTATTGTCGTTGTGGTTGGTCGTGTTCACCGATCGAGTCACGCGTATCATCGGCACGAGCCGTGTTCTCCTTCTGTTGAGATCCGTTCGATCAAAGGGGGCCATGCACGATGGCTAGCTACCAGACCTACAGCTCGAGGGCCAACGCCAAGCGCGCCCGTCAACTCACCGCGACACAGTCGCCCTATCACATTCAGATCCGCTTTCTCGGTGGTCTCAATGCGGCGCAGAAGGCGGCGTTCAAGAAAGCCGCCGACCGATGGACGAAGGTGATCGTCGGAGATCTACCGAGCGTGAAAGTTGGCAGCGACATCATCGACGACCTCCTGATCGAAGCACAGGGCGTGGCGATCGACGGGCCCGGCAGGATCCTCGGGCAGGCCGGCCCGACAGCATTGCGCCCAGCCAGTGCGGGAAAGGCGGCCTACTTGCCGGCCAAGGGAATCATGTCGTTCGACACCGCGGACCTGTTGGCGATGCAAGGCGATGACACCCTCGTCGATGTCATCACTCACGAGATGGGCCACGTGATCGGGATCGGAACCGTCTGGGACTACAAGAAGCTGCTCAAGGGCCAAGGGGGCTCGAACCCGACCTTCGCCGGCAAGGCAGCGATGGCCGAGTTCAAGGTGCTGCGGGGCAAGGCCGGTGCGGCGCCGCGCGTTCCTGTCGAAGCGACAGGCGGCCCGGGCACACGCGACAGCCATTGGCGCGAGACGGTGTTTCGCAACGAACTGATGTCGGGGTTCATCGCCGCACCGGGGAATCCGCTCAGCCGGATGACGGTCGCCAGCCTCGGCGACCTCGGCTACGAAGTCGACCTCGACGCCGCCGAGCCCTACGTCCTTCCCAACCTGATGGCCCTGGCCGAGGCCGGAGCACTCGTCGTTCACGAGGCGCCGATCGATCACGGAGTCGTCCTGCCGAACATCCCCATCGTCCTGCCGACCGACAGCCTTCAGTAGCCTCGCCGACAGCATCGCTTTCGGATGCGGAGGCAATCACATGGTTCGATCAGCCAAGCGAGACGTTGCTGCGAAGGGCGCGCAGACGAGTGGTGTGCTGCGCCCAACTGCGGAGGTGCTCGCTGCCGACGCGCTCGTACCGTCGGCCAACGTTTTGCAGCCGCCGCCCGACCAGTTCAGCCACGTGCTGACTCGCGACGAGCCCTACCGCTTCGGAAGCGACCCGACTGCTTCTCCCGACGGTGAGCTGCAACGCGGCGCGCCGGTGCTTGTGGTGGCCAACGACGGTCTCCACGCCCGCGTGATCGACAAGCGCGGGCTGTATGTCCAAGTCCGCAGCGAGAGCCTTCGCTCGCGCAGACGAGGCCCTACTTCGTAAAGGTGCTGGACAGCACTGCGGTCGTTCCATTCGTGTACGTGACGAGCGCAGCGATCCGGTGCGTGCCGGCGGTCAGCGTGCCAGTGTTGAACAGGACCGCCTGCCCGTTGCTGGCCGTCCCGTTGAAGTCGAACTGAGCGGCGGAGTCGACGGAGCGAGGCAGCACCGTCAGATTGGTCTTGTCGAGCCAGAACGCCACCGACTTCACCGACGTCGTGGGTGTCACGAAGATGGCGACCGACCCGGTGAGCGTGCGCCCATTGAGGTCGACCGGGTTGCTGCGAGTCGCGCTCGTGCTGACCTGGAGCTTCTGAGTCACTGTTGGTGCGGGGTTGTTGACGGTGAACGAGACGGTCCGCCGCTCGAGCGCGCCGTTCAACCGCAGCAACTCGACAGTCAGCGTGTGTGTCCCGTTGAGCAAGAGCCGCGTGTCGAACAGGTTGGCCGTGCCGTCCTTGAGCGTGCCCTTGAGGTCATACGGGCTGAGGAGCTGAACCCAATACGGGAGGCTGCTCCTGTTGGGATCGTCGATGTAGAACCCGACGAGCACGACGCGACTGGTGCCCGCCGCCGGCGTCGCGAACACGGCGACGTTGCCTGAGACGGTCGCGCCGGCCAGATCGATGGCACCGGTGCGGTTCGCGTTCGTGCTGACCGACACACCGATCTGGGTCACGGTCAAGGTCGTGTTCGACGTGGCCGACCAGTTGCCGAGGCCGTCGAGCGCTCGCACGCCCACGGTGTAGTTGCCGACCGGCAAGTTGGCACCGAAGGTCGCCGAGGCGGAACCGGCAACAACGGCTGCCGTGGTTGCCAAGCCGAGGCCGGGATCGGCGCCGACGAAGTACTCGACGCGCGAGACCGCCGCGCCGTCGGCAACCGTTGCGGTGAGCTTCGTCGTGCTGCCCACCACGATCGACGCGGGTGTCAGCTTCAACGCGGTCACGACCGGTCCGGTGGTATCGAGGGTCAGCACCGCACCGAGCGAACCACTGGGCAGGAACGTCGACGGGGTGCCCTCGAACTGGGCCGACACGGTGTACGTCCCGTCGGGCAGCGCACCCGTCGGCAGGACCGCTCGGCCCTGTGGATCGGTGATTGCCTGGACTTGGTTGCTGACCGGACCCGTCACGGAGAAGATCACGGTCTGCTGTGGCAGCGGGATGCTGGGCGTGGTTCGCGACAGCAGGGCGCTGATCGTCCTGGATGTACCGGCGGAGATCGTCAGTGCGGTCGGGACCTTGGTGATGCTGAACAGGCGCGAGCTCGACGATCTGCTGTGGGTTGCATCGCCACCGAACGAGGCCGAGACGGTGTAGCCGCCGACGATGTCTTGTAGCGGCAAGGATGCGGTTGCTCGACCAACGCTGTCGGCAGTGGCCTTGATCGACACGGAGCCGAGGGAGAACGTGATTGCGCTACCTGCCGGAGCAAGGCTCACGGTGGCGGCCACGTCGAGGCTGGTTCCTGTCACACCACTCTCGGGCGTGGGCTCGAGGATGGTGGTGGTCGTGATCGTCGGCGGCGGAACCGGTGCACCGACCGGCACGCCAGGTGTGTAGCCATCGCCCAGGTTGTTGTCGAGGCCGACCAGGCCGACGCCGTTGACTGCCTGCATGATGTAGCGCACATCACCCGACGACTGGCCGCTCGGCAACACGAACGTTCCGGTCCACAGCGTGGAGTCGAGGGGATCCTGCACGAGATCGGTCG
>JANMNE010000134.1:0-1806 GCA_031373785.1 Ilumatobacteraceae bacterium
CGAGCTCACCGATCTCGGCGGCATCAGCCCACGGCACTACGAAGCCGAACTTCATCGCGCCATCATCGCGCTTCACGACACGGATCGGTAACCGACTGCTCGGGAATGGAACCTGGCGCACCGCAATTACAGTCGTCGCCATGGACTTCCAGCTCCCCGACGCGGACGATCCCCGTCGTGTGTCTGTGCGCGAGTGGATCGATGCCCATCCGCACACCACCACCAGGCAGCTGGCCGAGTCCGGGTATGTGGCCCCGCAATGGCCGGCCCCGTGGGGGCGAGGTGCGGACCCGATCCGTCAGCTGATCATCGACGACGAGTTGTCGAAGGCCAAGGTGCGCCGGCCGGTGAACCCGATCGGCATTGGGTGGGCGGGCCCCACGCTGCTGTACGCCGGGACCGAGGAGCAGAAGCAGCGATATCTCCTGCCGATGCTGTCGGGGGAGGAGTTCTGGTGCCAATTGTTCAGCGAGTCCGGCAGCGGCAGCGACCTGGCCAGCCTCGGCACGCGTGCGGTGCGCGATGGCGACGAGTTCGTGGTCAACGGGCAGAAGATCTGGACCAGCGGTGCCCAGCACGCGGCGTTCGGCATCCTGCTGGCGCGCACCGATCCCGATGTGCCCAAGCACAAGGGCATCTCGTACTTCATCTGCCCGATGCAGGCGCCCGGAATCGAGATCCGCCCCATCACCGAGATGACGGGTGGGCACACGTTCAACGAGGTGTTCCTCACCGACGTGCGCATCCCCGCCGCGAACCTGGTGGGTGAGCTCAACGACGGGTGGTGGCTGGCCAAGGTCACGCTCGGGAACGAACGAATCTCGCTGTCGACCGGGGGCGTGCTGTGGGGGAATGGCCCGACGGCGCTGGAGCTGATCGCGTCGGTCGCTGATCGAGGGCGGGTCACCGACCCACACATGCGCCAACGACTGGCCGCCATCTACATCGAGCACACGGTGCTCGATCTCATTCGGCTGCGAACCCTGACCGCCAGGCTGAAGGGTCAACAACCCGGCCCGGAAGCCAGCGTGCGCAAGATCCTCGCCGACGAGCATGGTCAGCATGTGATGGCGTTGGCGCGCGATCTCGTTGGCGCGGCAGCAATGCTGACGGGCGGCGACGGGTTGCAGGAGTTCGTTCCGGGCACCGACACCAGGGGTCTCGGCCCCGACAAGCCGGCGGGCGGCCTGCTGCACCCCGGCTGGTACGACGGCTACCTGTTCAGCCAGGCCCTGACGATCGGTGGAGGCACGGGTGACGTGCAGCGCAACATCATCAGCGAGCGCGTGCTGGGGCTACCACACGACGTCGACGTGACCACCGGTATGACGTGGGCCGACGCGCAACGCGCCGGTAGCCGCGCCTAGTGCCTCGACTGCCAACCTGCGCTCGGCATTCGTCGGACAGCTCGCTGATATGCCGGCCGGGCTCAGAATGCGCTCTATGCGACGTTCCCGACGGGCCGACCGATCTGGGCGCCAGAGATTTCGATTGCCTGCGGCGGGCTGCGAGTTTGGCGCCCAGATCGACTGGCAGTTATTCCGGCGCTGCCTGATTCACAATCGCACACTCCCTGGGGAGTCGGGCGAGTCCCTTGACGTAGGCCAGGCACGGAAGATTCGGTCTGAGCGAATAATCGGTGCCTGGCCTCTCCGCGACCGCCCCGATTGCCCAGTGAGAATGGATTTGTCCAGTGTGAGTATCCGCGATGGTGATTGGCGGTGAGTGCATGCTGTGATGAAACGGGGTCGACACGCCCCGTTCCGGAGGGCGACTCGAGACGCTGCGCGAACAGCTTCTCGGTCA
>JANMNE010000155.1:0-13428 GCA_031373785.1 Ilumatobacteraceae bacterium
TGACCGACGTGCAATCGACCGACCCCAACGCACAGGGCTATCGCGAGTTCAGCCTGGGCGCGTTCCACTTCTCCCGCGACGAGTACTTCGTCCACATCACCTGGCCGACGGGCAAGCACGTGCTGAGCGCCGACGTGTTCCTGCGGGCGTTGCAGCGCGATGTCGCCTGGGACTTCTTCTACGGCACCGTCAACTTCGACAGCGTGTTCGGCACCGTCAACCACTACGGCACGGTCGACATGTTCGCCGGTCGGTTCAACGACGCCTATCGCAAGGCCGAGCTCGACCACACCGAGAACTTCGACACGCCGCTGATCCGCGACACGTTCAAGGCGATGCTCGACGACTGGACCAACGCCTCGTTCGATCCCTTCGCCAGCCCGGCCGAGACCGACAAGCCGTTCGGCGTCAAGGACGGCAGCAACACCGAGGCCATCACCCGTCGCCGCGTTGCCGCCAACCGCATGGTCAGCGTGCCCGGTGACGAGAAGATCCGCACCGACGAGACCCACCCGGTCAACCGAATGTTCGCCGATGTGCCCCAGGACGAGCCCGAGGTGTACCCCGAGCCCGGCTTCGAAGACGAGGTCGCCGCCTACAACCTGTACGCGTACATCAGCCGCAGCGATGTCACGTGGAACCCCAGCGTGGTCAGCGTCTGCAAGGCCAGCCTGTACTGCCCGACCAGCGAGGAGTACATGCTGCCGGTGTTCCACGGCAACGACCGTGTGGAGTGGTTCGTGCAGCTCAGCGACGAGATCGTGTGGGATGTGCAGGATCGCGACAGCGGCGCACCGCGCAGCAAGGTCACCATGAAGGCCGGCGACGTCGCGGCGATGCCCGGCGACATCCGCCACCAGGGCTACAGCGCCAAGCGTTCGATGCTGCTGGTGTGGGAGAACGCCTCACCCGAGCTGCCGGAGATGATCCGCACCGGCAAGGCGAGCGTGTACCCCGTCGATTTCTGATGCAGAACAAGCTGTTCATCGGCGGCGAGTTCGTCGACGCCGTGGGCGGTGGCACCATCGAGGTCATCAACCCGCACGACTGCTCGGTCATCGCCGAGATTGCCGAAGCGCGTGCCGATGATGTCGACAGTGCGGTTGATGCCGCGGCTGCAGCATTCCCGGCATGGCGAAAGATGGCGGCTGCCGAGCGTGGCCGCCTGCTGCTGAAACTGGCCGACGCACTCGAGGCCAACGGCGAAGAACTGGCGCAACTCGAAAGCCTCGACACCGGACACCCGATCAGCGACGCCCGCAAGCTCGACGTGCCGCGCACCGCGGCCTGCTTCCGCTACTTCGGTGGGATGGCCGACAAGTTGCAGGGCGATGTCATCCCGGTCGAACCGGGGTTCTTGAACTACGTCCAACGCGAGCCGTTGGGCGTCGTCGGCCAGATCGTGCCCTGGAACTTCCCGCTGATGTTCTGTTCGTGGAAGATGGGGCCGGCGCTGGCTGCCGGCAACACCGTGGTGCTCAAGCCCAGCGAGCTCACGCCGCTGTCGTCGCTGCGCCTCGGCGAGCTGATGAACGAGGTCGGCTTTCCGGCAGGTGTCGTCAACATGGTGCCGGGCTTCGGTGACGGCGCCGGCGCGCGCCTGGCGACACACCCCGACGTTGCCAAGATCGCCTTCACCGGATCGACGGCGACCGGTCGGCGCATCGTCGAGTACTCCGCCTCGAACCTGAAGCGTGTTCAGCTCGAGCTCGGTGGCAAGGGAGCGAACATCGTGTTCGACGACGCCATCATTCCCGCCGCTGTCGGCGGCAGCGCCTTTGCGATCTTCCACAATCAAGGGCAGGCGTGCATCGCTGGGTCGCGGCTGTTGCTGCACACCAAGATCGCCGATCAGTTCCTCGAGCGCTTCGTCGCGCTGGCCCGTTCGATCAAGCTCGGCAATCCGCTCGACCCATCGACCGAGATGGGCCCGTTGACGTCGCCGATGCACCGCGACCGAGTGCTCAGCTACGTCAAGGTCGCGATCGACGAGGGCGGCGAGATCATCACCGGCGGGAAGGCGCCCGACGACCCGGCGCTGGCCAACGGTTGCTACATCGAGCCCACGATCGTGCGTGCGCAACCCGGCGACCGGGTTTGTCGCGAGGAGGTGTTCGGTCCATTCGTCACCGTGTCGACCTTTTCCGACGACGAGGAGGCCCTGGCCATCGCCAACAGCACCGACTACGGCCTCGGTGGCGGGTTGTGGACGCAGAACCTGTCTCGGGCCCATCGCCTCGCCGGGGCGATGCGCAGCGGGATGGTGTGGGTCAACTCGTACAAGCGGGTCAGCCCGGCATCGCCCTTCGGTGGGACCGGGCTCAGCGGCTACGGCCGGGAGATGGGATTCGAGGCGATGCGCGAGTACACCGAGGCAAAGAGCATTTGGATCAACGTGGACGCACAGATCCCACCCTGGTATCCGAGATGATGGTGACGTTGAAGGAAGCGGTCGCCGAGCACGTGCACGACGGCGACACGTTGGCGCTGGAGGGCTTCACCCACCTCATTCCACACGCCGCCGGGCACGAGATCATCCGTCAAGGGCGCCGCAACCTCCATCTCATCCGGATGACCCCCGACTTGGTCTATGACCAGTTGATCGGTTCCGGGTGCGTCACCAAGCTGACGTTCTCGTGGGGCGGAAATCCTGGTGTCGGCTCGTTGCAGCGCTTTCGCGATGCCGTCGAGAACCAGTGGCCGCACCCCCTCGAGATCGAGGAGCACAGCCACGCCGGTATGGCCACTCGATATGCGGCCGGCGCCGCGGGTCTGCCCTTCGGCATCCTGCGCGGCTACATCGGCACCGATCTCCCGAAGCACACCAGCACGATCAAGACGGTCGAATGCCCGTTCACCGGCGAGGTGCTGGCCGCGGTGCCGGCGATCAATCCTGATGTCGGCCTCATCCACGCGCAGCGTGCTGACCGAGCAGGCAACGTGCAGATCTGGGGTCTGCTGGGGGTCCAGAAGGAAGCGGTGTTGGCTTCGCAGCGATCGATTGTGACCGTCGAGGAGATCGTCGACGAGCTACCCGAGGTGCCCGGCGCAATCGTCTTACCGTCGTGGGTCGTCAGCGCGGTCTGCCACGTTCCCGGCGGCGCACATCCGAGCTTTGCAATGGGCTTCTCGACCCGCGACAACGCGTTCTACAAGGCGTGGGATGCCATCTCGAAAGACCGCGACGCCTTCACGGCGTGGATCGACAAGCACGTGATGGGCACAGCGGATTTCGCCGAGTACTGCGGGAGCGTGGGGATCTGATGGCCGAGTACACGACTGACGAACTGATGATCGTCAACGCCGCACGTCAACTCGGTGCTCTTGCGGCGGCCGGCAAGCGGCAGTGCTTCGTCGGCATTGGCCTGCCGTCCACTGCTGCCAACCTGGCCCGACGCCTGTACCCGATCGAGCCGGTCTTGATCTACGAGTCGGGTTGTATCGACACGAAGCCGACCCGGCTGCCGCTGTCGATCGGCGATGGTGAGCTGGCGGAGACCAGCGACGCTGTGGTCAGCGTCCCCGAGATCTTCGCCTACTGGTTGCAGGCCGGGCGCATCGATATCGGCTTCCTCAGCGGCGCTCAACTCGACAAGTACGCCAACATCAACTCCACCGTGATCGGCTCCTACGAGTCGCCGAAGACGCGTCTGCCGGGTGCCGGTGGCGCGCCCGAGATCGCCGCGTCGGCGGGCTCGGTGATGGTCATCATGCGTCAGTCGGCTCGCGCGTTCGTCGATCGCTGCGACTTCCGCACGTCGATCGGGTACGGCGACGGCAAGGGTGATCGCGAGCGGTTCGGCCTGCGCGGTGGCGGACCGAAGTGGGTCATCACCGACCTCGCGGTGATGGAGCCGGACCCCGACACCTGTGAGTTGATCGTGGTTGCGCTCCACCCAGGTATCACTCGCGAACAGGTCGTCGCTGCCACCGGCTGGGCCGTGCGCTTCGGCGACGACGTGTCGACGACCGACGAGCCGACCGAGGTCGAGCTCGGCACCTTGCGCGCCCTGCAGGCGGCATGAACCCGTTCACCTACGACCAATTGCCGGCGCGCATCGTGTTCGGCGCCGGCCGCTTGGCGGAAGTGGGCGCCGAGGTGGAGCGGCTCGGCGGGCAACGCGTGATGTTGATCTCCGATTGGGCCGCGACCGCACCCGCGGCCTCGGTCGCGGTGCAGCTCGGTGCCAGGTTGGCGGTTCCGTGGGACGAGGTGGCCCAACACGTGCCGGTCGAGCTCGCCGAACGTGCCCGATCAGCGGCAACCGAGGCGAACATCGACTGCGTCGTGTGCATCGGTGGGGGTTCCTCCACCGGGCTCGCCAAAGCGATCGCGATGAGCCACTCGGTGCCGATCGTCGCCGTGCCGACCACCTATGCCGGCAGCGAGCAGACCCAGATCTATGGGCTCACCGGCGGCCGGCACAAGCAGACCGGCAAGAACGCGGTCGTGCAACCGAAGACGGTTGTCTACGACCCTGAGCTCACTCTCGGCTTGCCGCCGCAGGTCACCGGGCCATCGGCGTTCAACGCGCTCGCCCACTCCGTCGAGGCGCTGTATGCCCCCGGCAACAACCCGATCACGTCGGCGCTCGCGCTCGAAGGTGTGCGCGCCATCAACGAGTCGCTGCCGACTGTGATGGCCAACCCCGGCGACGTCGAGGCCCGCGGCAGGCTGCTGTATGGGGCATACCTCTCGGGGGTCACGCTCGGCACCACGTCGACGGGGCTGCACCACAAGTTGTGCCATGTCTTGGGCGGCAGGTTCAATCTGGTGCACGCCGATACGCACTCCGTGATCCTTCCGCACGCGGTTGCATTCAATGCAGCGGCGTTACCGACCGAGATGGCTCGCCTCGCCGAAGCGTTGGGTGTGCCCGGTGGAGACCCGGCCGGTGCGTTGTGGGATCTGGCTGCGGCCAGCAACGTGCCGACGCGCTTGGCAGATCTCCACGGCCACGATGGCCTGGTGCAGCGTGACGATCTGGCCGGCGCGGCACATGCCGCGGCCGAGGAGATCACGGTCAATCCACGCCCGGTGACCGAGGCCGACCTGCTCGGCATCTTGGAACGCGCCTACGAAGGAGTTCGACCATGACCACAGACGCATTCATCGTCGATGCCGTCCGGACGCCGCTCGGCCGTGTCGGCGGCGCGCTGGCGGGCGTTCGGCCGGACGACCTCCTGGCCGGTGTCGTGCGGACCATCGTCGAGCGTTCGCCATCACTCGACCCGGCCTCGATCGACGAGGTGTACGCAGGCGATGCCAACGGCGCCGGCGAAGACAACCGCAACGTCGGCCGAATGGCGCTGTTGCTGGCCGGGTTGCCCACCACGATCCCCGCGGCAACGGTCAACCGGCTGTGTGGCAGCGGGATCGAGGCCATCTTCGGTGCGTCCCGCACGGTCGCCGTCGGTGACGCCGACGTCACCATCGCGTGCGGCGTCGAGAGCATGACTCGCGCACCGTGGGTGGTGCTCAAGCCGGCGAAGGGCTACCCGACCACCCACGAGCAGATGTGGAACTCGGCGCTCGGCTGGCGAATGGTCAACCCGAAGATGCCCGGCGAATGGACGATCTCGCTGGGCGAGGGTGCCGAGGTGCTGGCCGACAAGTACTCGATCTCGCGTGACGAGCAGGATGCCTTCGCCATGGGTTCGCACCATCGGGCCGCGGCCGCATGGGCCGCGGGATACTTCGATGCCGAGACCGTGCAGGTTCCCGACGCCCCGTTGGAGCGCGACGAGTGCATCCGCCCCGACTCGTCGATGGAGACCCTCGGCAAGTTGAAGCCGGTGTTCAGGCAGGGTGGGTCCGTGACGGCGGGCAACGCCTCACCCATGAACGACGGCGCGGCCGCCATGTTGGTGATGTCGTCGCGCGGCCTGGAGTTGTCGAAGTCCACACCGATGGCGCGCATCGTCAGCAGAGCGACCAGCGGTGTCGACCCGCACCTCTACGGCATCGGCCCCGTCGAGGCGGCGCGTGACGCGCTTGGCCGCGCAGGCATCGGCTGGGGCGATCTGTCGGCCGTCGAGTTGAACGAGGTATTTGCCGCACAGTCGCTGGCCTGCCTGCGCGAGTGGCCCGATCTCGACCCGTCGATCGTCAACCAGCAAGGTGGCGCAATCGCCATCGGTCACCCGCTCGGTTGTTCCGGTGTGCGGATCGTGACCACCCTGGCCCACCATCTGCGTCGAACCGGTGGCCGCTATGGGTTGGCAGCGATGTGCATCGGCGTCGGCCAAGGCATCGCCATCGTCATCGAAAACCTCACCTGACCGCACCCAGGAATCAGTCCAGGCACGGAATCTCCGGTTGCACCGGAGATTCGGTGACTTGTCTCGCTAGCGGTCGCGAGATTTGGCGACCTCGGCGACGGCGTCGAGTGACTCGGGATTCTTCAACGCACCGCGACTGGCGACCGAATCAGGGTCCGCGCCGCCGAGGATCTTCTTCACCGGGAGCTCCAGCTTCTTGCCCGACAAGGTGGTGGGGATCGACGGCAGCGCATGGATCTCGTCGGGTACGTGGCGTGGCGAGAGGTCGGCGCGCAGGGCCTGCTTGATGGGGCCGATCACGCCGTCGACGTTCACGCCATCGGCCACCGCGACGAACAGCACCAGCGCTCCGGCGCCACCGCCCTCGGAGTCCTCGAGGTGCACGATCAGGCTGTCGACGACCCCGTCGACTGCCTCCACGACCCGGTAGATCTCGCTGGTGCCGATGCGCACCCCGCCGCGGTTCAACGTGGCGTCGCTGCGTCCGGTGATCACACAGCTGCCGTGGTCGTCGAGCGTGATCCAGTCGCCGTGACGCCACACGCCGGGGAACGACTCGAAGTAGGCACCGCGATACCGAGCGCCGTCGTCGTCGCCCCAGAACCCGATCGGCATCGAGGGCATCGGCCGCGTGATCACCAACTCGCCCTGCTCGCCGACGACCGATCGACCGGTCTCGTCGAAGGCCTGGACGGCTGCGCCCAGGTATCGGCACGAGATCTCACCGGCGATCACCGGCACCATCGGGCACCCCCCGACGAAGGCTGAGCAGATGTCGGTGCCGCCGCTGATCGATGACAGCATCACATCGTTGCCGACGTTGTCGTAGACCCAGTGGAACCCATCGGCTGGCAGGGGTGCGCCGGTCGAGCCGACGGCGCGGACGCATGACAGGTCGTGCTGCTCGCTCGGTTGCAATCCGCCCTTGCGGCAGGCCATGTAGTACGGCGCGCTGGCACCGAACCAGGTGATCTCGGCGCGCGCCGCGAGATCCCACAACGTGTCGAGGGTCGGTGCAGCCGGGTCACCGTCGAAGGTGACGATCGTGGCGCCGGTCAGCAGTCCACTGACCAGGTAGTTCCACATCATCCAGCCGGTCGTCGTGAACCAGAAGAACCGGTCGTCGGGCCCGAGGTCGGCGTGCAGCCCGAGCACCTTGAGATGCTCGAGCAAGATGCCGCCGTGGCCGTGGATGATCGGCTTGGGCATGCCCGTCGTGCCGGACGAATACAGCACGTACAACGGATGATCCGCGGTGACCTGCTCGAACTCGACCGGGCCGGGCTCGGCAACCAGTTCGGCCCATGAGATCGCTCCAGCCGCGACTTCGTTGCCGATGTACTGGAGCGCCACGGTGGCGCGCAGGCTGGGCAGGCCATCACGGATCGCCTGGACCTCGCCACTGCGATCGATCTCCCGGCTTCCGTACATGTAGCCGTCGACGACCAACAACACGACCGGGTCGATCTGCCCGAACCGGTCGAGCACGGCCTGTACGCCGAACTCCGGCGCGCAACTCGTCCACACCGCTCCCAGGCTGGCGGTGGCAAGGAAGGCGATGATCGTCTCCGGCACGTTCGGCAGGTAGGCGGCAACTCGGTCGCCGCGGCCAACCCCGAGGCGCCGCAACCCGGCCCGCGCCCGACCGACCTGGTCGCCCAGTTGATCCCAGGTCAGCGACGTCGGCGGTCGGGTTTGCGAGTGGGCGATGATCGCCGGCCGGTCACCGTGATGTTGCAGGATGTGCTCGGCGTAGTTCAGCCGAGCGCCGACGAACCATTTGGTGCCGGGCATCGTGGCGTGGTCGACCACGTGTGAGTACGGCACGCTGGCCTGCACATCGAAGAACTCCCACACCGACGCCCAGAATCCGCCGATGTCGTCGACGGACCATCGCCACAACTCGTCGTACGAATCGAACGTGCCCTTGCCTTCACCGTGGAGCCAGGCGACGAATCGGCCGATGTTGGTGTGGGCGATGGTTTCGGGCGTCGGAGCCCACAGAAGGTCGGACGATGTGGACACGTTCGAGGTCTAGATCAAAGTCGCCCGTGGCGACAAGCCCATCCACCCGGCGACCGTGCGTTCTCGCCGCGTCAGCTCGTCGAATGCCCGCACAGGCACAGGCACAGTCTCGCGTCGTTCGAAGCCGTCGACCGGCACTCGCTCCTGCGTCCAGCCCCCGCCCTGGATGCGGACGTCGCTCGGCGCGATGTACCAGCGGCCCTCGTACTCCGCCATGCTGAGGGCCTCATGAAGGCGTCGTCGGCACCGTCGAGGGGTACTTCTCGGTAGGTCAGCGGGATCTGCAGCACCATAGGCCCGTACCTGACGAGGTGGATCTCCATACCGACGCGACCGTCGGGGTCGTCGAAACGATAGGCACCGATCACCTCCATGGGAACGTCAGGAGGTGGGCCCACGGTTGGCTCGGGGCCCAGTCGGCGATGAGTTCCGGCTTCGTCGGTGTGATCGTTGGCGAGGTGAACAATGGCCATGGCCGCCCAGCGTAGGCATCGGCGCGACGCCGACGGGGAGGTGGTTGGTCAGAGTGCGAGATGGAGTCTGAGTGCCTCGTCGAGTGCGGCTTGCAGTTCGGCGGTCATCGTTCCGACTTGTCGGCCGATGCGTTCTACGGTGATCGATCTGACTTGCTCCGCTTGTGCTTTCGAGTCAGCGGCCAAACCGGTGTCGTGGGCGAGAAGCAGTACCTGAAAGGGGTAGACACGTTCGGTGTTCGACGTGACGGGGACGACGGTGACGATCCCGCGTCCGAGGCGGTGGGCGGCGGTGTTCGCGCCGTCGTTACTGACGATGATCGCGGGTCGCTGCTTGTTGGCCTCAGCACCTCGCACTGGCTCGATCGGGTCGGTCGCGGGCGCCGCCGCCGGTGATGTGAAGGCCGGCATCGAGGCGGCGACGTCGCTCGGGCGATATGCCACGCCCGAGGAGATCGCTGCCACAGCGGCGTGGATCCTGAGCGACGAGGTGCCCTACTGCCACGGCGAGATCTTCACCGTCGGCGGGGCATGATGGCCTGAGGCCGGGGTTGCGTCTCGGGCGAACGGCTACCGTCGGCGAGATGCATCTCGAGGCCGTTGTTGTCGTCGTGAATGACTACGACTCCGCCATCGAGTTCTTCGTCGAGGCCCTTGGATTCGAGTTGATGCAAGACGCTCCCGCGGCGACCAAGGACGGCCGCCCGAAGCGTTGGGTCGTGGTCCGTCCACCCGGAGCGAGCACGGGCATTCTTCTCGCCCGAGCCGATGGCGAGCGGCAGGCGGCTTCAGTCGGGGATCAGGTTGCCGGTCGTGTGGGTTTCTTCCTCCGAGTCGACGACTTTGACGAGGCATACAACCGGATGGAGACGAAGGGGGTCGAGTTCGTGACTGCACCGAGGGTCGAGCCATATGGGAGGGTCGCTGTCTTCCTCGATGTCGCTGGCAATCGGTGGGACCTGCTCGGTCCGTGACAGCGAACTTCCGATCGGCGGCGCCGGGACGCAACGCTCCTGCGGCGCGTGCGTTCACGTCGGGCGTGATGTCTGGACCGCAGTTGCGCGCACTGGTCGCAGATGGGCAAAGGTTGGCTGGGGCGGCACTAGTCGAGCAGGTACCGATCGCGTAGCGCAGCGACGGTGGATCCAGTGAGCGGGGTCGTATCGAGGAGGTGCTCGAGGGTCATCGTGGTGAAAGTGGTCTCGTCGGCGAGCAGGGCGTGGTAGCGGGAGCAGGCGTCGGCGAGGTCGCAGTTCGCGGCGGGGTGCACGACGATGTACCGGCCCCACGTCCAGCCATCGCTGGGGTGCTGCAGCATGGAGAACAACAGGAGGTGTTCGATCCACATCACGCACAGGTCGCCGCGTTGCTTCAGCGTGTCGATCGCCCCGGGAACGAACACGTTGGCGCGTCCGGCGACCTCGCCGTAGTGGGCCAGGTTGCCGGGTCGGGGGGTCTCGGGCTTGTTGCGTTCGTGGTACATCGTTTCGACGCCGATGAGCCCTCGACTTCCGTCGTCGAGGTCGAGGACGAACATCGTGGCGAACGAGCGCAAGCTGTTGAGGTAGGCCGGGTCGAACCAGCCAGGGGAGTGAGCGAAGCGAACTTCGCTGACGCGGCCAGGGGCGTCGGGGAACCAGCCATGCACGGCGCGATCCGCCAACGCAAGGTCAGCAGCGAGGTCACCGAACAGGTTGAACGACAGCGCCGCCGACGACAACAGGTCGGCCCACAGCCGTTGGTGGTCGATGCTCTGGCGCGGCTCGATGAACGACGTGCGGGTCCGAGCAGCGTCGAGAGCAGCGGCGGTGAGGAAGTTCGCGCCGGAGTCGCGGGCGTAGTCGAGCGGCAGCCGGCTGCCCACCGGCCGGACCCGGGTGTCGCCGGGTTTCGGGGCCATCGGCTGGGTCCCGATCGGATGCCCGTGTGCTTCGCGCCAGCGCGCCTGCTGGTAGCGGGCCTGGCGCCGGAACGCGGACATTGCCGGTCGCCCGGGGATGCCGTCATCGGCCTCCCAACAGAAGGCGGCCTCGAGCTCCTCGCGCGTCGGCGGCGTCATCGATCTCAGATCAGTGGCGAGTTGGGTTCCAAGCCGAGCAGCAGACGGCCATACATCTCCTGGTTGGTCTCCAGCTTCATCAGACCGTGATTGTTGATCGTCTGGATGTCGGCCAGCGCCCGGTTGATGGGGCTCGATGTGCGCACGCCAGTGGCGCCTGACTCGCGGAACAGGATCTCGACACCTTCGAGCAGGCGACGTACGGCGGTAGCGCAGTCGTTGCGCATCTCGGCGCGACGCAGGAACGGCACCTCGCCGTTGGCCTGGGCCGTCGCGTCGAGCTCGTCGGCCACCGCGTACAGCAGCAGCTCGCCCTCGCGGATGCGCGACGCGGCGTCCCCGAGGCGAATGTGGGTGAACGGGTGGGGCTCTTGTGGGTCGGCGGTATAGGCGATGACCTTGCCCTTGATCACCGATGGAAAATCGGCGAGCGCTTGCTTGGCGATACCGATCGCGCCGCCACAGAGTGCGATGGTCAGCACGGGAACCGGCGCGCACCGCTGCACCCAGTCGTCGCCGTGCAGGCCGGCGCCGGGGGTGGTGCCCATGATCAGGCCCGGGAACGACAGAAACCGGTGGGCCGGGACATCGAGCGGTTGCAGCACCATGGTGCACGAGCCCGTGCCCGCCAGGCCACTGACGTACCAGTCGTCCTTGATCGTCACCGACGACGTCGGGACCATGAAGTCGCCCTGATCGATCTCGTTGCCCGCCTCGTCGAACACGACCGCGCCGAGCAGCAACCACTCGGCTCGTTCGCAGCCGGACCCGAACGGCCAGACGCCCTCCAGCCGGTAGCCGTCGGCCGTGCGCGTGGCCTTGCCCCGTGGCCCGATGACCGCGGACACGATGGCGTCGGGATCTCCGGCGTAGATGTCGTCCTGACCCTGCTCGGGGAAATGAGAGACGAGCCACGCGTGGGCTTGCACGACGCCGGCCACCCATGCCGTGGAGCCGCAGCCGCGCCCGAGCGCACCCATCACGTCGAGGTGGCTGCGGATGCCGAGGGCATAGCCGCCGTTGCGCTTGGCTTGGATGGTCTTCATTGCCCCGGCGCGGCGTAGCGCGTCGACGTTGCTCGGGGGCAGGCGTCGGTCGAGCGCCGTCTGGGCTGCGCGCTCGCGCAGCTCAGGGATCAGCTCGGCAGCGCGAGCTGCAGCATCGTTGGCCGTGAGGGACATCGTGGTCGACATGGTGACTCCTTTTGCGACTGGATTAGACGAGGAAGCTGACACCCTCGGTGAAGCCCATCAGGGCCCGACCGTAGATCAGGGCGCTGATCTCTGGTGCGACGACAGCGTGACGGCTGGCGATCTCGCTGTCGCGCCACATCCGCTGCATCGGGCTGGCCTCGGCGAACGACGAGGCGCCGTGTGCCGAGCACAGCACGCGGATGGCCTCGCGAGCGGATTCGGCTGCATGGCCGGTGTCGTTGCGCGTGCGCGCCCGCTCGACGTACGTCATCGCTCGACCGGCGGCGGCAGCAGCGTCGATGTCGGCGGCAGCGCGATAGGCGAAGAGGTGTGCGGTGTCGACGAGTGTGGCCGCCTTGGAGATGGCGAGCTGGAAGGTCGGCGCATCGCGTTGCAACTCGTATTCGCTGTACGCGATGCCGCGCTTGTGACCCTTCTCGATCACGTAGTCGAGCGCGGCCTGGGCCAGCCCGAGCTGCGGCCCGGCGAGGATCAGCGCGGCCACCGGGATGAACGCCGAGCGATACAGCGTCTCGTCCTTGAACGGGGTGTCGTACTCGTGGTTCAACAATCCGGGAACCCAATGCAGACGATGATCGGGCACGAACACCTCGTCGGCGTGGATGGTGTTGCTGCCGGTGCCGCGCATGCCCGAGGTGAACCAGGTGTCTTCGATGGTGACGTCGCTGTTCGGGATCAGCGCCATCGCCGGGTACAAGAACTCGCCGTCCGCACTCATGATCGGCACACCGACGAACGACCAATCGGCGTGGTACGAGCCGCTGGCCCATGCCCACGCACCGGTGACGATGATGCCGCCATCGACCTTGCGCGACGTCGCCGTCGGGTTGAACACACCGGCGATGCGCGCCTCGGGGTTGTCGCCCCACACGTCGTCTTGCGCCTGCTCGTTCATCACGCCGACGAAGAACGCACACACGTTCATCAGCGCGGTGACCCACGCCGTCGAGCCGCACCCTTTGGCGACTTCGCGCGACACTTCGAGCTTGGTGCGGATGTCGGCCTGCCAGCCGCCGTAACGCTTCGGCACCATGATCTTGAACGCGCCGGCGTCTTTCAACGCGGCGATGTTCTCGTCGACGACCCTCCGATTGCGTTCGGTCTCGCCGGCGTTCTTTTCGAGGATCGGGCGGATCGCGGCGATGCGCTCGATGAGACCATCGATGGTCTGGGTCATGGCGGGGCTCCTTCTCAGGTTGTGGCGACGTATGGCTGAGCGATCACCGGGTTCTCGAGAACCCCGAGCTTGTCGATCTCGATGCGGACCGTCGAACCGGCCTTCATGCAGCGCGGCGGGTCCATCACGAACCCGACGCCCGCCGGCGTGCCGGTGGCGATGATCGTGCCGGGCAGCAGCGTGAATGCGGTGGAGAGG